>DASREY010000069.1:0-13387 GCA_035651775.1 Terriglobales bacterium
TGTTCGGGCACTAGACCTTGACTTCAACCGCAGCGTGGGCAGGCTTGCTGCTTTCAGCGCCGTTCTTTTTCTTCCAGTCGCCAATGGCCGCGCGGATAGCATCTTCCGCCAGCACCGAGCAGTGAATCTTGACAGGGGGCAGCGCCAGTTCGCGGACAATATCCGTATTCTTGATTTGCAGCGCCTCTTCCACGGTTTTGCCCTTCACCCACTCGGTGGCGAGGGAAGACGAGGCAATGGCCGATCCGCAACCGAAGGTCTTGAATTTAGCGTCTTCGATTACGTTGGTCTGCGGATTTACCTTGATCTGGAGTTTCATTACGTCGCCGCACTCGGGCGCGCCCACCAGGCCGGTGCCAACTTCCGTGCTGTTCTTATCCATCGATCCGACGTTGCGTGGGTTGGTGTAGTGATCCAGTACCTTATCGCTATATGCCATTCTTTTCTCCTGTTCCTGAAATAAAATTTTCTATGAATGAATTTTCGTAGAGACGCGGCTCGCTGCGTCTTGCCTGCGTTTTAAATCCAATCATGAGACGTTGCAAAGCAAAGTCTCTACTGAAACATCAATGCGCTTCCGCCTGCCACTGCACCTTTGAGAGGTCGATGCCTTCTTTCACCATCTCGTAGAGCGGCGAGAGTTCGCGCAATTTCTTCACCGTGGTCACGATGCGGTCAGCTACATAATCTACTTCGGCTTCGGTATTGAAGCGTCCCAGGCCAAAGCGGATGGAGCTGTGCGCCAAATCGTCTCCCAGGCCGAGGGCCTTCAGCACATACGATGGCTCCAGTGTGGCCGATGTGCATGCCGAGCCGCTGGAAACCGCGATGTCGTTGATGCCCATGAGCAGCGATTCGCCTTCCACGTAGAGGAAGCTCATATTCAGATTGCCCGGCAAGCGGTGTTCCAACGAGCCGTTGACATAAACTTCATCAAGCTGGATCATGATCTTTTCTTTCAGGCGGTCGCGCAGCTTCGCCAGTTTGCTGGATTCCTCTGCCATTTCATTCGAAGCAATTTCGCATGCCTTGCCCAACCCCACAATGCCGGGAACGTTCAAGGTGCCGGAGCGCATGCCGCGCTCGTGGCCGCCGCCATCGATAATGGCTGAGATTTGCACCCGCGGATTCTTGCGCCGCACGTACAACGCGCCCACGCCCTTGGGGCCGTACATTTTGTGCGCCGAGATAGACATCAGGTCAATGTTCTGCTTGTTCACATCCACCGGCACTTTGCCAATTGCCTGGGTTGCGTCGCTATGGAACAACACACCCTTCTCGCGACAGATCTTGCCAATCTCAGTCACAGGCTGCAAAACGCCAATCTCGTTGTTGGCATACATGATGGTGACGAGAATGGTCTTATCGTCAATGGCGCGCTTCAGGTCTTCGAGATTAATAAGTCCATCTTTAGCCACCGGCAGATAGGTCACGCGATAGCCATATTTTTCCAGGCGCTTGCAGGTATCGAGAACAGCCTTGTGCTCGGTGGCGGCGGTGATGATGTGGTTGCCCTTTTCCTTATACATCTCGGCCACACCTTTAATAGCAAGGTTGTCGCTCTCGGTGGCGCCCGAGGTGAAAATGATTTCTTTTGCGGTTGCGCCCACCAGCTTCGCAATCCGCTCACGGGCGGTCTCAATGGCCTCTTCCGCCAGCCAGCCAAATTCATGATTGCGTGAAGCCGCATTGCCGAACCTGCCGGTAAAGTAAGGCATCATCTCTTCCAGCACACGAGGATCGACCGGTGTGGTCGCGTGGTTATCCATGTAAAGCGGAAGCTTCACGCCCGCTGGAAGTTTAGAATTTCCGTTCTCCATATTCATGCAGTTCTCTCCCAAAATCTTTAACTCAGCCGCACCAATTCGGCGGCAGAGTCTGCTTTTTCACTGTGCTCAGGGCATTCGTCAGCCGAATCCAGGGCCATATCAGAAATTTTCATGCGCCTCAGCACCTGCTCAATGCTCTCGCTTACTTTGCGCAGCGGCTCGCGCACCGTACAACGCGAACTCTGGCCACAATCGTGAAGGCTGCTGTAACACGAGGTCATAAACAACGGGCCGTCGATCGCCTTGATAACATCGAAGGCTGAAATCTCGCGGGCATCATGCGCCAGGACATAACCGCCATGGGTGCCATGATATGAGCTCAGCAAACCTGCCTTCACCAGCCGCTGTAAGATCTTCGCCAGCGCCTCTTGCGGAATGCCGTACGCATCGGCTATGTCTTTCGCGCTGCAATGACCGCCCTGGCATGCCAGATGCCGCATGGCTATCAGCCCGTAATCGGCTTTTTTCGTGAGCTTTAACATTCGCCCATGCCCTGACCGACAATCCCGACCAAAACAGTCGTATATGGATTTTAGAGGGTTAGCCGGGAAAATAGCAACTGAAACCAGCCAATGGCGCGATTTCTGTAGTCAAAGGTAAATATCTTCCATTCAGCAGCTTAGGGGATGAGCCAAGGGCGTCGGCGGGTATTGACCGGAGGGTTAATACGACTGGGTCATATCCCGCGCCACCCGCGGTTATAGAATCGATACATCTTACAGGATTACTCACTGCTTTCAGCGTATTAAGGCGTATGCTGGATTGCTTTCAGAACCCAGAGAGATAGTCTAACTTCGTGCGCTACCCCCTTGTTCGGACCACTTCGCGAATGTTGTTCAGGGCGGCTGTATTGGGCCTTGTGCTGCTGGCCGGCAGCTTTCCGGTCTTCACCAGCCAATCTGCCAAAGCGGCGGGAATGGCTGCGGCCGGTCTGAATGAGAATGTTATCTCGCGTCTTCCTGAGAAAGCCGGCGCGATTGCCTCACAGCCTGCAGCAAAAATTGAGCCAACCTACAAAATCCAGGTCGGACTTAGCAACGAAATTTATCCGGTTTTTGCCAACCAAGCTTCTTTGCAGAAGCGCGAGGAGCGCACCTGGGGTACGGTGAGCGTAACCATCAGCAATTCCACCGATGCTCCTCTGCATAATCGCGTAGCCGTGCAGGTTTCGGGATGGAGCGACCAGGAAATTCAAGTGGTCGAGATGGGTGCCGGCCAATCGCGCACTTTGCTTTTTGCCCCCACTTTCTTGCCGCGTCTTTTCCAGAATCGGGAGCTTGCCGCCGCTACCGTCGCAGTCAACGTGACTGATGCCAGCGGACGGGCCGTTTTCTCTGAGACCGTGCCTGTGCGTCTGCGCGCCGTGGATGACATCTATTGGGGTGAAAGCTTCAAGTTTGCTCCATACATCGCCTCCTGGATCACTCCGCACGATTCCCTGGTAGAGAGGGTATTGAGCCGCGCCAAGGAACTTGCGCCGTTGCGCCGCTTGCCGGGCTATGAAGAATGGAAGGATATAACCGGTCAGGAAAAATCAACCCTGATCCAGGCCCGCGCCATTTACCGGGCGGTGCAGGCTTTGGGCGTTTCCTATGTGAAAAGCTCTCTCACGTTTGGCGGCAACAAGAACATGAGCGAACGGGTTCGCATGCCCAATGAGTCGCTGCGCGATCGCTCGGCCAACTGCATTGATGGCGCAGTATTATACGCATCGTTATTTGAAAATCTGGGAATGGAACCGGCAGTAGTTCTGGTTCCGGGGCATGCTTACGTCGGCGTGCGCACCGCCCGCCACTCCCAGCAATATCTGTATTTCGACACCGCTCTCACCGGACGCGCTGATTTTGAAGCCGCCGTAGCCGCGGCCCAACGCGGTATGAGTCGCACGCCCGAGCCGCAAATCAGCATGATCCGCATTGAAGAAGCCCGCCGCGCCGGCATCTTTCCTATGCCTGAATCATCGCAATATGACGATGGCGCCGTAGCTGCGAGCAACACTCTGCGTCCGCCCAAACACGCCTCTACCAAAAGTGCGACAGCCGTTACTCCGCAATAACTAGGATTGAACCCATACTCGGCTGTGGTTAGCTGAGACTTGTCCAATTGGGGACCTCGAAAGCAATCGTAGATCGTACTTCATAGATCTTAAATTTCCCCCAGCTTGCAACTTTTCCTCAGATCACATCATCTCTTGTTTGCCAACAACTTTTTCTTTGCCATGCCTCTTGACACCGGGTTGGGCAGAGCTAAAATGAGCGGAATTGCATGAACCTCTGGTATGGTGGCTTTATTAGCGATAAATACGGCCACCCGGCTGGAAATGATTTAAGGATTTATGAGCACGGTTCCAAGAACAAGAACATCAGCTTCCTCCATTCCTTCCAAGAGTGCCGCCGGCAGCAAAGCAGCTCCGGCTCCGGTCCCGCAAAAGCGGGCAACTCCATGCGCCCATCCGAAGGTGCAGGTGGTTTCTCGCGATGAAGATGCGGAATACGTCGAATGCCTGGAGTGCCGCGAGGTATTCGACTCCAGCGAGTTCCAGGATATGGCTATCGAAGAGAAAATTGACAACGAAACAGAATAGTCTTTGAAATTCCCTAATGCGTATGTGCGTGTATGCGCCTGAGATTGTGTATGCATAAACGCAAGCCATCCGGAACTGCTTCCGTGCCGGAAGATAGAAATCGCAAAGCTCTGCTATTTGTCCGCAAAAAACCGGCCACCGGACGCTGGCAGCTTGTTACTTCAGTCATAGTTACTTCAGTAATTGCATTTGTTGAGTCTATTTGACCGTTTTACTCCTTACAGACGCTATAATCTGCGTAATTCGTCCCCCGGAAGTTTATGAGGTAATTCTTATGAAGAGCCATAATGCTCTGGTAGTGGATGACTCTATGCTCATCCGGCATACAGTCTGCCGTTATCTGGAGGAACGCGGATTTAACGTCGAATCGGCTTGCAATGGCGAAGAAGCCCTCGCCAAGCTGAAAGATTTCCGGCCGGAAATTATCTTTACCGACCTCTCAATGCCTAGGATGACTGGTGGCGAACTGCTCACCGTACTGAAAACTAACCCCAAAACCGCACGCATTCCCACGGTGATTCTCGCGGGAAAGAGCAGCAGTAATCCCTTTACAGCCGAACACTTGGCCACATATGTCATGTACAAGGATATTGACATCGAAGCCCAGCTCCGCAACGCTTTGATTCATGCTTTGGGTACAGACATGGTCGCGGTTGAGGCCGTCAAGGCCAAGGCCGGCAGAAGTTAACACAGGGGTAAACTCGCCTCAGCGGAAAATTCAGGATCTGCAAAATTCCTTGCCAGGAACTTAGGATATGCCGCCGCAGCAATCATGGCGGCGTTATCTGTAGAGAGCGGCCGGGAAGGGAAATACACCGGCAACCCGTTTTGCGCAGCCTGCTGCTCAAAACGAGCGCGCAGTTCGCTGTTGGCCGCAACCCCTCCGGTAACGAACAGGGTTGCGGCGTTACATTGCTCCGCTGCTTTGAGCGTCTTTCCCACCAGGTCGTCAACGACAGAACGTTGAAACGAAGCAACCAGATCGAGCGTCTTTTTATCGCACTGGGCAAGAATCTCTTCCCAGGTGGGTTTAGTACTGTGCGCCAACTTTCTTTGCCGCTCCTCGCAATCTTCTTTCATATGGTTCAATTCGATGTAGCGAAGCACCGCAGTTTTGATTCCACTGAATGAAAAATCAAAAAACGGTTCGTCGTGCTCGGGTGCGTTGCGATCTTTGCCTTTGATTTGTGCAGGCGTAAATTTCACCGCCTGCGGATTGCCGTGCTTGGCTAACCGGTCGATGATCGGCCCGCCAGGATAGCCCAGGCCTAGCAGCTTGGCGACTTTATCGTAAGCCTCGCCGGCGGCATCATCGCGTGTGCGTCCAACGTTTTTGTAGCTCCAACCGAGTGGGCTGATAGCTTGTGCGCTTTCTTTCGCCAGGTAAAGATGCGTATGCCCGCCTGAAACCACCAGCGCCAGCACAGGAAAAGGGAAGTTGTGGTTGCCACGCTGTCGCTCGTCCAGCAGGACAGCATGGATGTGCCCTTCGAGATGGTTCACGGCGATCAGCGGCTTATTCAGGGCAAAGGCCAGCGCCTTCGCATAAGTCACGCCTACGAGCAATGCTCCCGCCAGGCCGGGTCCCTGCGTGACCGCAATAGCGTCAATGCTCTCATAGCTCTGCCGAGCCTGCTCCAGCGCGCGCCGCACCACAGGAACTATGCCGCGCAGGTGCTCGCGCGAGGCCAGCTCGGGAACAACCCCGCCATACGGCTGATGTGTAGCAAATTGCGAGAGCACAACGTTCGATTCCATGTGCTCCCCCGAGCGCACCACCGCAGCCGCGGTTTCGTCGCATGAGCTTTCAATACCAAGGATGAAGACATCGGCCATGTCTATATATTATGAGATAAGCCCTGCCATCATGGGCTGGAGATCAAGGCAGGGGTTCGCAGCGCATTATTTCGCGCCGGCAAAATCGTAAATCGTACTTCATAAATCGTAATCCACGGCATGTCTACTGAGCAAAAAACGGCGGCAATTGAGATCGTTCGCACCTTGCGCGAGCGCGGCTTTCAAGCCTATCTCGTGGGAGGATGTGTGCGCGATCTGCTGCTGGAACGCGAACCCGCCGACTATGACGTCGCCACCGATGCCACGCCCAATGAGGTCATGGAAATTTTTCCGAAAACCTACGCGGTAGGCGCCCAGTTCGGAGTAGTGCTCGTAGACACTGGCGACTGGCAACTGGCAACCGGCAACTGCATCGAAGTCGCTACCTTTCGCAATGATGGAATTTACAGCGATGGCCGCCATCCTGACGAAGTACGTTACACCCGGACTCCACAGGAAGACGTGCAGCGGCGCGATTTCACCATCAATGGTTTGCTGCTCGATCCTCTCGAAAACAACAAAGTGCTCGATTTCGTCGGCGGACAATTTGATCTGAAAGCCGGTGTTATTCGCACCATTGGTGATGCCGAACGCCGCTTCACCGAAGACAAGCTGCGCATGATGCGTGGGGTGCGATTTGCCGCCCGATTCGGGTATGTCATTGAAGAAAAAACCATGCGCGCCATCCGGGAGCTGGCTCCCTCGATTCACGAGGTCAGCCGTGAGCGGGTGCGCGACGAGCTGACCAAGATGCTGACCGAGGGGCGCGCTCGCCGCGCCTTCGAATTGCTCGATGAATCACGGCTGCTGCCTGAAGTGCTGCCTGAGATCGCAAGAATGAAGGGCGTCGAGCAGCCGCCGCAGTACCATCCTGAAGGAGACGTGTGGGTGCACACGCTGATGCTGCTGGAGCCCCTGCCTCCCAATGTCTCGCCCACGCTGGCCTGGGGCGCTTTATTGCATGATGTAGGCAAGCCGCCCACGTTTCGCGTGGCTCCAGACCGCATCCGTTTTGACAGTCATGCCGAGGTGGGGGCCAAAATGGCGGAAGAGATTTGCCACAGGATGCGCTTCTCGAATGAAGAAACCGAAAAGATCGTGGAGCTGGTAAGCAATCACATGCGCTTCCCCGAGGTCACGCGCATGCGCGAGTCTACGCTCAAACGGTTTCTGCGAATGCCTAATTTTGGGGAACATATAGAGTTGCACCGACTCGATTGCGGCGCCAGCCACCGCGACCTCACGCTTTACAATTTCGTGAATGAGAAACTGAGCGCCTTGCCTGAAGAAGAGATCCGCCCCAAGCCTCTCATCACGGGCGATGACCTCATCGCCGGCGGTTACCAGCCGGGCCCGCGTTTTAAAGAGATCCTCTCGGCCTGCGAAGATGCCCAGTTGGAAGGGCGCGTTCAAGATAAATCCCAGGCTCTGGAATGGGTAAAAGAAAATTTTCCAGTAAGTGTCGAAAAAAGTTAGCAGTTCTGTCGTAGCGCCGGCGTCCCGTCAGCTGCACGCGCCCAGAATCTGCTTATCCATCGGCTCACAAAATAAACCAACGAACCCGCGCACAAAATCACAAGCAGCATGCGCAACTCTGCCGCCATCGAAACTGAAACTCCTATGCCGGTGGCCAGCGCAATGTAAGCCGCCAGGCACATAGGACATTTCGGCAACAGAATCAGCAATACTCCCGGCCCTATCCAGCCGAAAAAATCAAAGCCGCGCCGACCGAGCGGCGACGGATGCGAATTGCCCTCCGTCGTCGCTTTCGCCAGATTGCAACAACTGCGGATGCTCATGATCGGCTCTCTCCTGAGCAGCACGAAGCAGTGGATTCCTTCGACGGCTCATACCGATCATGGTGACGGACCCACGCCATCCCATGGGGTAGGCCTTCTTCATCGCGTCCCTTCGGCGTCATATCGAGGTAGTTATATGCGCCCAGCAGGATATCAAGCCCGCGAGTGTATGTGGAATAGGTATGGAAGATATTGCCCGCCGGGTCCTTATAGAACACGCTCACGCCGGGAGCTTCCTCGCTGGGGAATTCCATCATTCCATAGTTGTAGTACACCTTGCCTTTTGCCATTTCGTCTTTAGTGAACGAGACGTGGAAATCGTAGTTGAAATCGTTGCCGAACGATGACACCCACTTGAAGCTCCAGCCCATGCGCTTTTGAAAAGGCTGTAACTGCTCCAGAGGCGCTCTCGACACGGCCGCCATCGAAACATCGCGCGCGTTCAGATGTACGATGATGCTGTTGAAGTGGTCGGCCACGAACGAGCAGCTCGGGCAGCCCTGCTCCCATCCCGGGCCGAACATGAAGTGATAAATGATCAGTTGGCTGCGTCCTGCGAAGAGGTCGGCGAGCGTTGTCTTGCCCTTGGGGCCGTCGAAAACGTAGTTCTTTTCGACCTTGACCCAGGGCAGCTCGCGCCGCTGCCGGCTGAGTTCATCCCGCTGCCGGGTAAACTCCTTCTCTTTGCGGAGCAGCTCTTTTCGTGTTGCAACCCACTCTTCCTGGGAAACAACTTTGTGGTTTTGGATTGCGCTGCCGGTGACGAGTGTTGCAGTTGCCATGTGAATTCTCCTGTTTGTGTTGTTCTAATTGTTCCTGTTTTAGTTGCGCTCAAAGTTTTGAACTTGTGCGCAACCCTTTCTGGCCGCTGTTTGCGGCCTGATCTTATTTCCGCTTGCTGGCCGCCCGCCTCTCTTCTTTCTCCTCGACCTTTTCTTTGATGCGGAGCAACTGGCTCGACCAGAGGTCTTCGAACGGAGTGACCCAACGCTCATAGATTTGCCGAAGCGGGGTGACATTCAGCGAGTTCACTCGCTGCCTGCCTTGTTCCCGGGTATCAACCAACTGGGCTTCACGAAGAACGTCCAGGTGCTTCATCACTCCAAAGCGAGACAAGTGAGGAAAAGCTTCGACAATCTCGGTCGTTGTGCGCGGCTTTTGTCGCAGTAGATCGAGGATCGCCCGGCGCGTCGGGTCCGATAGCGCCTTCCAGATCGGGTCGAGCTTCTCGTTCACGCCTTGAGTGCCGTCAGTCAAGTTGTTATTCGCAGTCCTTCTTGAGACTCGCAAGCATGTGGTTCCAGCCTTTGCTCACTCCCTTGCGGTGTTCCGGATCGATCATGCCGAGCGCGCGATGCCGCAGCGTAACTTTGCTGCCTCCGGAAACCTCCTCGATCTTTACCTCGATGTGATTCGTTGCCGGATACGACATGAACATCGGGCCGCTCAGCTCCAGCAGGCTCGGAGGCTTGATTACCTGCACGAACCCCCACAGGTGTCCGATTCCGTCTCCCCGGTCGCGATACCAGCGCCCGCCCGGCTTGGGTTCCAGGACCGTCTGCAAGGGCTGGCCCTCGGGTGTTGTGAAGCGCTGCCCAAAGTGCTCCAGCATCATGGGGAATACCTTCTTCGGGGGAGCTTTGATTTCGATATGCTGCACCAGGTCAAGCATCAGATCTTCTAATTTCATTGTGTTCTCTCCTTCGATGGTAACCATCGTTATGTGAGTAAATAGTAACGTGACAATTGGGTCACGTCAAGTAAAAAAACAAAAATTTTAAGCAGAAGCTTCTAATGCATCTGAGGCAGTCCGCGAGATTTCCGTATTCTGCGCAATCAGTTTTCCCCGCGTCTCCGCGGTAAATAAAAACGCTGAGTGCCGAGTGAAAGGCGCTTTCCGGTAGAATCTAGAGATCAGCGATTTTTATGCAGCCGTTGCGCACAGGTTTGGAAAAAATTGTTCTGGAGGCATTACAGCGCACCCCGCCCCAGGAGGCGCCGTTGCTGGCCTGGCCGTTTGCCTGCGGTCCCGCGGTGGCACAGAAGGCGCGGGCGCTGAGCTTTGCGGAGGGAATCCTGACCATCGAGGTGGCAGACGCCGGCTGGCGCACCCAACTTGCGGATATGGCTCCGCAATTCCTGGCGCGTATCAACCAACTGGTTTCCGTTAAAGTGGAGCGCCTGAAGTTTGTAGTCGCAGCGAACATGTGAAACTGGAAAATCTGATCATGAAAGTTACAGAAAAAGACGTTGCTACCGTCGCCGATCTTGCCAATCTTGAGCTGACGGCCGTCGAGCGCGAGCGTATGGTGAGAGACCTGAATTCCATCCTGGGATACATTGATCTGCTCAACGAACTCGACACCGCTAATATTCCAGCCATGGCCCAGACGGCAGACCGCTTTGGCATTGATGACAGCAAAGCCGGAAGCGAGCGCTTTCTTTATGCCATGCGTCCCGATGAGCCACGGCCTTCACTGCCGAGGGAAGCGGCCCTCGCCAACGCGCCCGACTCCAACGGGAACTTTTTTAGGGTCCCAAAGGTCATTGAGCGTTAATCCGAAAGGAAGATAATATGAGCAACAATGAGCTGGTAGTTCCGCCAGCCGCCAAAACCGACGCTGGTTCCAGGGAAATGTTGCGGGCCTGGATCGCCAATGGCGGTCTGCATTGCACGCTCTCGATCGGGGCATGGGGAGACAAAGAGACCATCGGCTGGGGAATCCTGCTGACCGACGTTGTTCGTCACGTTGCCGATGCTTTGCACAAGCAGGATGGCCTCGATCCCAACGACACCATCAAGCAGATACGTGCTGTCTTCAACAAAGAATTGGATGAGCCTACGGCTGAAGCCAAGGGCGGTTTTGTAACTCACTGAATTCATCATCATGGACCTGGGTCTTCTTACCGTCGCCTCTACCAGCACGGCCATTGCCGAGCGTACCGTTACAGCTACGAAACTGGCCGAAGGTTTTTATAAAAAGATTGAAGCTGAAGATGGCGAGGTGCACGCCTATCTGACGCTTGCGAAAGAACGCGCCCTGGAACAGGCTGCTCGAATTGATACGCTGGCCGGCAAAGGTGATCCGCTGCCTCCGCTGGCTGGTGTTCCCGTTGCCATCAAAGACGTCATGGTAACGCGGGGCGTGCGTAGCACCGCCGGGTCGAAAATCTTGGGGAACTACATTCCTCCCTATGACGCCACTGCGGTCAGGAGGCTCGAGGAAGCCGGGGCTGTGATCCTGGGCAAGACTAATTGTGATGAATTCGCCATGGGCTCTTCCAATGAAAATTCGGCGTATGGACCGGTGCGCAATCCGCGCGATATGAGCCGGGTTCCAGGTGGATCGTCCGGAGGCTCAGCCGCATCGGTCGCTGCCGGGACCGCCGTCGCCGCGCTGGGCTCTGATACTGGAGGCTCCATCCGCCAACCCGCTGCTTTCTGCGGCGTAGTAGGACTTATGCCCACCTATGGACGCGTCTCGCGTTATGGCCTGATTGCGTTTGCCTCTTCGCTCGATCACATCGGTCCGCTCACCAAGACGGTAAAAGATTCCGCGCTCATCCTGCAGTATATTGCCGGCCGCGATCCGCTGGATTCAACCTCCGCCGAGGTGCCTGTTCCTGACTACGCCGCCGAAATCGAGAAACCGGTGGAGGGTTTAAGAATCGGAATTCCCAAGGAATATTTCGGAGAAGGGCTTGATGCGGAAGTCCGTGCTGCGGTTGAAAACGTCATCGCCAAGCTGCAGCAGGCCGGATGCCATGCCGTTCCCATTTCGCTTCCTCACACCCGCTACGCAGTTCCCACGTATTACCTCGTAGCTACTGCTGAGGCCTCCTCGAACCTGGCTCGCTTCGATGGCGTGCGCTATGCCTACCGCAGCAAGACCGCAAAAACCCTGGCGCAGATGTATCGCAATACGCGCGACGAGGGCTTTGGTGCCGAGGTGAAACGGCGCATCATGTTGGGCACCTACGCCCTGAGCGCCGGATATTATGACGCATACTATCTGAAAGCGCAGAAAGTCCGCACCCTGCTCACCCGTGATTTCGAGAATGCATTTCAGGGCGTAGATGCTGTGGTCACGCCCACCACCCCCACCCCCGCATTCAAGCTGGGAGAAAAAGCCGATGATCCCCTGGCCATGTACCTGGCTGATATTTATACGGTGACGGCTGACCTGGTTGGAATCCCGGGGATCTCGGTGCCATGCGGCAAATCAAAAGAAGGCCTGCCCATCGGAGTGCAGATTTTAGGAAAGCACTTCGATGAAGCGACGATCCTGCGGCTGGGGCACGTGGTGGAACATAGCCTGGCCTAGCCCACTGCCTGATTACCAAAGTTGTAGCACTACCTGATTTGCCGGTTAGCCCATTTCGGGATACATTCCTCCTTAGATAAGACCTGTTTCTTAACCCCCCGGGCCGCTTCAAATCCAGTATCTCGAACAAGGAGAAAGTATGCCTAACCGGCTGCTGAAAGTGCTGTTAACTGCGGGTTTATGCACGGCCCTGGTTCCTGCGGTGGCTTTTGCTAAAGATCACGATAAAGGGCATGACCGGGACGACGATCGGGACCGCAACCACTTCACGCATCATGACAATGACCGCGACAAGGATCACGATCGCGATAAGGACCGTGATCGCGACAAAGACCGTGACCGCGACAAAGATCGTCATAAGGACCATGATAAGGATAAGGACCATGACCGCGATAAGGACGGCGATCGTGACCATCATTCGCAGGGTTCGAACCATGGCAAGAAAACAGGTTGGGGGAATTGCAACCTGCCTCCCGGCCAGGCCAAGAAACACGGCTGTAAATAAAGCTTTGAAGCCCTCTGAAAAAGGGGGCTTCATTCACTGCATGAGCTTGTCGTTGGATTAAACTGGCGGGATTAAGCTGGCGTGTAGTAACTTTCTCCCGCGCAGGCCCGGCACAACATTTTGCCTCCGCGCCGGACTTCGCGGTGGAAGTTAATCCCTTCGCCGCATTGCTCACAGACCACGCGTTCGCCTTTATATCCGGGGAATTCTTCCGGGCCGAGTTCGACCTTCACCCATTGCGTATCGAAGAGATCTTCGTCGCGCATCTCACGATAGGCGAGCATCTGCTGCTGGTTCTTATCGGGAATTTCCGGATGCATCGTACGCGCCAGCGCCTTGGACGATTCTTTGGCAGCGACCCGGACTGCCTTGCCGGTCGTCACATCCACAAACGTAGCCGCGACCTTACCCCAGTCGCGGAACTTGAGCGCCCGCTTGCCCAGCCTGCATCCTGTGACCACGGCTACAGCATCGGTCGCGCAGCGGTCAATCTCCACGAAAGTCACCAG
>DASREY010000070.1:0-3600 GCA_035651775.1 Terriglobales bacterium
AGCCTCGGTCCTGGCGCTGGGCAAATATGATTGCCTGCACTGCGGCGACCTGTTTCCCCAGGCCTTGAATGGAGTTTACCTGAGCAAACTCTTCGAGGTGCCGCTTCTCGTGTTCTGCCATGGGGATGAAGTTTCGCAAACTGATCGCCGCCGCTTCCAGCCCCGCGTACGTGATTTTATTTATCATCACGCCGATGCCGTGGTAGCGGCCAACCAGTTCGCGTGCGATGGCCTGGTCCGCATCGGGATTCCCGGCGAGCGCATTCATAAACTTACGCCGGGAGTCGATCTCGAGCGGTTTATGCCACGGCCACGCAGCGATGAGTTGATAGAAAAATACGGATTGCAGGGCAAAAAAGTCCTGCTTACCGTCGCGCGCCTTGTGCCTCGCAAGGGACACAAGGTCGTATTACAGGCGCTGCCAGAAGTCCTGCGTGAAATCCCGAATCTCAAATACCTGATCGCGGGCGAAGGGCCGGAGAAAGATAATCTTCAGAAACTCGTCACCGAACTCGGCCTGCAGGAAGTGGTTGTCTTTGTGGGCGACATTTCCCACGAGCGGATCTGCGATTACTATTCCCTGTGCGATGTATTTATCATGATCAACCGACTGGAAGCCGGCGGTGACGTGGAAAGCTTTGGCATGGTATTCACCGAGGCCAATGCCGTAGGCAAACCGGTGGTGGGCGGAAGATCGGGCGGGGCAGCCGAAGCCGTTCTCGATGGCAAGACCGGATTTTTGGTGGATCCGGGCAGCGCGGAAGAGGTTGCAAACCGGCTGCTGCTTTTGTTGAACAATGAAGATTTGTGCAAGCGCATGGGTCTGGCAGGCCTGACCAGGGTGCAAGCCGAATTCAACTGGAGCACGCGCGCCCAGGCGCTGCGCGAGATCAATGCCGACCTGGTCATGCGGGCGCGGCACCGGCAATGGCAGAAAGCTGCCGGCTCGGAATCGCGCAAGCCGAAGGTGTCTGCATAATATGTTTGCAACTCATCAACTGGCGTTGTTCGCACTTGGCCCGGTTGGGTTTACGCCGCTTATCCTTTATATAGGCGGGATTATTGCTTTCTTTTTGTCGGTGGTCTGGCGACCTCATATTGGCATTTATTTTCTGATCCCACTGCTGCCGCTGCAAACCGTCAGGTACCTGCTCCACCCGCTTCCCTGGGGAGAGAAGCTGGTTGATTTTGTCTTGCTCGGCGTCATCATCGGTTTGTTGGTTCATAAGAAAGGCCGCGTCTTTCCGCAGACTCCGCTCAACGGATTCCTGATTCTCTGGGCCGTCTTTCACTATATCTCGCTGTGGCGCGGCGCGTTCTTTCTGGATACCGATTTGCCGTTCTGGATTACCGATCCACGTTTTTCCAATTGGAAGAACTACATGATCATGCCGCTGATCTTTATCGTGGTCACGGCTGCCATCAAAGACAAGCGCCAGATGAAAATCCTGCTGGTGCTGATGATGTTCACAGTGTTGCGCACCAATATCGGCTTCCGCAACACCGTTTCTGAACGCGACTTTACCCATTTTTCCTACGGACTTCGTTATGCCGGCACCCTCGGCTACGCGGGCGAGAACGGATTGGCCGCCTTCGAGGCGCAGTTGGCATTGTTCTGCCTCGCGCTTTATGCCTTTGCCCGGAACTGGTTCGTCAAAGCCGGGCTGCTGGGCTTTATCTCGCTGTGCCTCTATTGCCTCATGTTCGCCTTTTCCCGCGGAGGCTATTTGGGCTTCCTGGTGGGCCTGCTCTTTTTGGGAATTGTGCGCGAGCGCAAGCTCCTCATTGTGCTTGTCGTGCTCATTGTAAGCTGGCAGACGCTGGTGCCCGGCGCGGTTACCGAACGCATTTTCATGACCTATGAAGACGGCAAGATTGACAGCTCTGCCGGCGAACGCGTCACCATCTGGCAGGATGCGGTGACGTTGGTCCCGCAGCATCCGATATTTGGCACTGGGTTTGACACGTACGAATTCATGGGCCGAGTGGAAGAATACCGCGATACCCACAACATCTATCTGAAGATACTGGTCGAAACCGGGCTGCTGGGATTGCTTCTCTTTCTCGTCTTGCTTTGGAAGTGTTTTCGCCTCAGCTTTCGCCTGTTCCGCATCGCCAATGATCCATTCTTCCGCGCGCTCGGATTGGGGGCCGCTGCTTACGTTGTGTGCGCTTTCGTCGTCAACTTCTTCGGCGACCGTTGGATGTATCTGCAAGTGAACGGATACCTGTGGACCTTTCTTGGCTTGGTTGTCCGCGCGCATATGCTGACCGAAGAAGAACACTCTGCGGAATCAGAAGCTGAACCACCACACGAGGAATCGAAGCCTGAGCAATTGCCCGCACTTGCCCCAGCGTAATTTTGAATCCATTGAAGGCAGAAGACATTGCAAACTACGTCTCTACAACAAGCAGGCTGCGGAGAAACGTTTATTCTGAGCGCTCCGCTTCTCTACGCTTGTCCTGATACAAGTCTCTACACCTGGAGATTTTTTCCGCGATTTTGGTAATGGAACCGCATTTGCACATCTTCTATATGGGCTGTCTGGGCCGAACATGCGGCAGGCAGATTTAAGGATAATGTCCAATATAATCAACAACTTAGCCTTATATTCGGGAGCGGTTTGCGACCCTGCGGAACAGATTCCCCCAGTTGAGTGCAAAAGTTTGCACATTGACCGAGCCACCGATAGAGCGAGTCTCCCGCATGTGTTGTTTGTCATTGACGAGCTTTGCGAGATGGGAGGCGCCGAGCGGGTTTTGCTCAAGATGATCCGATTGATGCCGCAGCAGAATTTCCGGTGCTCTCTGCTCACCTTCAAGGTCCGCGAAGAAATTGAAGAGTTGAAAAGCATACCTTGTCCGGTTTATTTGTTGCCGTTGAAGAAGACCTACGATTGGAATGCAGTGAGGGTTGCAAACCAGATTCGCCGCCTCATTCGCAACGAGGGAATCTCGATCGCGCATACTTTTTTTGAGACCTCAGATTTATGGGCTGGACCTGTCGCCAAGCTCAGCGGTTGCCCCATCCTGATCTCGAGCCGGCGCGACATGGGAATACTGCGCATGGGCAAGCATTGGGCAGCTTACAAATTCAGCGGACTTTTTTATGACAAAGTGCTTGCGGTCTCTCCCCAGGTAAAAGATTTCTGCGTACGTCAGGACGGATTGGACCCGGCCAAGGTACAGGTTCTATTCAATGGGCTTGAGATGGAAGAGGTAAAAAAAGCTCCTGGACGCGAGGCCATGCGACAGAAGATGGGAATACCAAATCTCACGCCCGTGATCACCACCATTGCCAATATCCGAAAAATCAAAGGCATAGATGTCCTGGTGAAAGCCGCCGGGAAGGTTTGCAAAAAATACCCTGACGCGCTGTTCCTGATCGCGGGGCGCAAGTCAGAACAGGAATACTGCCGGGAATTGGAAGACATGATTTCTGCCCTGGGACTTGGCGCGAACTTTCAATTCCTGGGAAGCCGTGAGGACGTGCTTCCCATTTTGAAAATGAGCGATGTGTTCTGCCTGCCCTCGCGCAACGAGGGTTTTTCCAATGCGTTGATCGAGGCGATGGCATGCGGCTTGCCATGCGTGGCTACC
>DASREY010000071.1:0-4171 GCA_035651775.1 Terriglobales bacterium
GGAAGTCGAGGCGCACTTCGCTGCCTTGCAAATAGGCGGCAATTTTGGATGTCGCCCGCGACAATCCCTCATGGTCGCGCGAGATGCTGGCGTCGCTGAATTGATTTCGCAGCTCCCTTTCCAGAGCCTCTTCGCCTTCCCCGAATTGAATACTGCATACTCCTTTATCGGTCAGCGCAACCAATAGCTTGCCTAACTGCGTATTCATGATCGCGAAGCGAATGACCGCCCCTTCTCCCTTGCGCTGATAGGTCGAGGGCGTCATTCCCAGGCGAAGCTGCGCCTTCTCGTATAAGCGGCTGCTGGAGCCGTAGCCGGCTTCGTAGATGGCGTCTGTAACCCTCGAGCCGCGCATCAGTGCGGACTTGAATTCTCCCGTTCTGCGAGCCTGCTGGTACTGCTGTGGAGTGACGCCGAGAATGCGTTTGAAAAGCCGTTGCAGGTAAAAAGGGCTCAGCCCAACTTTGTTGCCGATGACAGAGAGCGTCAGGGTCACGTCAACATTTTCATCAATCAGCCGGCAGGCAGCTTCAATCTTACTGGTTTGAGGATGAGATTCGTTTGGCCGGCAGCGCTTGCAGGCGCGATATCCGGGGCGCTCAGCCTCGACCGGAGTTGAGAAGAACTCCACCACCTTGCGTTTCGGCCTGCGGCTGGGGCAGGTAGGACGGCAAAAAATTCCAGTCGAGCGCACCGCGTAAACGAATTTGCCATCAGCATTACTATCGCGCGCCAGCACCAGTTGCCACTGTTTTTCAGGGTTCATAACTTCACCTCATGCTCCACAATACCGGCTGCGATAACAGGCTACTATCCGATCCTTGCCCTCAAAATCATAAAGTATCTGTCGCTTCGGAACGCTTGGCGCCCGCCAATCAAGAGCATATACAAACCCCGTGACTTTAAAGCGATGCTGCGAGATGATGGAGCGAAGTTGACCTTGAATTCCAACCAGGAAATATAGATGACTGAACTTCCGCCCCCGACGCAAGACGAACGATCGATGGGAATGCTGGTGCATATTCTGGCAATCTTTTCCGGCATTTTTGCCCCGATTATTATTTACGCAATCAAGCGCGATTCCAAGTTCGTCTCCTTTCATGCGCTACAGTCTTTGTTCTGGCATTTGCTCTATGGGGCCGGGGTGGCCATGCTTGTGGTGCTGTTTTTCTTCATCGTGATTTCACAAGCGGTGTTTTCGGTCGCTGCGAGGCATGGCCCGCCCTCGCCGATGATCTTCATGGCGTTTCCAATGTTATGGCTCTCGTTGATCATCGCCTGGCTGGTTAATGTTGTACTGGGAGTAGCCTTCGCCGTGAAAACCAACGCCGGCGAATGGGTAAGCTACCCACTGGTAGGTCAATGGGCGCGAAGCCTGGTGGGAATCTAACTCGGCATTGGAAATTTGGCAGCGTTACAGTTTGAATATCCATTCACGAGAGTGTCGACACAACAGCCAGCGAGACACAGGCCGCTACTTTGAAAAACAGGACCCACCCCAGAGATTTTTTGCTCCAAAGCGGGTCCTTTCTCCACGGGCTTGCCTAACGGCGGGGACGTTCCGCTGTACGCGCCGGCAGTCGGCCTGCTGTGAAGGCGCCGGCGTGTCGAGGGTCGATTCAGCGGATAACCGGCGCTGGAGGGCGCAGGTTTGTGCCGTACGGCCAGCCCACATCGTTATTGATGTTCACGATCGTCAGATGATCAACGACCGTGCAGAGTCATCAGATTAGTGAATCTAGACCGTGGGCCGTTTCAGTCACAAGAGTGGAAGCGCGGGTCGGAATCGAACTTGAGCCGTAAGCAGGCGTGAGCGAAGTGGGAGCCTGCTGGCGAAATCCCGAGCGTTAGCGAGGGACCTCTCATAATGCGGAATCTGAAGGGGAGATGGAGGCGCGGGTCGGAATCGAACCGACGCATAAAGGTTTTGCAGACCTCTCCCTTACCACTTGGGTACCGCGCCGCTTATCTACGGACACTTATTTTTCGCAAACAACAAACCCTCGCCGCTTGCGAGGGCAGGTGCACGAGAATTTGGAGCGGGAGACGGGATTTGAACCCGCGACTTCGACCTTGGCAAGGTCGCACTCTACCACTGAGTTACTCCCGCTCAGCAATCTTTGATTATAGCGAAGGCGCAAAATCAGGGTCAATGCTGCGAGCGGCCTCCACCACCCAAACACAGCAAGCCAGCAGCTAGGAGCTGATTATCTGCCCATCGCGCATATGAACAATCCGGTCGCCATAGCGTGCTGCTTCAGGGTTATGGGTAATCATCAGCACCGTCTGTCCGAGATCCTGGTTCGATTGCCGCAGCATCTTGAGCACAATTTCTGAGTTCTTGGAATCCAGGTTGCCTGTAGGCTCATCGGCCAGAATGATTCCGGGGCGGTTAATCAGCGCTCGAGCCAGGGCAACGCGCTGCTGTTCGCCGCCAGACATCTCTGCCGGCCGGTGGTCGAGCCTGTCGGCAATGCCCAGCATGTGCGTGATCTTGTCCACATACGCCGGATCTGTATTGTCATTGGCCCCTGCTATATCACCGGCGATGGAAATGTTGTTGCGCGCGCTCAGGGTAGGCAGCAGATTAAATTTCTGAAATACAAAGCCGATCCGCCGGCGGCGAAGCCGGGTGCGCTCGCTGTCGGAGATGCGCGAAAAATCAGCGCCTTCAATCAGCACCCTTCCGCTGGTCGGACCGGTCAATCCGCCTAATATATAGAACAGCGTAGACTTACCGCTTCCCGAAGGCCCTACGATGCTCACGAATTCTCCAGGCTGCACAACGAGCGAGACTCCGCGCAGGGCAGGGACATCCACTTTCCCAATGCGGTACACCTTAGTTACGTTCTCAGCTTGAATAATGGGCGGCATGCAAACACTCGATCATACACGAGGCGAGCGGGCTTGTGTGGCACAAGCCCGTTCCCGGCTGTGCAGGTGGTGTCCAGGCGTTTGCAGAAACAAACCATGGCGATCTGTAGAGACGTAAGTTGCTACGTCTCTACAGGAGAGTCTACGAAGCGGCGGAATAGGTTGTATTTGTTCTTGTGCTCCCAACACTGGAGTGTAGCGGGAGTCGAGCCGCGGCTTTCCTTGGTCCGCGTTTGCGCACCAGCATCAGCCGGATATGCTCCAGCAGTTCCATGGGCGCGTACATTCCCTTGGGCAGGAACAGGTCGGCACGGGTCTGGCGTTCGTAAATTTTTACCTTGCCTGAAAAAAGAATCGCCGGGGTTTCAGGCGCGAGGCTCTTGACCGAATCAATCAGCTCTACGCCATCGACTTCCGGCATCGCCAGATCGGTGAGAACCAGGTCGATGCCACCCTGTTTAAAGATATCCAGCGCCTCTTTTCCATTGGTGCAGGCCAGCACGCGGTAGCCGCGGGTTTCGAGGATTATTTTGCGGACTGAGAGGAGTTGTTCATTATCGTCGACACAGAGAATTGTTTTCTTGGCTTTCATAGGGACCCCATCACGGTCTTAATTCAAGCTGCCAGAGCGGGGAGCGGAATCAAACCGTGCTTTTTAATCATGCAGTGCGTCTGGCTGGACGGCATTGCGAATACAGCAAATAAAAAATGTAAAAGCATCCTACGGCGAAGCCGAGAGCTTGTAAAGTAACAGAAAAGTAAAAAATATTTTAGAGTTGCAATTGTTCCGGCGCTGTGAGTCCGCTGGCAGGCGCAATTTCATTGTATGTTTGCATATGTGCCCGCGATTGTCTGTGGGTAATAGCCGTCGCAAAAGAATCTGCGCAAAGATAAATTTACACTTTCGTTACTGTTGCACCAGGCATGATGCTATGGCACATGGTCACATTGCGAGCTCGCCGCGCATGACTTCCACTGAATATCCGCCTACGCGAACATTGCGCACGCCGTCGCCGCTCTTGCCGGCGCGAATGTAAATCTGGCTGGGGCGTTTGATTTCCACTCCCTGTTCGATCAATGCAGCTTCTTCGGAAGCAATGACTCCGTGTTGAACAAGCCAAGCCGTGGCGCAGCCGGCGGCCGATCCGGTGGCGGGATCCTCACCGTTATAAAAGATCATGCGGGAACGAAAGCTCTTGAGGCCGGGATTTCTGCCGGCCTCCGGATCGCGGGCGATGAAATAAAGAAACTTCGCGTCTGTCGTTTGCAGGTAGGCGGCTGCGCGTTTGTATTCGAA
>DASREY010000072.1:0-41635 GCA_035651775.1 Terriglobales bacterium
CAAGGTTCTGGAAGACGGCATTGCCTCCGCCATCCGCACCGGAAACTCCCATGCCCGCGCGGAGATGGAAGGCATGCTGATGGAGTTGGGATAAGCCGCCGGACTATTGCTTTTCTGGTTACTGGCAGCAGGGCCAAAAGCAGTGCACCCCCTCCCCCATTACCTCAAGTAATCAAAAATTCTCTATTTTATTTATTTTCAATTATATGCGGCAGGCTGCGAAGTAGTTCGGATGAGTTACTGTTTCGACAAACAGATCAGCTTCAAATGAACGTGGAATATATCCTGCCCCTTCAAGACTCACGTCATTTTTTTGCTCTTAACCAGCGCTTCTGCGACTGGCTGTAGGCCTTAATCGAGAGTTCAAAAAGCACATCATGAGGGCCTGCATACACACATTCCGGCGGGCGCGGTTTGGTCGGAAGCGTATGCGGTTTGTCAAAGAGCAACTCTGTAGAGCGCTAAGCCATGCATTTTCGTCAGCAAAGGTTATCGCAAAAGTCCCAGCCCGGCATTCCTGAACGCCATGAATAATGATGATCCAAAATTTCTCAGAAATCGAGAGTTTGATACCAGATGATGTTCCAGCCAACGATTTCGTGCAATTTTGGCGGTTGAATCCCGATGATGGCGGCCGCATCTAATGGCATATTGCTGAAATTTGCGGGAGGCCAAGATGATCAAGGTACGCAATCGGCAGCAGCGTGGGCACGCCAATCATGGATGGCTCGATACCTATCACACATTTTCTTTTGCCGATTATTACGATCCCGCGAACATGGGGTTCCGCGCATTGCGCGTGATCAATGAGGATTTTGTGCAGCCCAGCATGGGCTTTGGCATGCACGCCCACCAGGATATGGAGATCCTGACGTTCGTGCTCGAGGGCGCCCTGGAACACCGTGACAGTATGGGAAACGGCTCCGTCATACGGCCGGGCGATGTGCAGCATATGAGCGCCGGCACCGGGGTGCGCCACAGCGAGTACAATCCTTCGGCTACCGATCCTGTGCACCTGCTACAGATCTGGATCTTACCCGAAAAAAAGGGAATCGAACCCTCGTACGACCAGCGCACCTTCCAGAATGGGAATAACAAGCTGAAACTTGTCGCTTCTCACGATGCAAATGACGGCTCATTGATCTTGCACCAGGACGCGAAAATATTTCAAGGAAAGTTGCAGAAGGGGGCCACATTAAGCCACGAGCTTTCGCCGCAGCGCCATGCCTGGCTGCAGGTGACGCGCGGAGGCGTGAAGCTGAATGGAATTGAGCTTCATGCCGGGGATGGGGCCGCGATTACGAGCGAAAACGAATTGAACATTGCCGCGGCAACGCAGCCAGAAAATTCGGAAATATTGCTGTTCGATCTGGCCTGAGCGATCTTCAGTCATCAAGATTATCTCTGAGATGATGAATGCCATCGCAAAGGCGTGGGGAGGATGCCCACACGGCAGCCGGCGAGAGGCCGGCGCTACCTGAAACTGAATCACGACTCCGAAATTATCAGCAGCTTCCGCGGGTTCCGAGAGTGGTTTTTGACATCTTTGCCGATTCCTGCCAAAAATTTGTCTGGTCTTTGACTTTGCCCTGGTGCATACTAGAATAGTAAGTAACTACTTACATGTCACCAACACGTCAAGCGCGCCTTTCCGGCGCCGACCGCCGCCAGCAGATTTTAGAGGTAGCCGCAGAGATTTTTGCCGATCAGGGCTACAAGGGGGCCACCACGCGTGAAATCGCCGAAAGGGCCCGCGTGAATGAGGCCATCATTTTTCGCCACTTTCCCAGCAAAGAAGATCTGTACTGGGCCGTCATTGAAGAAACGCTTAGCCATGGCGGGCGCTCGCACCGTGAGCTGCAGGAGCGCCTCGACCAGTCGACCGATCTTCGCCAACTGCTGGTCACTATGGCCAGCGAGATCCTGCAGCGTGATACCCGGCTCACCCGGCTCTCACTTTACAGCGCCCTGGAAAATCATAAGCTCACGCAGCGCTTTTTTCGGACCTACATAGCGAAGTACTACGAGCTGCTGGCCGAGCACCTGCGTCAACGCATGGAAAAGGGAGAGCTGCGAAAAATGGACCCAGTGACCGCCTCCCGAGGATTTCTGGGCATGGCCGGCAACCACTTCCTGGTACAGGAAATCTTTGGCGGAAAGCGCTACCAGAAATACAACCCCCAGCGTGTGGCCGAGACCCTTACCGATATCTGGTTGTGCGGTATGTTGGCCAAGCCGGTGAATCACAGTCCAAAGATGCGTGGGGCAAAGGGCCGGAAGTAACCAGCGCTAGCACTCAGCAATTGGCATTTTTGACTGGAATTAAACCGCAGAGGACGGCGCGCAGCGGCTTGCTAATTTAGGATCCTCGCGGGTGGTTCGCCGGGTAAGCTCTCTCCGTCTCGATGCAGAGCCGCCATTACGCCAGAGTCGAGCCGCTTTTGCGCTGGAAAAGATGTTTTTGATTCGCGTTCAAGTTTTTCAATTTGCTCAATTCTTTCTTGTGCTTGCGGGTGGCTTTCAAAGTAACCCTTGAGTGTTTCCCGTGCGAGCTGCGAAACTTCTTCTTCCGGAGTGTTGGCTGCCCGGTTCTGCTCCTGGCAAAGTTTCCCCAGCAGGCGAAACATGGAGATTGCTCCTTCGGGCGAGTAGGAGGCCATCATGGCCAGCCGCGTTCCTGCCCGGTCGGCGTCGAGCTCCTGATCTTTGCCATAGCCCGCTTTGAAAAGGTCAATTGGAATTGAGATCAATCCGTTCATCTCTTCCAGATGCAACTTGCGCATGTGCGCTTCAAGCTGCACGCGCTCGGCGCAGTGATACAGATCAATGTGCTCGACTTCGTGCCCCAGCACAGACGCCAGTTGGTCTTCGGTGGTCATCAGGTCGAGCATGCCGCGGCCGATAAAAACATGCCCGCCGGGCAGAGCAAAAGCGTTAATGACGTTGGGGTCGGGGATGTAATGAAAGCGGTAGGGAAGTTTGCGGTGAGTGTAAACCGAGACCCTTGCTCCTACGCGCTCCACATAAGATTGCACGAGCTGGTCATTGTAATTAGCTTTAGCGTTTTTGGTTTCAGCCGCATCGATTTCGGCAAGATAATGCTGCGCCATTTCGTCGCCGATGCGGATCTCCTGCTCGTCGCTGATGCGGGTGAGATGGGCAGGTACGCGGCTTATTTCCTGCTCGGTATCGGCGATCAAACCTAAAACAGTTTCCGGACCCACATGGGTCTGCGCCTTCTGCCGCTCGGCCAGCAGCAGAGCGCCGGCGCTTGTGGCAATAATGACGAGCAAAACGAGCCAGCGCTTCATAGGTATTCCCGAATGATCTCACGATAGCGAGAGTACAGGAAAGAGACCCCGCCCAAGATCACGGCCAACACAATTAAGGTGAGGGCACGATAAGGAAGTTCAAGCCCCCAAACGTCAACTATCAGGACCTTGCCAATGCACAACAGCAACAATCCCAAGCCGGAGAGCCGGTAGCTGCGCATCCCTACCCAAAGGGCAAATATAAAGACAACCACGCCTTCCAGCCCCCAACCAATGGTAATCATGGAATGAGAAAGCTCTTTGCCCAATAGGAATGTCAGCAGGGCTATCGGAGCAAAAAAGAAAACCTGGTGTGGGTTTTTTTCAATCCAGCGCAGTATGCGGTTGCTGCGTTCACTTTTCCATTCGCGCATCTTGAAGGTGAAGGGAAGAGTCAAGAAAAGCAAAGTGATTGCAATGCCCACACAGAACCAAGGCTGGTGCGTAACATCTGTTTGCATCGGCCGTCCTGACCATAAGTTATAGGAAAAAGCGCGAAAAACCACACAGGCTGTCGCAAAGAGCGCTTGATAATAAAAAGTTAGACGCTTTCTTATCCAGGCGGTTGCCATTAATGCAAAAGCAAGCGCCGCCCAGCCGATAATCACCTGCTCCTGGTCCATGGCCACGCGCATGATTGCGCCCAGCGTGATCAATCCCAGGAGACCTGTGAGCTGAGAAATCCTAAGTCCATGCTCGGTGCTGGTTTGCCTGCCGGCTTCGGCATCTTCCAGCCGCCACCAAACCCAGTAAAGCGCCATCGCCAGGGGCAAGACAGTGTAGACCCTGGGGCTCAGATGTCCCGGCACCTGCACCGCGTTCAGGTTGGCAAACCAGATTCTTGCAAAGCTTGCGCCCATCGCCACATAACTTTGCAGGCGGAGATGCAGCGAAGGGCGCTTCATGCCGATTTCAAACAAAACCAGCGCGAACAAAGTCCAGACGATTACAACACTGACGGCCTGATGCTCGTGCATCTCATACCAAACCAGCGTCATGAACAGCGCGGAAGCCATCCAGGTGTAAAGATTGGCAAGGTGGTAGGTGATGGAGAATTCTTTCAGCCGGCTCAGGGGCGCCATGACGTAAAGTACGGCGATCACGATTCCGACCGTCACCAGACGCAAACTCATATTGTGCCAGGTTTGTTCTATCTGCAGATTTACCACGACCACCCGGCCTACAGCTACGAGCGCCAGCAGGCCTGATTTTACGGAGAACTCACGCAATTTGAGATAACGTCCGACGAGCGCGGCTGCCAGAGCAAAGACGATCCAGATGGCGGCCACCCAGGCATTGCGGTATTCCACCCAGCCTAAAAGAACCAGCAGGAAAGAAGCCGCGTAGTTATGGGTTTGCCGGGCAATGGCGTTGGCAGTTGTCCTTCTCTTCCAGCGCAGTGCTGCGCAACCATAAAGTAACGCTGCAACCATGGCAACGGTTACCACTCGCGCATTCAGAAGGCCTTCGCCATGCGGCATATCGAAGTTGAACAGCAGAGTTTGCGCAAAGGCGGCGAGGGTAATCAAATAAGATTGCCAGGAGAACTGCAGCGCCTCGGGCTCCTGTTTCTTGCGGGTCAGGACATCCATGACCGCGGCCAGCAGCAGGGCTTCAATCATCCATGCAACAGCGATCCATCCGGGCCAGGGTGCGACTTCATACCAGATCAGCAGAGAGACCAGGCCGGCTCCTGCCCAGGTATTGAAATAAGAAATATAACGGGAGAGAGTCCACTCCTCGTCACGGTTCAGCCACGCCAGGATGTAGAAGCCGATCGTGACCAGCCCGAGCGTTACCAGACGTTCGCTTAAATGTCCGAGCATGGGCTTGGTGAGATCGACATGGAGAGGGACGCGGAACAGCACGGCAACAGACAACACGAAAGATTGCACTGTGAACTCGCGCAGCCGACCATAGCGCCCGACGGAAGCCAGGATAAGAGCAAAGACCATCCAACTGACTGCCATCCATGAGCTGGGATATTCGGCCCAGATAAGCAACGCAATCAGCAGCGAAGCCAATGAAGTATGGATTGCGCGCGCGGCCGAAGCCCAAAGCCGGTCGAGTGTATGGTTTTTCCATGCGCACAGATAAAACGCAAGCGCAACCAGCACAAAACGCAGAGCACGAAGATTGAAATGCGATGCCTGTGGGAAGGGTAGATCAAGGTCGTAAGCCAGCATGCCGAGGAATGCGGCAGCAACGAAACCGAAGGATTGGTAGCAGAGATCCCAGCTTCTTAAATACGATCCGCCCAGGATGAGCACAAGAGCGAGACCAGCCCACCATACCGGAACCCAGGTGTTGGGGAAGCCGACCCCAACAGCCGAGAAGGCCATAAAAGCAGCGATATAGGAAAACGCCCGCAGACAGCCTAGCTCAAAACCAGAGGTGACCAGTTTTTTCCATAAACGCGGAGTAGCAAGCGAATTGAAGTAAAACAGCACAGCCGCGAGCCCGAAGACTGATGCGCGGGGCAGGTCAATATCGCCAGTGAACTTTTGGGTAGCCAGAATCTGAAATGTGGCAGCTAACCCTGCCAGCATGCCAAAGTAGCGGAAGAGAACTTCGCGCGCGAAGATTCCAGCCAGGAAAAAGGCTTCAGCTTCCAAGAGCCAGAGTACTGAAAGATGGGTTGGTTCCGGCGCGTAACGAATATAAAATGCCGCCACCAGCAAAGTTGCGCCAATGGTGGAGAGCATTACGAAGGCCAAGCGTCGTTTGCGTATGCGCGGCAGTTGTCCCAGTATGAATTCAACCGCTCCGAATATTAGAACGAACGCGAATTCCCACTCTGGATGTATCGACTGGTACTTCAGCATATACAGCAAGCCGAAGGTGTTCAGCAATACAGCCAAAGTGGAGACCTTTTCCTCGTGCTCCGTTCTTATCTTACGAACCAAGTAAGAAATACGGAAGATTGCCCAATAGACGAGCAGAATGCCTGCGCTGACGGGGAATTGATCGAACCGCTGATGACGGCCGGCGCGCTCAACGATAGGCTGCAGCCAATAAAAGTGATTAATATAGGCCGCTAAAATTCCCAGGACTTCAAGCTCAAACCAGTTGTAGCGGCAGACTAGTACGACGAGTCCGGCTGAAAGCAGTGCATTGGCCACGAGGCTGTGGGTCTGATCGCTATTGCCAATCCATACCGTTGAGTAGGCCAGGATAAAGGCGGCGCCTGTGACCAGTTGCGAGTGATAGCGCAAAGTATGGGCTACCATGGCCACGGCTACGAGAAAGAGCAGGACGAATCCGGCGAAGTCCGAGGGAAGGATCTCGGTACCTTTGAAAAACCGCATGGCGTATGTGGTAACGAAAATAATTGCCCACCCACCACCAATGCTGACTCTTCCTAAAATGACATAGTGTTCGCGTTTTTCCAGGAAGATACCGAATGCTAAGACTCCCACTCCAGCCAGCATTCCCAGGCCGATTCTTGCCAGCGGCGTCATGTGATTCCACTGCCAGGAAAGAAACACCGCGATCCCCACAACAAGCATTGCGACCGAAATCTTGGCTAGCCAGTTCGTGCCAATTGTCTCTTCCCAATTTCGTTTTGGCTTGGGCTTCGGAGGGGGTGCCGAACCGTATCCTCCCAGAGAAATTGTGTGCCCGCCGGCCGCCCGCATTCCTGCCGGTTGCGCAATCGGCGAGGTAACTCTGGCCGCAGTTGGCGGTGCACTTACATGCGACGGCATGCTTGGCGGCACATGCGGCGGAGCGGCTGGGGGCACATGCGGCGTTTGCGGATGCGACAGGGGCGCGACCGGTTTTGCTGCAGGCGGTGGAACGGGTGGTGGCGGAGCCACCGGAATTGGTGGAGGCGCCGCCGGCTTCGGCGTTATGGGCTCTGCAACTGAAGGTGGCGGAGTTTTTGGAGGCTCGGCAGGCATCGGCGGAGGCGGGGTTATAGCGGGGGCGGGAGGCGAAATTGGTTTTTGCTCCGCCGCCGGTTTTTGCTCCGATGCAGGTATGAAGCGCTCGACAGCCGTTTCGGCAACCACAGCGGGTTTGTGTTCACGGGCTGCTGCTGTCGCAGGATGCTCCAGCTCGTGCAGCCGTTTGAGCACCTGCTGCTGGTTCAGCTCCAGTCCCTTCATGCGGGTTTGCAACTCGCGCCAGTGTTCGCTCTCTTTTTTTGCCAGCAGGTATCGCCGCAAGGCGCCCGTAAAGATAGAAGCAAAGATGAGAAAGACGGGGAATTGTAAGATTTCGCTATTGGCAGGCGCAGTGGATATAGCCATCGCCGCCAGCGCCCACAGGACGAAAATTACGATAAGTTCTGCCATTATCTTTGGAATGTCCCTCTAAGCGCTGAACAATCCGATCCTGTTTTGCAGGACCGCTGCCGTGCCTCGCGCACATCCGCGCGCCACAAGCGCTTGTTTGTCACTCTCTCAACAGCAAAACCAGATTGTTCACAGGATTCGGTCTGTGAACACAATTAGAACGCTAATCATGGTTAATCTTGCAACTTTAATTTGAAAACAGAGGTAACCAAGGTAATAACGGGAACAGGGCAGGAACAACCGAATTTGGCTTAACGCGTATGTGAGGGGCTGGGCTTGCGGGAGGCCGCGGGCGCGGCCCCCAATTTACGCAGACGGTCGCGGGCCTGTGTGGCCTCAATCGAGCGTGGATAGCGTTGTATGACAGAATTCAACTCGCGCACGCCTTCCGGCTTCTGGCCGAGTTCGAGCAGCGCGAATCCTTTTTTGAGCTGGGCCGCGGCGGTCTTATTGCCGCCGGCATATTGCTCCAGCACCTTGTCGTAATCGGTAACGGCCTGCTGATAGTTGCCCTGGCGGTATTCAATATCCGCCACATAGAACTGCGCATTTCCCGCCAATTCGGTGTCGCTGTAAAACTTCAGGTAGTCGCCGAATTCCTGCGTGGCCAGGTCGTAGCGGCCGGCGTTGTAATCGCGCAGAGCATTGTTATAAAGCACATCGGCGGGCGGGGCCTGGGCCTGCGGAGGCGTGGGCGCAGCGACCGGCAGATTCTGGTGCGTAGCATTCATATCGTCAATCTGTTTGCTCAGCTTGGCCACGCGCGCCTTGAGCTCGTCGAGGGAATCGTGCAGCGCCTGGATTTGCCCTGAAACCTGGTCCACCTTGCCGCCGTTGTCGTTGTTTTGTTGCGACAGGTTCTTCTGCAGGGTATCCACCGCGTTCGTCATCTTGTTGATGTTATCGGTGCTCTGCTCGATCAGGTTTTTCATCACTCCCATGCGCTCATCGAACGACTGCTTCATTTGCGCCATCTGGTCCTGCAGGTTCTGCACCTGGGTTTGCAACTGCACGATTTCTTTGCTCACACCGAAGGCAGGCATCGAAGAAAACGCGAGGAGCAAAGCGGCGAGATAGAGTACTCGTTTGTTCATAGTCCTCTCTTTAGATCCTTACAAGAGTATTGTAGAGACGCAGCGGGCTGCGTCTCTACAAGTAACTCCTTATATTACCTTTATTTTTGCAATACGAAGTGCGCCCGGCGGTTCTGCTGCCAGCATTGCTCGTTCGATTCGGTGCAGAACGGCTTCTCTTTACCGAAGCTGATGGTCTTGATGCGGTCTGCGCTCACTCCGTTGCGGGTCAACTGATCGCGCACGGCCCCGGCCCGGCTGTCGCCCAGCGCCAAGTTGTACTCGGTGGAACCGCGCTCATCGCAGTGGCCCTCGATCGTAAATTTCAAGTTGGGATGCTGTTGCAGGAACTGCGATGCGGAAGCCATGGACTGCGTCGCTTCCGGGCGCAGGGCAAAGCTGTCGTAATCGAAAAACACGTCTTGCACCTGGCGGGCAAACATCTGCTCTTCAGTCTCGGTGACAGGCGTGGTCATTGCCGCTTGCACGGTGACACGGGCGGTTGCATCCTGCGTTCCTCCGGGGCCCTTGGCAACCAGCCGGTAGGTGGTGGAATCGGTCGGGCTCACTGTTTTGGAGCCGTTCGGGTCCACCGTGCCGATGCCTTCAATGGAAACATCAGTCGCGTTTTCTGTGCGCCACGTAAGCTGCGTGGATTGTCCTGCCTGAATCGAATCGGGATTGGCCGAAAGCGACGCTGTAGGCTGGGGCGGCGGTGGCGGTGGGGGGGGTGGCGGGGGAGTGCTCTTTTTGGCGCAGCCGGCCATTAACAAGAGCGCCGCCAATACGAGTAACACGATGGACTGCCTAGTACGGTTTTTCACCTCATGCCTCCAAAAAAAATCATAAACTTCAAAACCCAGAATTGCCGTTTGTGATGCACAGTGTATGAATATAAATTCTTATTTCCAGCTCCAGTTGGGCTGGGAATTTTCCCCGTTCGTGGTGAGCGCATGCTGTTTGGTTCCGTCGGCCAGCATGCTCCAGATTTGCGATCGCCCGCCTTGCTTGGATTCATAGACAATGTGCCGTCCATCGGGCGACCAGGAGGGGAAGTCGTTGACGCCGGAGTCGTGCGTCAACTGCACCCATTGCCGCGTGGTCACATCCATGATGTAGATATCCTGTCCTCCGGGTGCGCCGGGTCCGTAGTTACGCCGCCAGGCGAATGCCAGGAGCTGTCCGTTGGGCGACCAGGAGGGCGAAACCGCGTAGCCGGTATCGGTCATGCGCTGCACGTTGGTGCCGTCGGCATCCATGATATAGATCTGCGGCAGGCCGGTGCGGCCGCTTACAAATGCGATCTGCGCGCCGGTTTTCGCGTTCCATACCGGGGAAGAGTCGGGATGGCCCGTGGAGACGGTAAGACGCCTGGGGTTTGCGCCCGAGGAATCGGAGACATAAATCTCAGAGTGACCGTGCATGGAAGAAGAAAAAGCTATTTTGCTTCCATCCGGCGCCCACGCCGGAGAGATATTCGTTCCGTTGTAAGAAGGAAAGCCGATCATCCTTCCCAGTTCCAGCGAGTACATCATCAGTTCCAGGCCGCGTTTGACAAAAGAGGAGAAGATTACGCGAGTGTTATCGGGCGAAACGCGCGGCGAGAGCGAGGCCAGCGAGTTCAGATGCGTCAGTTGCGCCTGACCAGCGCCGTCATAATCCATCTGCCAGACTTCCTTGTGGCCGCTGCGCGAGCTGATGAAATATAGCTTGGTCTCGGCAATGCCGTTGATTCCACCACCCAGGCGGAAGATGATCTCGTCGGCAAAGCGGTGCGCCTGCAAACGGGCATTTTCGGGCGATGCCGGGTCGCTGTATTGCTTGCCTAACACCATGGGCGAACCGGTATTGCGGGCGTCATAAAGCCAGCCTTGCATGGCCACGTTCGAGCCTGAAACCCCGAAGTTGCCAAAGGCCACCATACTGGCATTCACCGGCGGATTGCTCCAGGTCGCCAGTTGTATTTCAGACGCGGTGCCGGGAATGTTGAGCGGATAAAAGCTCTTGGAGACCAGGTCGAAGATGCCGGCATTGTCCAGATCGTTCCATAGAGTCTGGTTAAAGATTGTGAGCAACGGCGCTGTCTGCGGGTCGGCGCCTGCGACCTTGAAATCAGGAACCGCCAGCCGGACTTTTTCTACACCGAGGCCTGTGCCCGTGCGGATCCAATCCGTTTGCGCGAAAAGCAAAGATGATGATACGAGGGTCAGCAAAGCTAATGCCGCCAATCGTTTGATCATGGTATGCACTCCATTCCTTGCCTGTATCAAAGAGTTTTTTACTGCCTTTTGTAATCAAACCAGAATTCTACAGAAACTTTGCTGCCCCGGTAACCAGGGGGCAGGGGACCGAAGGTATCAATCCGCTGCAGGGCCCGTGTTGCCGACTGATCGAGCGAAGGCACGCCACTTGACTGCTCGATCTGAATATTCGTGGGCTCGCCGCTGCTCAGAATGTCAAAGACAATGTAAACCCGCCGGGCAGAGCTAATAGTCGGATCCACTTCATATTTCAGCCAGTTTTCCGAGACTTTGCGCTGTACGACCTGCACGTACCATCCGAATTGGCTGCCAAAGTCTCCCGCAGCACCGGTAAAACTGAATCCACCCTTTGCGTTGTTCGCGGTAAACACGCCGTACGGACCGCTTACCGGGCCGCCTTCCCCAAAGGGAACGCGATTATCTTGCGGCGGAGGAATACGCGGTTTTTCCGGACTGGTGTGCTGTTCGGGCTTCTTCTTTACCTCGCGCTCCGGGATCGGCAGGGCTTCCGGTTGCTGCTCTACCGCTTTTGGCGGCGATTCAGTCAAGCCTTTGGATTCATTGGCCACTACATTCTGCGTCTGCTCAGGCTGGGCAGGCAAGGGAACAGCGGCGCGGCTTACGAGAGTCGCGCTCATAGCTTCCCCAATCTCGGTGTTACCCCAGTTTTCGCCATGCTGTGAACTGATGATGCTGCTATAGACAATGATCGAGCCGAACAGGAGGACGTGCAGTCCTGCCGACCAGGTGAGATAGCCTCTCCAGGAATCGCGTTCAAGGTAAATATTGTCATCCGGTGGCATGTTACTTCACCGCGTTCTCCTGCAATGGTTGGGTCACAATACTTACATTGGTAATGCCTGCCTGCTTGACCGAATCCATAACGGTGGCAAAGGCGCCAAATGGCACATTCTGGTCGGCCCGCAAAAAAATGGATTGGTGCTCCGGATCGCGGACCTTGTCATGCAACTTTTGCGCAATCTGGTTGATGTTAATAGGGTCGTTTCCCAGAAAGACGCGCTGTTGCTTGTCAATGGTGATGACCAGCCGCTCTTCAGTGATTTCCTTGACGCTCCGCGTTTTGGGGACATCCACGTCAATGCCCGACTGCAAAATCGGGGCGGTGAGCATGAAAATAATCAGCAGCACCAGCACAACGTCGACCAGCGGGGTAACATTAATTTCCGCCAGCGACGACTGCGTGCGTCCACTCTTATCGGTAAAAGCCATCAGCGTCTCTCAGTTGCTGCTTCTGTCTGTACCGGGGCATTGCGCTCTACGGCATTCAGCATCTCGAGCGCAAAGTCATCCATGCGCGCGCCGAACTCGCGGATAGTGTGCGAAATCTGATTGTAGAAAATTACCGCTGGAATGGCGGCAACCAGGCCCGCCGCGGTCGTAATCAGGGCCTCGGAAATTCCCGGTGCAACCGCGCGCAATGTGGCCGCGCCGGCGGTGCCCAGTCCGTGAAAGGCGTCAATAATGCCCCACACGGTGCCAAACAATCCTATAAAAGGAGATACCGCGCCGGTGGTCGCCAGCAGCGGCAGCCTGCGCTCCATGCGGGTCAGTTCTTCGGAGGCGGCAATCTGCATGGATCGCCGGATGGCGTCAAGACTGCGAATGGTTCCGCTGCTCCCCATCTGCCGGCGATATTCTTCGTATCCGCCTTCGAAGACGGCGACCAGAGGGCTGGGCTTGAACTGCTCGGCCACGGCAGAGATATCCTGCAGCCGCTGGGCCTTGCGGAAGGCGCGTATGAAGCGTCCGCTCTGCCTGCGCGCGCTGCCAAAACGCGCCCACTTGGAAAGAATGATCCCCCAGGAAAGTACGCTGAAGGCGAGAAGGATCAGGAGAACAATTTTGGCGACCAGACCGCTGTCTTGAATAAGATTAACGATCTCGCCCCCGACAAGGGATGCTGAAAAGAGGTGTATTGTCATCTCGATGAATTCGAGTGAAATGGCTATATGCACCGTAGCATCCAGCCTGTGCCCTCGTCAATGTTACTTGAATTAATTTTTGCAGGGATCATTATCTTTAAAGCTCACCCCTGGTTTTGCCAATTCTGAGTAGCCTGAGTACGAAGCTCCGTGAGGCGGGTTCTCCGGCGATCATTCCTGGATCGGAGGTCTTTCAGCGCGGAAGATCCAAGTTGATGGATTGAGCACTCGACAGCTTTCAGCCGGCGATCCCGCTGAAATCCGCTCTCCACGTTTTACACCGGAGCTGTACCGCCTAATTCTTTGGCTCGATGATTGGACCATTCGTGATGAGCTTGGAATCCACGATGCCGATCTCGACCCGGCGGTTGGCAGCACGCGCTTGCTCGCTGTCGCCCGCAACGCGCGGGTCGGACTTGCCAAAACCCTTGGCGCTCATGATTTTCGGGGAAATTCCGGCCTGTAGCAAGAAGTCGCGGACAGCTTCGGCGCGGCGCTGCGAGAGTTGCAAGTTGTAGGTCTGCGTGCCGACGTCGTCCGTATATCCGTAGACAGCAACCGTGTATCCCTTAAGCGCCATCAGGATTCCGGCGATGCGATTGAGGATGTCGCGGTATTCCGGTTTAATGTTTGCCTTATCGAAGTCGAAGCGAATGGACTTGCTGTCAAGCGTCATCACCAAGCCCATAGCGGTACGGCGCGTTTCGGCGATTTGCCCGAGAGCGTCTTGCAACTGTTGAAGTTCCGCCTCTCGCTCTTGCCGATATTGCTCAGCCTGCTGTTTGGCTTGGTCCGCTTTTTGCTGTTCGTCGGCGGCCTGCTGCCGCGCAAGTTGCGCCTGCGCCTCTGAGCTCGATTGAGCCTGCTTGGCCAAGTCGCGCTCTTGAGCGGCTGCCTGCGCGTTCGCAGCTGCTTGCGAAGCTTGCTGAGCGGACGTCTGCGATTGTTCCTGTACCCGCTCGACCTGCCGACTGAGAGCTTCCGTCTGCTGGCTCAGCTGTGCCATCTCGCGCTCCAGGCGACGGGCCGATCTTAGATCAACAAACCCAAGAATCAAGCTGAGCGCGATTGCGATCACTCCCAGAGCCAACGCCAACTTCCCGTGAGACTTGCCAGGTGTATTCCCAAGTCCACGCTCATCCAGCTTCAGCGGCCCTCGTGAAGAGTCCATCATTTGGGCCAATCTTAGCTTGGAATTCTATAGAAGCAAAACGAAATAGCTCCGGATTATCGGCTAACAATGAAGTTATGTTCCTCCGAGACTGGAATCGAACATGGGAATCTTCCAGCCGCAAACCATTCTCATCAACTCATTGTGATTTTGCGACCAGCGTTTGAGAAGGCAAAGCCTGAGAGCGCCGATTTTTGGCTCTGACGTTGAGAAACAACAAGCCGCGACCCCAATTCGCATTTCAGGTCAGGCTGCTTTTCTTCCCTCGGGCTTGGCTTCCGGATGTCCACGTTCGGCTGCCGCGTGCTCAATGGTTGAGTTGACCTCGCCTCCCACCAGAAACGCCAATCCGGTGATATAAAACCAAAGCAACAGAATCATTACCCCGCCCAGCGATCCGTATGTCTTGCTGTAGCTGTTGAAGAAGTGCAGATAAACGCGCAACCCGAACGAAGATACCAGCCAGAGCAGCACCCCTATGATCGAACCGGGAGTGATCCAGTACCAGTGCCGCTCTTTTACGTCGGGACCAAAGTAATACACCAGAGCGAAGGCAAAAGAGATGAAAAAGAGGGCCAGAGGCCATTGCAATACTTTCCAGGCCAGCACCAGCGAGGTGCCCAGGCCGATTTTTCTGTCAACAAAGCCTGCTATATGCCCGCCAAACAGCACCACGGTAAGCGCCAGGATAATCAATATTGCCACAGCCAGCGTGATTCCTAACACAACAGCCCGCACCTTATACCAAGGACGCGAGTCGTGCACGTGATACGCGGCGTTGAGAACAGAGATCATGGTGCTGATGCCGCCGCTTGCCGACCAGAGGAAGAATACGATGCCAAAGGTCAGCTTGCCTCCGCCGCTGGACTGCGCGATCTCCTGAATGGTCTGCGAAATCAGGTTCGAAGCCGAAGGAGGAACCACATGGGCCAGTCCTGCGAAGAGCTGGTCGCGCAAGGCAGCGCGCTCGGCGGCAAAGATCCCCAGCAGCGAAAGAAGAAACAGAAGCAGGGGAAATATCGAGAGCAGGAAGTTGTAAGCCAGCTCCGAAGCCCGATTCAGAACGTCGTCGTGGTCAATCTCAGTCCAGACTTCCTTCGCGAGCTGCACGATGGTCAGCCCTCCCAGCGACCATAGGGACTTGACCTGCTGCTTTGTATCCAGTCGCGATTCGGTCATAGCAAATTGGATGGGAAATCGATGGGTGCCCGATGTCTGGCTTCTTACCGAGCAGCGGCTATGGAGAGTTGAAAGTCGGATGACAAAGCCGACGAAAAATAAATACAGGCCGGCTTTGCTCCAGCCAAGTTTCGGTTTGTCCGTCCTACGACTGGAATCCGTCCCAGACCTGGTTGCCGAGGTTGTGTGGGGAAGTCGCCTATTTTCGTTTTGGTGGTGGAACTTCTTGACAGCCATCACCGTATCCCAGACTAAATCTTCACAAGCGAGGACACATGAGTTCCACCAAGAACCCAGGCAGGTCCGCAGGCTTACTGTATGTACTCGTCTCAATAGTCGGCTTCTTCGCCATGGGTTATGTTCCCAGCAAGCTAATCGTGGACGGAAACGCAGGGGCGACGGCCAACAACATCTCGGCCTCCGAGACGCTGTTTCGACTCGGCATCGCGGGCCAACTCATCAGCGAGGCCGGTTTTATTTTCGTTGCTCTGGCTTTGTACGATCTGCTCAAGGGGGTCAGCCGGCGTCAGGCCTCGCTCATGGTGACATTGATTGTGGTCTCGATCCCGATATCGTTTCTGAATGAGCTGAACTCCATCGCCGCCCTCGTCTTAGTGCGCGGAGCTGATTTCCTATCCATATTCGAAAAGTCTCAGCGGGATGCCCTGGCTATGCTGTTCCTCAATCTGCATCATTACGGAATTGTTATTGCTGAGATATTTTGGGGGCTATGGTTGTTTCCTCTCGGGCAGCTTGTGTACCGGTCACGCTTCTTGCCCCGGTTCATGGGAGTCTGGCTGGTCATCGCCGGCTTCGGCTGGGTGATCCTGAGTCTCACGGGTGTACTGTTGCCGCAATATCAGGACAAGGTGTACAGCTACTCTCAGCCCGCGATCATCGGGGAGATAGCGTTCATGCTCTGGCTCGTCATCAAGGGCGCAAAGCCATCAGCGCTGGACGCCACATCCTTGGCGGCAACCTAGGCTGCACTTCGTGGACTGTCGCCAACACGGAAGCTATCTGGTTTCCAGGTCGGGATTAGTCCTGTGAAGTCGGCATCTCGTCAGGAAATCAAACACTGAAGAGATGCGCGTTTCTCGTTACCTATCTGGTGAGACTTCCTACAAGCGGACTTCTGGCCCGGAATAACTTCCGTGTTGCCCGCCATCCCTATAAGAATCGCGCGATCGCTGAGCGCAAAAAGGTCTTAGACAACACATCCTTAGGCGCAGGCATCACCACACGGGGGCTTCGCAACCCAACATTCTGGTTTGATGGTGCACCCGATTCAATCGCAATCGACACTGCAAGGATTGGGGAGAAGGAACATGAAAATCTTGATGGTGTTATAAGTCCTTTGCAGCTATAGGAGAACATGATCTATGTCGCACCATTATCTGGGCGCGCCGGCACAAGACCCGGTCGTCGGGACTGGTTGCCCCCCTGGCGAGATTGTCCCCGGCCCATGTCAGAGCAGAAAGGACGGTCCCCATGAGACATTCGACTTTCTATCGTACGGTCCAGGTCGATGAGCTCTCCATTTTTTACAGGGAGGCTGGCGAGAAGGACGCTCCGACGCTACTTCTGCTTCACGGACTTCCATCCTCTTCGCGAATGTTCGAATCTCTTTTCGCCCGACTTTCCGAACGCTATCACCTGGTTGCGCCGGATTACCCGGGCTTCGGACATAGCGATTGGCCAGATCCGAAGCAGTTCAATTACACCTTCGATCACATCGCCTCAGTGATGGAGGATTTTACGCAGGCGATGGGTTTGTCACGCTACACGCTCTACCTGCAGGATTACGGCGGCCCTGTTGGTTTTCGCTTGGCGCTTGCCCATCCCGACCGGGTCGAGGCACTCATCGTCCAAGACGCAGTAGCCCACAACACAGGCTTGGGAGCGAACTGGAAGACACGGCGGGCCTTCTGGGCTGATCGCGCTGCCAACGAAAGCGCGCTACGCGTGAATCTGATGTCCCTGGAGACTGCCAAAGAGCGTCACGCGGGGAACGATCCCAATCCTGAACGCCACGACCCGGACCTTTGGACGGACGAGTTCTATTTTCTCAATCAACCGGGCCAAGTGGAGATTCAGAGCGACCTCTTCTACGACTATCGAAACAACGTGGAGGCATACCCGAAATGGCAAGCGTGGATGCGTGAAAAGCAGCCGCGCCTGCTGGTGATCTGGGGTAAGTATGAATCGTCGTTCGATCCTTCGGAACCGGAAGCCTATAAGAAGGATGTACCAAGCGCTCAGATCCACATTGTGGATGGCGGCCATTTTGCATTGGATACGGCTGCCGACGAGATCGCGGCTCTCGTACGCGACTTCATGACGAAGTCGGGGTGAACACAATGCTCTTATGAGAAACGTTGAATGGCGCGCGATCAGCGCCCTCAATTGATGCTCATCATCCTCTAATCGTAGACAGTAAAAACAACATGGATTTAGAACGGAGAATGAAATGGCAATAAAAGGAAAAGTCCTGGTACTAGTCTCGAGCGGTCACGGCTTGCCCTTGAAAGACGGAAAGGTTTATAAGGGCGCCGGCTATTATCTCAACGAGCTGACGGTTCCGGTTCGCGCCCTGATGAAGGAGGGCTACGAAATCACCTTCGCTAACCCAAAAGGCAACACGCCACAAATGGATGTTCATTCAGCTGTACCTGACTTCTTCGGTGGGGACAAGGCTAAACTTCAGGACTTTCTGAAGTTCCGCGACAGCCTGACTGGGCTCAAAAGTCCAAATCGTATTTCGGATGTCATCGCATCAGGCCTGGATCAATATGACGCTGTTTTCGTCCCCGGCGGCCATGGCCCGATGATGGATCTTCTCGATGACCCCGACGCTGGCACCGTGATGAGACACTTTCACAAAACATCCAAGCCTACGGCAGTGCTCTGCCATGGCCCGATTTCACTTCTCTCGGCTTCTCCGAATTCGAAGGAAGTGGTCGCCGCGCTGGCGGCGGGCGATGCGGCTGGAGCGAGGGCAAAAGCTCAGGGTTGGATATATTCAGGATATAAGATGACGATCTTTTCGACAGCGGAAGAGCAGCAGCGAGAGCCGCTTGAGATTGGTGGTAAAGTTCTCTTCTACCCGGACTTCGCCTTGAGCACGGCAGGCGGCGACGTAAGTGTGCTCGCTCCATGGAAGAGCTACGTCCTTCAAGATCGCGAGTTAATCTCAGGCCAGAACCCGTTCTCTGATCAAGCGCTTCTGAATCTTCTTCTACCGGCACTCAACGAGAAAAAGAAGCGAGTGGCTTAAAACGATTCGGCTCAAGCACAACGGCTCTCGTCGTCGCTCAACCTTGAGCGCAGCCGCAGAGTTCGGGATTTCTTGCAAATTAGATGGTGGCCAGGGACCGCTTCGGATTAATCAAACTGCTGATCGGAGGAATTTTGACCACCGCAATCACCGTCCCTCACATCCAACGAAAACCGGGACTCCTGGGAGACGGTATTCATAATGAGCAACTATATCGGAATTGGAGTCGTCCATGAACAGCGTACAAATCGAACAGAAGAGCTATGAGATGCCCCCGCGAGAGGGGATCAGCATCGCGCATTTTCTCACCGTCACCAACATCGAGCGTTCGGCTCGTTACTACGAAAAGGTCTTCGGCGCTCGCATTCTGAGCATGGGTGACGGCAACGCGCCTGGGTACCTGCAGCTTGCGAATATCTGGATGATTCTGAACGTTGGGGGCGGGCCGACCCCGGATAAGCCGACGGTAACGCTCAGCGTCCCCGACCCGAATCACATCAACAGCTTTCTGAATTTTCGCGTTGCTGATATTCAAGCGTGCTATGAATTATGGAAAAGTCGAGGAGCGGAGTTCATCACGGAGCCAATCCCCAAGTACGGCGAAACGCGCTGCTACATCCGCGATCCTGATGGTTATATTATCGAGGTCGGACAGAGCACTACCCTCACGTACGGTTAACGCTCGGCCCGGCTGAGGTGCGGATTTAGACGCTTACGGATGCCGCGTAAGTGCTAGCCCATTGGCGCCAACGATAACGCAGCTCGGCCGCACGAGGCCCTGACTTGGCAGGTGCCCTCGGCCAAGGTGAAGTTGCCGTCCTAACAATGTGTCGGCACCCAGCAATGGGCGTCCCTACCGGAACAGTAACCCCGACGCTCTTCACACGTGGTAGCACTGTCCAGAAACGGGCTTGGAGGAGATCGGTGTTGGCCGTATCGGTACCGGGAAGTCGGCTAGGATGGAGACAAACTCCTGAATGCTTGCAAGTTTCACATTACCAATCCGCATAGTTTATGTTTGTGTTGAAGCGGATAGATTCTCATATGGACCGGATATGAGCTACAGATACCAGCAACTCTGCGCTAAAGACGTGCAGACTCTAAAGCAGCTGCTTAACGTTTTTGGAGAAACATTCGGGGATATGGATGCGTATCAGAGCGCCGTCCCACGCGATGCGTATTTGCGGTCGCTGCTAGCGAAACCGCACTTTATCGCTTTGGTCGCCATCGCTAGCGACAAGGTTGTCGGCGGGCTGGCTGCGTACGTTTTGGACAAATTCGAGCAGGAACGGCGGGAAATTTACATTTACGACCTCGCGGTGCAGAAGCAACACCGCAGAAAAGGCATAGCAAGAAGATTAATCAACGAGCTTAGACATATAGCCCGCGACCGGGGCATTTACGTCATCTATGTCCAGGCGGACAAGGTGGATGACGCGGCCATAGCGCTGTACGAATCACTGGGAAGAAGAGAGGACGTGTTCCACTTTGATATTGAACCGTGATCGAAGCGTCGCAATGACACCCCTTGTCCGTAATTTGGCCAGTGGTTTCGTTCTGACGAGCCGACTAAAGGCGTCAATTCTGCAGGGATCGAGAAGGCAATCGGGCCTCGCCATCGCGAGACTAGTACCGAAAAGCCGGCTTGTATGTACTTTCGTCGGCATGGGATCTTCCGAGCGAGTGAGGGCTACAAAAAGCTATGTCTCAAGGTGCGTCCTCAAACCGGTCATCAACCCATATTTCCTTTTTGAAGTTCGCACACGGGACGGTATGATGACCTTAAGCTCCCGTACAACGGGGATTGGTTACCAACCTCGAAGGAAACACACCTGTGCTGCTCGAGCTTCGCGTCGAAAATTACGCCGTCATTGACAATGCCGCGGTGGAGTTTGCCCCAGGGCTGAATCTGCTGACGGGGGAGACCGGGGCTGGGAAATCTATCCTGATTGACGCTCTGGCTCTGCTGCTGGGCGAGCGCGCCTCGAATGACATGATTCGCCACGGAACGGAAAGGGCGGTGGTTTCGGGAGTGTTTGAGGCGCGTGGGCGCGCGGTCAGGGCGATCCTGGAAAAAAATGGAATTGATTGTTCTCAGAACGAAGGCGAAGATGGCGACCTGATTCTTCGCCGTGAAATCAGCGCTGGCGGCAAAGGCAGGGTTTTTATCAACAATCAGCCGGCCACGGTAGCTGTTCTCAAGCAGCTTGCTCCCGAACTGGCCCACATCCACGCGCAAAGCGAGACCCTGCTCGCCTTTGACGCCCGCGAGCGCCTGCGGCTGCTCGACCGTTTTGCCAACATTGATGTTGAAGCTCTCTCCGTTGCCTATGATCGCTGGCGCGAGTTGCAGCAGCGCATCGCTGAACTCGAACGCGATGAGCAGGACCGCCTGCGTCTGGTGGATTTGTGGCAGTTCCAAAAAAAGGAAATCCAACAGGCAAGTCTTGAGCCGGGCGAAGACCAGCGCCTGGAATCGGAAAAGCGCGTGCTGGCCAACGCAGAAAAGCTTTATTCCGCCGCCATAGGGGCGCACCAGCTTTTGTACGAATCCGATTCGGCTGCGGCGGCATCATTGCGCGCCGCGATCAAGCATATAGAAGAGCTGGCGCGCTACGACGCGAAATTTCAGGAGACACTTGCGGCGCTGGAATCGGCCCGCATCACGGTGGAAGATGCCGGTATTGCGCTGCGCGATTACGCGGAAGGCATCGATGCTTCTCCCCAACGCCTGGCTGAGATCGAAGACCGGCTGGCGCTCATCGATCGTCTGAAGCGCAAATATGGTCAAAGCGTGGATGAAATCATTGCTTTCGGCGAAGAAGTCGCGCGCAAAGTCAATGAAGTTGAGAACCGCGACGAAATCCTGCAGCAGTTGCGCAAAGAAATCGCGGCTGCAAGCGAAGATTACCTGAAGCATGCCCGGGCGGTTTCCAGAAAGCGACAGGAGCAGGCCGGCAAGCTGGAAAAATTAGTGGAGGCCGAAATTAACGATCTGGCCATGAAGGTACGTTTCAAAGTAGAGGTCTCCGCTTCCGAAGACCAAACCTCGTGGTCGGCCGATGGCTTCGATCAAGCCGCCTACCTCATTGCCACCAACGCGGGTGAGCCACTCCATCCTATCGAGCAAATTGCTTCTGGCGGCGAAATGTCGCGAGTGATGCTGGCCTTGAAGGCTACGGTGGAAGCCGACAAGCCTCCTCATACGGTTCGTTCTCGTAATGGCAAGCCTGAAGCCGGGGCACGTACCCTGGTTTTCGATGAAATTGATACCGGCATTGGGGGCCGTGCCGCCGAGGCTGTAGGCAAGAAGCTGAAGGCACTTGGCCGCAGCCATCAGGTGCTCTGCATCACTCACCTGCCGCAGATCGCCTCATTTGCCGATCAGCATTATGTGATTGAGAAGAGGGAACGAAAGGAATCGGGGGGCGTCCGGGTACACACTACTATTCGGCGGCTGTCAGAAGCCGAGCGCACTGAAGAGGTCGCCCGCATGCTGAGCGGGGCCAAACTGACCGACGCATCTTTGAAGCACGCGGAACAGATGCTGAAAATAAATGCATAGTGATGATCTTGAGGGATTGTGGCAGAAATTGAATGGGCTCGTCCCTACGGACTACATCATTTGCGCATACCCAGCGCTGAGTTTTGAGAATAGCTTCTAGTTTTGACGCGTGCCGGCGACCATGGCGCGTTCTTTTTCAGTTTGGTTTTTTTGAATGTCTTGTGGGGTCAGCGATTGGGCTGGGGCGGAAGTCCATCGATTTTGCAAGGCAATCGTTACGAGCTCCGCTAATTGACTGTTCTTAAGGATAGGGTAGAGGCGAATTACGGTCATAGTTGCAACGACACCGGCTAAGAAGGAAAGCATGAGACCAGCCATGAAAGCACCTACCGAGCGTGTAGGATGCCGAGTAGAAGGGCTAAGTTGCTGGATTTCCCATTCAATGCTCTGGAATACCCATTCACTGTGAATTCCGCTCATTTCTCTGGTTTACATTGGCGGCACTGGCATCTTTCTTGTAAAGTTTTGATTCTGAAAAACTTAGGTACTCTTGTATACTAAAAGCCAAGCCCATGAGCACACCGACTGAAGCCAAAACGCTTATCCTGCTCAAGCCCCGGGGCTTTTGTGCCGGGGTGGTAAGAGCCATTGATATTGTCCGTATAGCCCTGGAGGCCTTTGGTGCACCTATTTATGTGCGTAAAGAGATTGTCCACAATCGGTATGTCGTGGACGAGCTCAAAGGCAAAGGCGCCATTTTTGTGGATAGTGTAGAAGAAGTCCCAAACGGAGAGCGCGTCATCTATAGCGCCCATGGAGTTTCGCCGGAAGTGCGCGAGGCCAGCCAGAAGCGCAATCTCCGCGTCGTGGACGCCACCTGTCCGCTGGTTACCAAGGTTCACGTAGAAGCCGTCAAGTATGCCAAAGAAGGCTATTCCATCATCCTGATTGGCCACCGCGACCATGATGAGGTCATCGGGACCCTCGGCGAGGCCCCGCTGGTGACCCAGGTTGTCAGCACCACAGAAGAAGTTGAGGCCCTGGTGGTTCCTGACCCCAATCGCGTGGCTTACATCACCCAGACCACTTTGAGCCTGGACGAAGCCAAAGACATTATTGCCGCTTTAAAAAACAAGTTCCCCAACATCCGTGGGCCGCACGCGCAGGATATCTGCTATGCCACCGAAAACCGGCAGGTTGCGGTGAAGCATATCGCAGAAGAAGCAGACCTGCTGCTGGTGGTGGGCTCCGATAACAGTTCCAACTCAAACCGGCTTGTAGAAGTGGCCCGCAACCTGGGGCGCTCTTCTCATCTGATTGAAAATTTCCGGGCAATCGCGCCGGAGTGGTTGGATGGTGTCCGAACGATTGCCCTAACCGCAGGAGCTTCGGCTCCGGAGTGTTTGGTAGAAGAGGTGATTTTGTTCCTGCAGAACAAAGGATTCACCAACCTCCGCGAGGTTGAGGTCATGCCAGAGAATGTACGCTTCGGCCTGCCTCCCGAAATTGTTGCCGCGATTGGCGAAGCTCCCGCCCCGGCAATTGCGGAGTAAGCATGGAACAATCCCACCCCCAGGGCGCGACTGAGCGCCACCTTCCGCCAATGACCTTTGGCAAACTGGATGACATGCGCAGCCGTGTGGCTGCCGCCATTGACGCTGTCCGCAAATATCTTTTCTCCGTGCAGGCTGAAGAAGGCTACTGGTGCGGCGAGTTAGAGGCTGATACTACACTCGAATCCGATTACATTCTGGTGCACACGCTGTTGAGCACCGGCGACCCGGGCAGGATGGCCAAGGCGGCAATCGAGATTCTGCGCCACCAGAACGAGGACGGCGGATGGCCGATCTTTCAAGGGGGACCATCGAACATCAGTGCTTCGGTGAAGGCCTATTTCGGCCTCAAATTGATGGGATATAAGCCGGAGCATCCGGCATTGACGCGCGCCCGCCACCGCATTATGGAAATGGGAGGCGTGACCCAGGTCAATACCTTCACCAAAATCTATCTGTGCTTTCTGGGGCAGTACGACTATGACGCTGTTCCGGCGATTCCACCGGAAATTGTCCTGTTCCCGAATTGGTTCTGGTTCAATATCTACGAGATTTCTTCCTGGTCGCGGGCCATCCTGGTTCCACTCTCGATCGCCTATGCCAAGAAACCCTTCAAGAAAATCCCCGCGGAGCAGGGAATTGACGAACTTTTTCCTGATGGACGTGACCATACCAATCTGAAGTTGAGGTGGTCTAAAAAGATCGTAAGCTGGCGCAACTTCTTTCTCGTGCTCGATGTCCTGGTGCACTTCTTTGAGCGCGTGCATGTGCGTCCGCTGCGCGCCCTGGCGCTGCGTAAAGCCGAAAAGTGGATGCTGGAGCGTTTTGAGATGTCTGACGGGCTGGGCGCGATTTATCCCGGCCTGCTCAATTCGATCATTGCCCTGCGCTGCCTGGGCTACTCGGTGGATGATCCCCAGTTTATTCGCGCTATGGATGAATTTGAAAAACTCGGCATCGAAGAAGAGAAGACCTTCCGCATGCAACCTTGCATGTCGCCGGTTTGGGATACCGCCTATGCCATCTTCGCTCTCGGGGAAAGCGGAGTTTCTTCCCGCGAGCCGCGCATGGTCGCTGCCGCCGACTGGATGCTGAAGAAGCAGGTCACGCACAAAGGCGACTGGGCGGTGAAGAACCCTAAAGCGGCTCCCGCCGGCTGGTATTTTGAATTCAACAATGAGTTCTATCCCGACGTGGATGACAGCGCCATGGTGTTGCTGGGCTTGAGTCACGTCAACCATCCTAATGAGCGCTATCAGCACGAGTCTGCGCAGCGCGCCATTGAGTGGATCTTTTCCATGCAGTGCAAGAACGGCGGCTGGGCATCATTCGACAAAGATAATGATCGCATGGTATTCCAGCATGTCCCGTTTGCCGACCACAATGCCATGCTCGATCCTGCGACTGTGGACATCACTGGACGCGTTCTGGAGATGCTGGCCGTCTACGGCTATACCCGTGAAGATAAGCGCGTGCGCAAGGCGATTGATTTCCTTATTCGCGAGCAGGAACCCGATGGCTCCTGGTTCGGGCGCTGGGGCGTAAACTATATTTATGGAACTGCCTGCGTGTTGCGTGGGTTGGAAGTCATGGGCGTGTGGAACCATGAGCCCTACGTCCAGCAGGCAGCAGAGTGGTTGCGGATGTTCCAGAACCCTGACGGCGGCTGGGGCGAGACCTGCGGGTCGTATGACGATGCTGCGCTGAAGGGAATAGGCGCGAGCACGCCTTCGCAAACCGCCTGGGCCATAATGGGTCTGCTGGCGGCTGGGGATACACGCAGCGAATGCGTCGGCCGCGGCATCGCATATCTATTGAGAACGCAGAAAAAAGACGGCTCCTGGGATGAGCCGCAGTACACCGGAACGGGGTTCCCCCGGGTTTTTTACCTGGCTTATCACCTGTACCGGAATTATTTCCCCATGCTCGCGCTGGCGACCTATGCGCGTGTCTTCGCTAACATTGACAAACCAGCGAAGGCGATTCGAACCGTCGTGCGGGTTGGAGAAATTTAAAAGTTGCACAGAGTAGAGACGCAGCGTGCTGCGTCCTACCGGGTAAATTGCTGAAGGTTTAGAGGAGGAGCTCGAGTGCCCGTACCAATCTCACAGATGTGGACCGTGGCAACCTACGTCCTGAAGCAGAAGATGGCCGGCCGTAAGCGCTATCCGCTGGTTCTAATGCTGGAGCCGTTGTTTCGCTGCAATCTTGCCTGCGCGGGCTGCGGCAAGATCCAGTATCCGGCGCACATCCTGAAGAAGAACCTCACGCCCGAGCAGTGCTTCAAAGCGGTAGACGAGTGTGGCACCCCCATGGTCAGCATTCCCGGCGGCGAGCCATTGATGCATCCGCAGATTGGCGAGATTGTCGAAGGGTTGGTTGCCCGCAAGAAATATATCTACCTGTGCACCAACGCGCTGCTGCTGAAAGAAAAACTCGATCTCTTTAAGCCCAGCAAGTATCTTACGTTTTCCGTGCACCTCGACGGCGAACGCGAGCACCATGACTTTTCCGTCTGCCGTGAAGGCGGCTATGAGATTGCCGTAGAAGCCATTAAAGAGGCGCTGAACCGCGGCTTCCGCGTGACCACCAACACAACTCTGTTCGACGGAGCCGACCCCAATAGCGTGCGCGCGTTCTTTGATGAAATCATGGCGCTTGGTGTCGAAGGCATGATGCTGTCGCCGGGCTATTCCTATGACAAGGCGCCCGATCAGAAGCACTTTCTCGGACGCGCCCGCATCCGCCGGCTCTTCCGCGCCATTCTCTCCAATCGCAAGCCTGATTGGCGTTTCAACATGTCGCCGCTTTTCCTCGAGTTCCTGATGGGCAAACGCCAGTATGCCTGCACGCCCTGGGGTATGCCGACCTATAACATCTTTGGCTGGCAAAAGCCCTGCTACCTGCTGCAAGACGGCTATGCCGATACATTCCAGGAGTTGATGGAAGCTACCCAGTGGCACGAATATGGCACAGAGTCGGGCAATCCTAAGTGCGCAAACTGCATGGTGCACAGCGGCTACGAGGCCACAGCGGTGAACTATACCTTCAGTTCGCTGAAGGGTTTTTTTGAAACCGCAAAAGCGACACTCTTCCAGAGCTATCGAGATGAATCTGCCCGCAAGTTGTTAGATGAGAGCGTTCGCCCTGTGCATGCCTACAATCCGCTGGTGCAGATCGATAAAAATCAGACCGAGTTCGAGGAGACTAGGGCATGAGTGGCGTTCCTTCGGCCGAGACAAATACTAAAAAGCCCTTGATTGGCCCGGACACAGCCGGGGGCGGCTGCGCCACACATGCCGTTCCGGTTGCAAGCAATCCTGATGCTCTTGAGGTTTCTCCAGGGACACTTCACGAGAAGCTCGAGGGTTGGATTCCGCAACTGGCCAGCGAGACAGAAATACGCAATGCGCTGGAAAAAGCCTTTGATTATCGTGGCGATATTTCCATCACTTTAAAGAACGGCAGCAAAGTTGAAGGCTACATCTTTGACCGGCGTTCGGGCCAGACGCTGGCAGATTCTTGCGTCCGTCTTTTCCCCGTCGGCTCAGATGAAAAACTGAGCATCTGCTATGCCGATATCGCCGCCCTCGCTTTTTCTGATCGCGACCCCGCCGCGGGCAAAAGCTGGGAGGCTTGGGTCCGTAAGTACTGGGAAAAGCGTTCTGCCGGCGAAACAAACATCGGAATCGAAGCGGAAAAACTCGACTAATTAGTTACGCTCAGGAGTCTTAATCTCACGCACGGCCCATGCCGTGCTTTTCTACTTTTATTATGAAAGCTTTTGTCACTGGAGCCACAGGATTTGTCGGCAGCCACGTTGCCCGTGCGCTCGCGGCACAGGGCGCCGAACTCCGCCTGCTCACGCGCTCCAGCAGTCCCACGAAAAATATTGATGCTATTCGCGCCGAGCGCGTGGTCGGCGATCTTACCGATTCCGAATCGCTCAAAAGGGGTATGCAGGGATGCGAATTCGTCTTCCACGTGGCCGCCGATTATCGCCTGTGGGTCCGCGATCCGGAGCAAATGTACCGGGCCAACGTCGAAGGCACGCGCGCCATTCTGCAGGCCGCGCAGGCGGCCGGCGTGCGCCGCGTTATCTATACCAGCTCGGTAGCAACCATGGGCTTTACGGGGAACGGCGAACCCTGCTGTGAAGACTCTCCGGTGTCGTTGCTCAACATGATCGGACATTACAAGCGCTCCAAATTTATGGCGGAGCAGATCGTGCTCGAAGCCGGACACAACGGCGTCAACGCGGTCCTGGTGAATCCTACTACTCCGGTGGGCGAGCAGGACATCAAACCCACTCCCACAGGCAGGATCATCGTAGATTTTCTCAATCGCAACTTTCCCGCCTACGTGGATACCGGGCTTAACCTGGTGGATGTGACCGAGTGCGCCCGCGCCCATGTTGCCGCCATGGAACTGGCCCATCCCGGCGAACGCTACATCATTGGCGGCGAGAACCTGACGCTAAAGCAGATTCTCGACAAACTGGCCGCCATCACAGGACTGGCCGCGCCTACAATGAAAATTCCACACATCGTGGCCCTGGGCTTTGCCGCATATGACCAGACCATCACCGGATTGCTGCTGCGCAAAGAGCCGCGCGCCACGGTAGATGCGGTGCGCATGGGCCGCAAAAAGATGTTTGCTTCTTCCGCGAAAGCCGAGCGCGAGCTGGGATACAAAGTTATTCCCGTGGACGATGCTCTGCGCCGCGCCGTCGAGTGGTTCAAGGAACACGGCTATGTCAGGGCTAAATAATTCGAAAGTCCGGCATCCCCGCCTCGCTATCATTGCCGCTCTCCACCAGGAGATCGCTGCCATAGTCGGCGGCTGGCCGCGGCGCGATATCGAATACGGCGGCAAAAAACTGCGTTTCTACGAGTCTGAAAAAGCAGTTCTGGTGTGCGGCGGAATCGGCGCGCGGGCTGCAGACATTGCCGCTCAAGCCACTGTGAACTATTACCGGCCACAGGCGATGGTCTCGGCTGGGGTGGCAGGAAGTCTTAGCAGCGATGTAAATGCAGGCGAGGCATTTTTTGCCGGCCAGGTGATCGATGCCGCCAGCGGGAAAATTTATCCGGCGCTCTCTGGAACCCGGAGATTGGTAAGCGCGGGCAAAATTCTGGGGCCGGAAGGAAAGCGCGAGTTGGCCCAGCGCTTTGCCGCTCATGCCGTTGATATGGAAGCCGCGGCGGTGGCCGAAGTCGCGGCTAATCTCGGGCTGCCTTTTTATGCGGCTAAAGCAATTTCTGACGAACTGGATTTTCCCATGCCGGCGATGGACCGGTTTGTGGATGCCAACGGAAGCTTTGCAACCGGAAAATTCGTATTGCATACCGCCCTTCGGCCTGCGATGTGGCCGGTTGTATGGCGTTTGGCGCGCAACAATAACCGCGCAGCCAAGGCGCTGGCTCATTTGGTGCAGCAACTTATTGACGGCCAGAATTCGTCCGCAGACGCGATAGAATCAGGAATAGCACAAATCAAACGTTGACTTATGGCTACTGCAACTCAAACCGGCAGCACGGCTTTGGGCAAGATTCCCGCGACTATGCGGGCCGCCGTTTATCACGGCCAGAATGACGTCCGGCTGGAGACTGTTCCTGTGCCCACGATTGGCGCGGGGGAACTGCTGATTCGTGTCCACACCTGCGGCATTTGTGGGACCGATCTCAAGAAGATCAGCACCGGATCGCACTCGGCGCCGCGCATTTTCGGGCACGAGACTTCAGGCCTGATCGTTGCTATGGGCGAGGGAGTCACGAATTATTCGCTCGGCGAGCGCGTAATGGTGTTCCATCATATCCCCTGCCGCGATTGTTTTTATTGCAATCGCAAAGTCTTTGCCCAGTGTCCGGTATATAAGAAAGTTGGCGTGACTGCCGGTTATGAACCCAGCGGCGGCGGCTTTGCCGAATACGTTCGCGTCATGGATTGGATTGTCCAGCGCGGCGGTGTCGTCCGCGTTCCCCAGCATGTCAGCTATGAGCAGGCGGCGTTTATCGAGCCGGTCAATACCTGCCAGAAGGGAATTGAGACCCTGGGCCTGCAACCGGAAGAAACGGTCCTGGTGATCGGCCAGGGTCCGATTGGCATGATTCTCGCCAAGCTTGCTCTCTCGGCCGGCGCGCGCGTCTTTGCCTCGGATATCTATGCGCAACGTCTCGCTGTAGCGCGCAGCTTCGGCATCACCGAAACCATTGATGCTTCCCAAGACGATGCCAGCCGGCGCATTCGCGAGGTCACTGATGGCCGCGGTGCTGACGCGGTGATTGTGGCAGTCGCCGGTAACGCGCTTGTCCAGGTTGCTCTGGACGCCACCCGCCCCGGCGGCCGCGTGCTCCTGTTTGCCCAGACTACGCGCAGCCAGGCGACGATTGATCCTTCTGCTGTCTGTATGGACGAAAAATTTCTGCTTGGCTCCTACAGCGCATCCGTAGACCTGCAGAAAGAATCGGAGCGTTTTGTCTTCAGTGGTGAGATGGACATGACTCGCCTGGTCACCCATCGCTTCCCGCTGGAACAAGCCGTTGAGGGAATCAAGATGGCCATGCATCCGCAACCGGATTCGCTCAAGATTGTTATTACTCCCGGCATGAACTGGGAAGGGAAGCCAGCCCAGGGAGGCAAGTCCTGAGCGCAAATTCTAAAACCGCCTCGAACGGAACTATGACTGCTGCCGTCCTTTACGGTAAAGAGGACATCAAGATCGAGCGTGTTCCTATTCCCGCCCTGGGCGAAGGCGAGATTCTGGTGAAGGTGCATGCCGCCCTGACCTGCGGCACCGATCTAAAAGTTTATCGGCGCGGCTATCATGCCAGAATGATTGTGCCGCCGGCGCTCTTCGGGCACGAGCTGGCGGGAGAAGTTGAAAGTGTCGGCCCAGGCGCGACAAACTTCCGCAAAGGCATGCGCGTCGTTGCGGCGAATTCAGCGCCCTGCGGTATCTGCTTCTACTGCAGGCATGAGCAAGAGAATCTATGCGACGACCTGCTTTTCAATAATGGCGCTTATGCAGAGTACATCCGCATTCCCAGGCGCATCGTGGAAAAGAATACTCTCGTTATTCCTGACAGAGTGAGCTTTGAAGAGGCCGCCATGGTTGAGCCTCTGGCCTGCGTGCTGCTGGGGCTGAATGAAAGCAATGTGCGCTCCGGCGATAACGTTGTTGTTATTGGGGGTGGGCCTATTGGGCTCATGTTCATCCAGGTGGCGAAGGCGAAAAACTGCCGTGTCATCAGCGTCGTCAAACGCGATGAGCAGGTACAGATTGCCTCCCGGTTCGGTGCTGATGAAGTGATACAGATTCCACCAGACCCATCCGCCTCGCAATCAGATACTATCGCCGCGGTGCACACACTCACGGAAAATCGCGGCGCAGACCTGGTGATTGAAGCGGTTGGCCGGCCTGAAGCATGGCAATGGTCGCTCGATATAGTTCGCAAGGGCGGCGCCGTACAGTTTTTTGGCGGCTGCGCTGCCGGCACTAAGGTCGAGCTTGATACCAACCGCATCCATTATTCAGCGCTTCGCATGCTGGCTACCTTTCACCACACGCCGAAGGCTATCCGTGAGGCGTTTGCCCTCATCTGTGAGAATAAGGTCAGGCCTATGGATTACATTACTGCCCGGGCGCCTTTAAGTGAACTGCAGCAGGTATTTCGTCATATGATGGACCGGACAGGCGATATTAAAACGGCCATCTTGCCGGGAAATTGAATCGCGGAATTGAAAATGCCTGCGACCATACATAACGAGCAATCGTCCCCGCCGCTTGCCGGTGGGGAAACGAGCGCAGCCACGAAGGGACTGGCGTTGCCCGCGGAAAATTCGGGTTCGATTATGACCGGATCAGAACGGTCACTGGATGATTTGCTGAAGGCAACTTCGCGCTCGTTCTATCTGACATTGCGCGTGTTGCCCGCCCGCGTTCGTCCGCAGATCGGCCTCGCTTACCTGCTCGCGCGCACGACTGACACCATTGCTGATACAGAAATCCTGCCGCTCGATCAACGGCTGGACGCGCTGGGAAAGCTGCGGGAACGAATTCTTGGCAACAATTTCGCTCTCTTGAACTTCGGCGAGTTTGCAAAGCAGCAGGGTTCAGCGGCTGAAAAAATATTGCTGGAAAGAGTTGAAGACAGTTTGTCGGCCCTGCAATCTTTTTCCACCGACGATCAGAAGTTGATACGTGACGTGCTCCAAACGATCACCAGTGGGCAGGAATTGGATTTGCTCCGCTTTGCCAAAGCATCCATGGAACATACCTATGCGCTGGAAACAGAGATTGAGCTGGACGATTACACATACCGCGTAGCCGGCTGCGTTGGCGAGTTTTGGACCAAAATTTGCCGTGCGCATTTGTTTCCGCGCGCGCGGCTGGATGAGAAACAATTCATCGCCGACGGTATCCGGTTCGGTAAAGGGTTACAGCTCGTGAATATCTTGCGCGATCTTCCAGAGGATTTGAGAAAAGGCCGCTGCTATTTGCCGATGGACAAATTGGAGCTGGCAGATTTATCGCCGAAAACTTTGCTGTCGCCTGCCAATCAGGCAAAGCTGCAGCCGCTGTATCATCGTTATCTGGATGAGGCGGAATCACATCTGCTGGCCGGCTGGAATTACACCAATACCGTGCCCTTTTCGCAGGCTCGCGTTCGTCTTGCGTGCGCGTGGCCGATTTTAATCGGCATCAAGACAATTAAAAAATTGCGTGCTGCGAATGTACAGCAGTTGCAGCAGCGCGTGAAGGTTTCGCGCGGCGAAGTGCGCGGCATCATTGCAGGCTCTGTGCTGGCGTATCCGTTTCCGTTGCTGTGGCGAAAGTTGTTTTCGCCAACGGCAAAAATGGTCAAATTGGCCTGACCCTTATGGCAAATTCCCCCACGAGCGCGCGCGAAATGCAGCTCAGTGCTGCCTATGCTTCCTGCCGCGCCATCGCCCGCTCGGCCGCCAAGAACTTTTATTATTCCTTCCTGGCGCTGCCCAAACATAAGCGCAATGCCCTCTGTGCCGTCTATGCATTCATGCGCCATGCCGATGACATCAGCGACGATACACTTTTGCCTCCGGAAGAACGCTATCGCAAGCTGGAAGACTGGCTGGAGAATGCTAAACGCGCCTTCGCGGGCGAGCCCACCGACGACGCGGTCCTATTTGCCCTGGCAGATGCCCAGCGCCGCTACAAGATCCCTGTTGAGCTGTTTGAGAAGCTGGTGCAGGGAACCGCCATGGACCTGGAGCACGCCCTGGCAGCCACGAGCCAAGCCGCGGCCCGCCCGCCCGCAGAGAACGAGCCCGGAGGCGAAGTTCCGCTGGCCCTCTACCCGACCTTTGAAGAGCTTTATCAATACTGCTATCACGTCGCCTCGGTTGTCGGGCTGGTCTGCATCCGCATCTTTGGTTATCGCGACCCGCACGCCGAGATTCTGGCCGAACGCTGCGGCATCGCCTTTCAGATGACCAATATTATCCGAGACGTGAAAGAAGATGCCGCCATGGGGCGCGTCTATCTTCCCCAACAGGATATGGCGCAGTTCGGCCGCTCGCCTCAGGATTTATCGGCTGCCAGCCTGGCCAACGGTTTTCAGCCCACAAAATTCCGTGCCCTGCTGGAGTTTGAGGCGCAACGCGCCCGTGAGTTTTACAAGTCGGGCCGGGAACTCATTGAGCTGGTGGATTACGAAAGCCGCCCGGCGCTGTGGGTGCTGATTGAAATCTACAGCCGCTTGCTGGAGAAGATTGCCCGCCATAACTACGATGTCTTCAGCGAGCGCGTACGCCTGAGCACCACAGAAAAATTAGGGGTGCTTTCACGCGGGTTGCTGGGCCGCATCATTACTTAAAACAGTTCTCAGTTCTCAGAAAGGAGGAGCTTCAGTTCTTTAATCTCCTAAAATTCCGAAATTTGACGAATCATCCTGCTATTGCTGAGTACTGAGTACTGAGTACCGAATACCGAGTACTGTTTCTATCTCGACATCAATACCACCCCAATGCCCACGAGCACGGCGGCGGCCCAGCGGCGGTGGTCTACGTTTTCGTGGAGGAAGAGGCGCGCGGCAATTGCGTTGGTGACGAACGTCAGCGAAGCTCCCGCCGGCACCACCAGGCTCACATCGGCGTGCGAGAGCGCGAACAGCATCATGTAAAACGCGACTCCCATGGCGCAGACTGCGGCCAGCAAGGTGCCGCTCTTCAACATGCGGGCTGCGACGCCGCGCAGGCCGAAGCACTTCCACAGTTCGCCAAGATCGCCAATTTCCTTCATCGCCTTTGAGACCAGCACATCGCCGGTGGTGGAAGCGATGATCATGATGGCGATGGGCGTCCAGGTATAAAAGATTTGCGCGTTCATGGGCAGGGTTTTTCCTGGCGTCGTTGGGTGGTTGAGGGACCACCGGCAACGATGCCGACGCCACCGCTTACCAGCAGAATGCCTACCCAGTGCGCCACTGAAATATGCTCATGCAGGATCAACGCTCCCATAATAGCTACCAGCACATAGCTCAGCGAAGTTGCCGGAAGAACGAAGGTGAGGTCTGCCCAGGAAAGGGCGGTCGAGTAAGCGGCGAAGAACATCAGCAGAAAAAAGATGCCCAGCGCCACCCAGGGGTTAAAGACGGCGGCAATCAGGCGGTGCAAATCTGAAATCGGGATTGCACCAATGCTTTTCATCCCATGGGCAAGCAACACATCGCCCACGGAGCTGAATACAATAATAGCTCCCAGTACCAAATAACGATACCGGTCTAAAGCCACCTGATCGTGCCCTTTAAGCTTGAGCTGCTCCTGCGCTTTCGGTATTACTGCGGGTTGCGGATTCTGCACTACGGCGTCCGGCGACATATTTCTTGCGTTGCGCGCGCAGCTTCATGAACGATTTGGCTTCTGTGAACAGCCGCTTGCGTTCCACTGAACTGAACACCGCTTTGCGCACGATACGGAAAATTGCTTTGGGTCGGAAGTAATACTCATCATAGAAGCGATGGACAGCATCCAGGGCCTCTTCACGCGGCAGGCCAGGATACTCGATCTGGGCGAGTTGGTGCCCGCCTTCATCCACCATCTGCTGGTCATTTACGATGAAACCGTTCTTCTTGGCAAAGTCGTAGAGTTCGGTGCCGGGGTACGCATGGGCCAGCGACACCTGGATGGTTTCAACATCAAGCTCTTTGGCAAACTTGATGGTCTGCTCAATGGTTTCGCGCGTCTCTCCGGGCAGGCCAATGATAAAGTCGCCATGCACAACCAGTCCCAGTTTTTTGGTGTCGCGGGTAAAATCACGCGCGCGCTCGATGGTTGCGCCTTTCTTGATATTTTTCAGGATCTGGGCATTGCCCGATTCGTATCCCACGATCAGCAGGCGGCATCCTGCTTCCTTTTGTGCCTTTAGCGTTTCGTAATCCGTGGTGACGCGAGAAGTGCATGACCATGTCATGTTCAGCGGCTTGAGCTTGGAGCACAATTCAACCGTGCGCGCTTTCTGGATATTGAAGGTGTCGTCATCGAAAAAGACTTCTTTCAGATCAGGCCAGTACTCTTTCACTTTGGCCATTTCGCGCGCTACACGGTCGCTGGAACGCTTGCGCCACGGATGCCCGCTGAGCAACTGCGGCCACAGGCAGAAGGTGCACTGTGCCGGGCAGCCACGGGTGGTATAGAACGAGAGGTACGGATAAAGCAGAAACGGCACATTGTAGCGCCGCACGTCGAGATCGCGCTTGTAGATATCCACCACATCGGGCAGAGCGTCAAGGTCGGTGACCTCGGGCCGGTCGGGATTATGCACGATCTTCCCATTGCGCCGGTATGAGATCCCCAAAATTTCCGACAGAGGTTTGCCATTGGCAAACTCAACCACAGCATAATCGAACTCGCGCCGGGTGACAAAATCAATGGCCGGGCAATCATTCAGCGATTGCTCGGTGAGCGTGGTCACATGCGGACCGACGAAGGCGATCTTCACCCGCGGATTCGCGTCTTTCATTGCCGCAGCCAGCGCGCAGTCGCCCTTGAATCCCGGTGTGCTGGTGAACAGCACAACGAATTCATATTCTTTGACCAGATCAATGGTCTGCTGCACCGAGACGTGGTGCGGCGGAGCGTCGAGCAAACGCGAGCCTTCCAGCATTCCAGCCGGATATGCCAGCCAGACCGGATACCAATACGATTCAATCTCCCGGGTTGCAGGCCAGCGCGAACTTGCGCCACCATCGAAACCCTCAAAAGACGGCGGATTCAGGAACAATGTCTTTAATGGCATAAGTAAACTACTGATTCTAACATCTTAGACGCTATGGGCGAAGTGAAATGAGCGAGATTTGTTGATCGAGGCAATGCTTTCTTAAGCTACTGCACTTTCGCATTTGGCGCTTAGCACTTAGAAAAGCAATCCGTGGGGATTATTTCAGGTAAATGTCGCCTGGCTAAATACCAAATTTAAGCGCTCACTGCTTGGTTGAGCGCTGATTGCTGACTGCTTTTTACTTTCTCCCACTACGCTTCTGCGCCATGACCAGCTTGAGTGTTTCTGGCAAGAAGACGACTGAAATGATGCCGTCTTTGTCCATGGCGAGGGCGAATTCGCGCACTTGCTTATACTCGCTCTCGCTGGCCAGCAGCAGGATAAGCCCGTTAGGGCTGAGGTGCGGAAGAAAGTGCTGTACGACTTGTACGTGGTTGGTGGAGGTGAGCAGCAGGTCTATATTGCTCTCTGGCCGGCTCTCCTGGGCAAATTGATTACGGACCTCAACTGTAATTGAAGCCGAAGATGAGAGCCCGGCAGCCTCAATTTCTTTGCGCAGTTGCGCGCAGCGGGCCGAATCCGCATCGCAGGTAATCAGCCTGCCAAAGCCGTTCTCGCGCAGGCCCTGGGCAAGCGACAAAGTCAGGCCAGTCTCGGACCGGTTTTCAATCGCCAGGCGCGGCTTGATGGTAGTCACAATCCTGCGCACAAAGCCTGCCAGCCCTGCTTCAGAGCTGTCCAGGCCAGTCATACTCTTTGTTTGCTGCTGTTCGCCCATATTTTGGTTTAAGGATTGTTAGGTGTGGGATTGGCGGAAGAACTGGGCGGCGCTGTCTCCGGAGCTATGGCCCAGCGCTGCAGATCGCCGGTCGCGCGCAGTAATTGCATCTGCGCCTGGTCGAGGGCAAAAGAAGCGTCCAGCAGGCTGATATAGGTTTCGTGCTCGTGCACCCGGGCCTGCTCCTCGTCCTTGATGTTCGCAGTCCCGGCCTGCAGACGTGCCTGGACCGCTTCTACATCGGCCTGGGCGAGTTCATGATCGAGGCGCGCCACCTCTTTGGCTTCGGCAAGCTGGCGAATTGAGCGTTGCAGCTTCAGTGTGTCGGAGGATACCTGATCTTTGACGTCCTCGGCCTGCTTTCTGGCGATGATGGCCTCTGCATCCGCGGCCTGGGCGCGGGCTTTCTGTGCGGTATTAAAGACGGGAACGCGAATCACAACACCATAAACCGCATTGTTACGCTGAAACTTCTTAAAAAAATCCTGGAAGTTGTTGTACTTGGCAAAGTAACCATATTGGCCGGCAAGGTCAATGCTGGGATAAAGCTGCTTATGTTCGCCCTTGGCGTTGAAGCCTTTGGCTATTGCCTGTTCATTGGCTGCCTTGATGGTGGGGCTGTATTCCACCGCTTTCGACATCAGGTCCTCTTCCTGATGGACCTCAGGCAGCTTGGGAATGGATTCGGTTGCGGTCTGGATTTCTGATGCCGGCAATCCGGTAAGCTGCGACAACCGCTCGCGCAGCAGGTCAGCCGTGGTTTGCGCCTGCGCGGCTTTCATGCGCACGTGAGCGCTGGCCAGCTTGGCTTTGGTCAGCTCAACCTGGCTGTCCACCCCCTGGTTAACCCGCTCGCTGACCACCTGTTCGGCGCGTTGCGCCGCTTCATTCTGCTGCTGCAAGATGCTCAGCATCGAGGTCACGGTATCCAGTTCAACGTAGTCGCTGGCCGTTTCCAGGATCACCTGGTTTTTCTTGTCGTCTGACAGATGGTTTGTGGCTTGCCATTCGCTTGTGTAAGAGCGCAGGAACTCGTGCTGGGCGGGATTGAAGAGATACTGCTGGGTGGTGACGTTGAAGATGGTGGGCGCAGAACCTTCAATGCTGAGTGGATAGCCATACGTCCATGCCGCGCCCGAGCCAAATTCAACGCGGGGCATAAACAGGTTGCGGCCTGCTTGCACGGCCGAGTGCGACCGCACCTGGTCGGCAGTGGCGATAGCCATCGTAGTGCTGTGGCGCAAGGCCAGATCAATGGCGCGCCGGAAGGGCAGCGGCTCAGCACCTTCTGATCTCACTGCAAAGATCGTTGCGACCGTCAGAATAACCAGACAGCAATTAAAAAAGCGCAATGTGATTCGCATCCCCATCACCTTGTAAAAGTTGGAATCAAGGAATCTGGAAGTATAACAAGAATCGTGTAGCACAGCCCTCCGGGTTGTGCATTGGGAAGCAACTACGGTAGAGACGTAGCTTGCTGCGTCTGCGCAGGGGGATGAACTGTTTTCTACGCTGAATGGTTCTAGGATTTGTGTAAAATCACCATACCCTTAACAAATTGTCATTCCGAGCCCATGGGCGAGGAATCCCTTTTGTGTCCATGCCGTTATGAAGAAACTATATTACGTATACATCATGGCTAGCAGTACTGGCACGCTTTATGTCGGCGTCACCAATAATATTTACCAGCGTCTACAGCAGCATCGGGAGGGAGTAATGGATGGGTTCACCAAGAAATATGCGGTAAATAGGCTGGTTTATTTCGAAGTCTTTCATTACATCGGCAATGCCATTGCACGCGAAAAAGAAATTAAGGGTTGGCGCAGATCGAAAAAGGTCGGGTTGATTGAATCGTCAAATCCGAGCTGGCGCGATTTGAGCAAAGATTTCGGGAAAGAATTCAAACCTGAAAACCCTCGTCATGAAAGGGATTCCTCGCCCACAGGCTCGGAATGACAATCAGTCGAGAATGTGGTGTGCAAAATCGGGACCATGTAACCTATTTCTGCAAATTCTTTAACGCATCTTGCGCGCGCTTGAAATCGCCGGCCAGCCCCAGGCTGGCTTTGTATTCTTCAATGGCGCCATTCTTGTCGCCCTGTTTCTCCAGCAGCTGACCTAGAAGGAAATGTGCTTGAAAGAGAGGCGCTTCATCGGCGTGCCGTTCATCGGCGATATGTTTGCGCACCAGGGTAGTTGCCAGGGGAAAGTTGCGGCCTGCGCGCAGCAACTGCGAAGCGGCATCGAACAATACGTAGCTTGGCTTCTTGCTGTCGAGCGACACTGCTTTGTTGATGGCATTTTCCATCTCGGGAAAGCGCTTTTTGTGGCGATAATAGGAGGCAAACTCCAGCCAATCTTTTGCAGGGTTGGAGGAGGCGACAATGGCGGCGCCATATTCTGCTTCAGCCACGTCGTTCTTTTTCTCTTCTTCCGCGGTGCGGGCCCTGATCCAGTGATAAGACACGACATCAATGTCTTTGATTTTTTCCGCTTGGGCGCGCGCTTTCTCTTTACTGCCGCCGAGGCCGAAAAAACCCGGCGCTTCCGCGTAATATTCAGCCAGGTCGCGGCGGGCCTCGATATTGTTCCCATCGAGCTCCACCGCCTTTTCAAATTCCGCACGGGTTACATGCGCCAGATGCACCGCGGTAAAAAATGCGAACTTGGAAATTGAGTCCGCCTTTTCGCCATAGGCACAACCCAGAATGAGGTGGTATTCGCTGTTATTGGGCGCCAGGTTTACGGCCTGTTGCTCGGCGGCAATAGCATCGTCCCATCGCTCCATTACATAGTAGGCATGCGCGAGCTGGTGAAATGCCTCAGCATCTTTTGGGGAAGACTCGGTTTTCGCCTTCAAGGCCGCCAAAGCTTCATTGGCCTGGCCATCGGCCAGCATTTGACGCAGGTTAACGTCAGCGGCGGGGGCGTTGAGGGCTGTTACGAGAAGAGCAGCAAGCAATAAAATATTTTTCATTTAGTTCAAAAGGACAAGAATTCAATTACTACGTTGTACCACGTGAACTGAAGCTCCGGGCTGCAGAGGCGTGCCATTGGTTGCGCCCAGGGCCACCTCGGCGCCCTCGTTCAATCCTTTCACCACCTGGATGCGGGTGAGATTAAAGATCGAGGTTTCCACGTCCCGGCGCTTCAATTTGCCGTTCACAATTTGATACACATAGTGCACGTGATCCTCCTGGTGCATGGCCTCACGGGAAACGGTAAGTGCGTTATCCTCGTGGGCCGTCAGGATGGTCACATTCACGTTGATATTGGGCAGCAGCTTGCCATCGCTGTTATCCACCTCGCACGTGATCTCGCCCACGGTGCGGGTGCTGCGCAGGATCACCGTCGTGGGCACCCGGGTCAGCGTACCTTCCCAGACGCGGCCGGGAATCGCGTCCCAGGTGATGGAAACTTTTTGTCCTTTTTGCAGGCGGCCGATATCGGGCTCATCCACAAATCCGCGCACCTGGACTTTAGTAAGATTTGCCACCTGCAGCAGCAGGTCGCCTGCATTCACGTATTGTCCCTGGCGCACCGGCAGCGAGTACACAATGCCATCTTGCGGGGCGTGGATATTCGAGTTTTGCAATATATCCTGGGCCGCGGCATAAGCCGCCTGCGCCTCCACCTTCTGCGCAAAAACACGCTCTACCTCGGGCGGGGAATAACGCCCTTTGAGTTTTTGCTGCAGCAGATTCACGTCCGCTTGTGCGGTTTGGAAGCGGGTTTCAGCCGCGGAAACTTCGGCGGCTGAGGCCGAGCCGCTCTGCTCCAGGCGCTTGGTGGCTTCCAGGTTACGTTGCGCCGCATCCAGATCGCCCTTGGCTTTCACCAGGCTGGCCTGCGTAGTCAGCACCTCTTCGTGTGTGCCGCCGCCTTTTACCGAGGCAATATCGGCGTCGGCGGTGCGCACTTGCGCTGCTGCCCTGGCTGCCTGGGCCCGTGCTTCGGCGTCGTCAAGTTGCAGCAGGAGCTCTCCTTTTTTCACCATGTCGCCTTCGTTGACCATCAGTTTTTTGACTGTGGTTGCCGCAGGAGCATGCGCTTCAAAATTTTGGATGGGCTCGATCTTGCCGTTGGTTTGGATATTTACGGTGATACTCTCGCGTTTGGCAAGTTCGCTGCGTACAGGGACCTCGCCCTTTGACGTTGTCATGAATGCGGCCAGCACGACAACAGCGATCACAATGCCGGCAATAATGGTCCAAATTCGCTTGCTCAATAACCGTTCCTTTATTCTTCCAAAGTTCATGCCGTTACCGTTCCGGGCATGTTGAGAGGGGGAAACAATTTAGTATATCTGACGCAGCTTTACATTTCCTGCTTGCCCGGTCCAACAGCCTTTCCCTTCAAGCAAATACATGCCATATGGGGCATGTTTATTTGCTGTTTGTAATAGATGCCCCAGTCCGCATTTCGTCCCATTAATTTATGTGCCCGCGCTGAAAGCTGATATCTCGAAACAGCCACACGCTACAATATCCACATGCCCAAAGCGCCCCGTTATACTCCGGAGCATGCCGCTGCCGGACTTGACGCAGACTTTCCCGACATAGAAACCTGGCCAAACCAGTTTTCGGGCTACGAAATCGTTGTGGATGTTCCCGAGTTTACCTCGGTTTGCCCCAAAACCGGCCTGCCCGACTTCGGCGTGCTGAAGATCCGCTACATGCCCGGCAAGCTCTGTCTTGAGTTGAAATCGTTGAAGGAATACCTTCTTACCTATCGCAATCTTGGTATCTTTCAGGAAAACATCGTCAACCGCGTACTCGATGACGTAGTTCGCGCCGCTCAACCTGTGTGGGCCGTGGTGACTGGGGAGTTCCGGCCGCGCGGCGGCATTGGCACTACGATAGAAGCGCGGTATCCACGGCCTAAAAAATAAGGTCAAAACAGGTTTTTGAATCTCTGAGGCGAACCACAAACGAGGCCCGACTCATTCATGAAACCAGCCGGCAAAATGTATTCCGTTCTTGCTTTAGCCGTCCTGACTGGACTGAATTTTTTTAATTATGTCGACC
>DASREY010000073.1:0-34564 GCA_035651775.1 Terriglobales bacterium
ACAGCCGTCGTGCCGGGACTCCCGCCGATTGGACTCGGCAAAACCAAGTTTGCCACCAGCGAAAAAAGTTTTGTCAGCCCGCGCGGCTCGGTGGAATACATTCGCCGCAATATGCGCGGGCTGGGAGAAACTTTTTCTGTCTCCACTTTGATTGCTCGCCTTGACCAGCGCATGGTGGGCAGCTACAACCAGCCCCACTTCAGGGGAAGCAGTTGGCGTTCATTGCTGAGTCTTTCTGCGGAACGCACATCGGAAAACCCTCTTTATACCGCGCGGCTGGGGGGTGCAACCTTCCAGCTCGAGCGTTATCTCACGCACGACGCCACCAAGACATTGCAGGTGCGTTATCAATTTCAGCGCACTTCGTTGACCAACTTGCTCATTCCGGAATTAGTCTTGCCCGAGGACCGTTCCGTGCGCCTCTCGGGAGTTTCCACTTCTTTCATTCACGACAAGCGTGATCAGCCTCTCGATGCGCACCACGGCATTTGGGACACCATTGATGTGGGGTTAAATCCTTCCGGCCTCGGCTCCAACGTAGACTTTGGGCGCGTGTTCGCCCGCCGCGCCATCTATGTCCCTTACAAGAAGTACGTGTGGGCCAGCAGCCTTCAGCTCGGGATGGCCAAGCCTTTCGCCGGGAGCCGTGTCCCCACCAGCGAGCGCTTCTTCTCGGGCGGTGCAAACTCCCTCCGCGGATTTCCCGTCAATGGCGCCGGGCCGCAGCGCATCGTGCCCGTCTGCAGCGACCCCCATGTGCTCTCCTCGTGCAGCAATATCCACGTGCCCGTGGGTGGTGACGCGCTGATGGTCTTCAACACCGAGCTGCGCGCCCCTCTTCCCCTCATTCCGCATTTGGGCGGAGTTATCTTTTACGATGGCGGCAACGTCTACGACCATTTCAGCCTCAGTCGTATTATGAACAATTACACCAATACGATAGGCGCTGGGGTCCGCTACTCGACCCCTATTGGGCCCATTCGCTTCGATGTGGGCCACCTGCTGGAGCCCCTCCCCGGCTTCCGCTCAACGCAATTTTTTATAACCCTGGGTCAGGCATTCTGACAGATGGGAGCTGCTTTCGCGGCAGATGAAAAATTATGTATCGGGGCCATGGGTTGGGCTTTGGCCCCCGAGGTTTTCAAGATAATGAAACCAACTCCGAAAGCGATCTAAATCAAATGTCTTGGAGCAAAACAATTCGGCGTATCGCAATCGGCCTCGCCGTTCTTCTGGTCGTGATCGTCATTGCCGGTTACTTCATATTGCGCACTGCTGCCTTTCACCGTTATGTGATCGCGCAGGTTGAACAGAAGATCCAGCAGGCCACCGGCGGCCGCGCTGAAATTGCAAGCTACTCGTTTGATCTGCGTCCGCTCGTCATCACGGTGAATCATGTGGTCGTTCGTGGCACAGAGCCGGCTGGAGCGCTGCCTTTGTTCCAGACCGATAGGATTGTTCTGGGTCTGAAGCTTGTTTCTCTTCTGCATGGCAAGGTGGACCTCACCGACATTGAAGTTGTTCATCCCATCGCCAATCTCATGGTTGACCGGAACTCGCAGACGAACGTTCCGCATCCTCAAACCAAGAGCACTTCTTCCACTAGTGTTTGGGACCTTGGCATCCAGCACCTGTTGATTTCGAACGGAGAGATTTATTACTCCAGCAAAGCCACGCCTCTGAATGCCGACCTGCACGATCTGTTGACCCGCGCTCAGTATGACAACGGAGAACGGCGTTTTGTGGGCGACCTCTCTTATCGTCGTGGCAATCTGAAGTTCGGCAGCTACAACCCCATCACGCACGATCTGGATTCGCACTTCACCGTCTCGCCCTCAGGCATGACATTCGAGCCTCTGGTCCTGCGGGTCGCCTCTTCTGAAGTCACCGTTCGCGCCGCCATTCAAAACTACAGCCAGCCCTCGATGAATGGCAGCTACCGCGTAGTGCTGCATACCGAAGATGTTCGCCGCACGCTCAAGAACTCTTCGCTGCCGCTGGGCGTCATTACCGTATCGGGATCTTTGGTCTACAAGGATATCCCCGGGCGCACTGCGCTGGAAACTGTCGTCTCCAAAGGCGAGCTGAATTGCCCGCAACTGCTGATGGAAACGCCCACGCTGCGGGGCGCTCTGTACCGCATCTCCGGCGAGTATGACGTTGCCAATGGAAATCTGAGCGCCCGCAATCTTCGCGCCGATCTGCTGGGAGGCCGGCTCAATGCCGATCTCAACGTGCATGACGTAGCTACCAGGCGCGTGTCGTCGTTGCGAGCTTCCCTGAAAGGGATTTCGATTCAGGATGCGGCCCGCGTCATGCGCAGCATGCAGTCGCCACCGCTTACCGGACGCGCCGCCGCCAATCTGCAGGCCAACTGGCACGGCAGCATGCAGGGCTTGCACGCGCTTGTGGATGCCTCGCTTCGTGGAGCAATCATTCCACCGCAACCAAAATCGCCCGCGACTCCGCTGACCGGCGTGATGCACGCCAGCTACACAAGCCAGGGACAAACTCTCACCCTGACCCAGGCACAACTTCAAACCCCGGCTACTTCCATTCAGATGAGCGGCCCGGTCGGCGATCGCTCGAACCTGCAGCTTCGGGCTATCAGCAATAACCTGCATGAGTTGGAAGGCCTCGCGCTGGCTTTCAAAACGCCCGCGGCCGCTGGTTCGCAGCCTTCGCCGCCGCCATCTATCTTTGGCTCTGCTTCGTTGAATGCCAGCCTGCAGGGCTCGCTGAAGCAACCGCGTATCACCGGCCAGCTTAGCTCGCAAAACCTGCAGATAGAGGATACGCACTGGCGCGCGCTGCAGGCCGGTTTTAGCGCCAGCTCGTCAGGAATCAGCGTGCAGCGCGGCTCGCTCGTCAGCGCTGGCCCCGGTAGCGTTCAGTTCGACGCTGATGTTAATCTGCGCGATTGGCATTACCTGCCTGCCGACCCGCTCTCGGTGCATCTCAACGTCAACCGCATGCCGATGGACCAGCTTACGCATCTGGCCAGGCTCAGTTATCCCATCACGGGAACGCTTTCCGCGCAGGTTTCAATTCATGGTTCGCAATTGAACCCGCTCGGCAACGGAAGTGTGCGGCTTACCCAGGCGCGCGTGGATGGAACCAGCATTCCCCAGGTTGCGATTGATTTCCAGGGTACGGGCGATGCCATACACTCGACGGCCAATGCCTCTCTGGCCGGGGGCGGTGTCAACGCCACTGTCACCTACTATCCCGCCAACCAGGGATACGCCGGGCGGCTTGACGTGCGCCAGATACACCTCGAGCAAATCGAAAAGGCGCAGACGCTGCATATCAGTGGCCTGCTCTCCGCCTCCGCCGCCGGGCGAGGCACGCTGCACGATCCTCAGCTCAACGCCAATGCATCTATCCCGCAGTTGCAGGTCAACAACAAGACCATCAGCGGAATCAACGCGCAGCTTAACCTTGCCAACCAGAGCGCCGACTTTCAGGTAAATTCCAACGTTGCCCAGTCATCTATTCAGGCGCGCGGAACCGTTGCGCTCACCGGTGACAAATACGCGACCGTTCGTCTCGATACCAAGGGCATTACTCTGCAGACGTTATTGGCCGCATATCTGCCCAATCAGCCGCAAGGTTTTCAGGGTGAATTGGAGTTGCACGCCACCGCCCAGGGTCCTCTCAGCAAGCCCGCGCAGATGCAGGCGCAACTGCAGGTTCCCATCTTCACCGCGTCGTATGATCAGGTGCACATTGGCGCGGTGCGTCCTATCGTGGCCGATTATCGCAACGGCGTTATCACTCTGCAGCCGGCGGAAATCAAAGGAACCGGTACGGACATCAACCTCGAAGGCGCGCTTCCCCTGCAGGGCAACCGGCGGGCAAATTTCACTGCTACCGGTGGAATCGATTTGGCCATGCTGCATCTTATTAATTCCCAGATCATCAGCCAGGGCAGAATTGAGCTCGATATCCACGGTACCGGCGTGACCACGGCTCCGGGCGTGCACGGCCAAGTGCGGCTGGTGAATGCAACTTTTTCCAGTCTGGATACGCCCATAGGAGTTGAGAACGTGAACGGCGTGTTCGCAATCGGGAACAATGAAATCCAGATCCAGAATTTCGCCGGCCACATGGGCGGCGGTGGCTTTACCGCCAGCGGGACCATCGCCTACCGTCCGCAAACCCAATTTAATGTCAGCCTGAAGGCCAGCCACATTCGCCTGCTCTATCCCGAGGGTCTGCGCACAATTCTCGATAGCGACCTGCTGCTTGCCGGCAACACGCAATCGGCGACTCTAGGCGGACGCGTGCTGCTCGACAGCATGTCTTTCGAGCAGGGCTTTGACCTGGCTACTTTTGCCGGCCAGGCCACCAGCGGGTCTTCCGTCAGCTCGCCCAGCCAGGGATTCGCCAACAACCTGCACCTTAATATAGCAGTGCAATCGGCCAGCGACCTGGGACTCACCAGCACCCAGCTCAGCCTGCAGGGATCGTTGAACCTGCGCGTGCAAGGCACAGCCGCCGATCCGGTGATCCTGGGCCGCGCCGACATCAACCGCGGCGAAATTTTCTTTATGGGAAAGCGCTACCAGATCCAGCGTGGAATCGCGCAGTTCAACAATCCCGCCCGCACCGAGCCGGTGCTGAACTTCGCCGTGACCACCAAGGTCAACCAATATGACATCAGCCTGCTGCTCATGGGTCCACTCGACCGCCTGCGCACGCACTATGTCTCCGATCCGCCCCTGCCGCCGGTGGATATCATCAACCTGCTGGCCCGCGGCCAGACTACCGAAGAAGCCGCAGCCGCTCCCGCCAACATGAGAGCCAACCAGGTGATTGCATCCGGACTGGCCGGCCAGGTCAGCGGACAGGTGCAGAAGCTGGCAGGCATCTCCAGCCTGCAGATCGACCCCCTGATCGGCGGCAACAACCAGAACCCGGGCGCCCGCCTCTCCATCCAGCAGCGCGTCACCAAGAACTTCTTCTTTACCTATTCCACCGATGTGACTTCGACCCAGGAACAAATCGTGCAAGGCGAGTATCAGTTCACAAGACACTGGTCAGGCAGCCTGGTCCGCGACCAGTTCGGCAACATCGGCATCGACGCCAGATACCATAAGACATTTTGAAGCATCAGAATGCCGGGCTTAGTTGCCGGAAACAACAAGGCCGCAACCTATGTTGCGGCCTTGTCGGAATCAGCTATTTCCGTTGGCTGTGCTGCTACTTCTTATCGTGCTTATGATGCGTATCAACAGCTGCATCGGCGCTGGTGCTGGAGTTCAGGCCTAACTCGGTGCTTCTCTGCTCGTGGCCGTGCTTCTCGCTCCGGGAGTTTGTTTCCGAGTTTACCCGGGTATTGCTGTCGGCATCGGCATTGACTCGGGCCGGGCTTTCGCCGTTGTTATTGACGCCGACGTTCGTCCTTGCGTCGGCGTTCACGCCTGCCTGGGTGTTAGAGCGATCGGCAATCCTGGTTTTTTCCCGTCTTTCATTTCTTTCTTTGTCGGCTTTGCGCTCTCTTTTGGCTTCTTCTTTTCTTTCTTTCTCGGCGCGTTTGGCTGCGGCTTTGGCGTCGGCGTCAGCTTTGGCGGGGGCGCGGGTGGCGGAGTGCACAGTGCCGTTTACGTTGTTATCCACATCGGCGCCCAGGCGGGTTGTGGAATCGAGGCCGCCGGTTACCGAGCCGGTCTGGCCGCCAACGTTGGCCACTGCGCCGGTCGAGCCCTGAACGGCGCCCCCCAATCCCAGTTGCGCGCTGGCGCTGAGCGTAACAGCGAGCGCGGCGGCAAAAGCCAGTACGAGCATTCTGCTGTGTTTCATTTTGGTTGTCTCCTGTGCTCAAAAAATTTTTATCGTGTGATTCAACTCACAATCAGGTAAATGCAAACACCGTGCCAAATCGGCGGAGCAATTGTAGGTAGCTGAAATAATAAGGACTTCCGGGGCGGACCGAGACAACAGATTTGCGATTTATGAAGTAGGATTTACGATTTTGAAGAACTTTTTCACCACGGAGACACAGAGACGCTGAGGAAAACAAGAATTTTGCAGCGGATCAACACACATCTAAAAAGTTCCCGGTTCGGCACGCAGCAAAATCTCCCTTCGTGTCCTTTGTGGTTAATCTTTTTTACTTCGCTTTTTTTGCAACAGGGTTGCACTTTGCTCGGAGGCTTCTTTTACCAAGAATCCCATTTTGGGATGCGATGGTTCAAGGTCAACCGCGATGCCACTCTTCTGCAGCTCTTCGCTGGTGATGGGGCCAATGGAGACGACCAGCGTCTTTGACAGCGCCTGCAGCACAGCGTCTTTCGCCTTCATCTCGTCTGCGATCTGCAGCAGGTGGCGCAACTGGGCGGAGCTGGTGAACAGGGCGACATTAATTTCGCCGCGGGTCAGGGCGCCGATGGCTGCGCGCAACGGGGCGGTATCTTCCGGTAGCATCCATTCATAGACCGGGACCGATGTGACCTGCGCTCCGCGCTCGGCCAAGCCTGCCAGCAATTCGGGGTTGGCGACGCCATATTCCTGCACAGCGACACGGCGGCCGCGCGTCTCCAGCAGTTTCGATTGATCGAGTTCGTGCAAAATTTCGCGCCACGTGTTCGGCTCGGGGATGGTCAGCGTAATGGGCACGCCCATCTCGCGGAGGGCGGCTACAGGCTTCGGTCCGCGGGCAACAACTGCCACGCTACTGAGCGCAGCTATAAACTTCTCCCGGGGATGCACGCTCTCGACCACGCGGAAGAGAGCGCGGGTCCCAACGCCGGTTAAGAAGATCACCACGTCGAGACGCTCTTTTACAAGCGCATCGGCAAACTCCAGGGCCTGCTTGTTCGATTCGAGCGGGACCTCGCGCATGGAAGGCGCCACCACCGGCTCACCACCGGAGTTGGCGATGAGCCTGGCCATCTCTTGAGCGCGTCGGCTTTCGAGCGTAAGTACTTTGAGTCCGGCAAAACCTGGGTTGGCCATATGTCAGTTCTCGGTAAAAAACAGGAGTTCACCGCGGATCTTCAAAGGCAGCTCCGCCTGCCTGTCAGACTAATGCGCTGCTGCTTGGGCGTCAAATCTCGGGCCTTCCCGTATTCCTCTGGGCATGGCAAACGTATAGAATCAAAAATCCGCGCTGAATGAGGAGTGATGAGAGATAACAGAAATCTTCAACCGGGAGATCGCCAACCGGCTTGCAGTGGCTGGTCGAGTTGCATCCGCCGAAGTCTCTTCTTCATTTTATGTATCGCCCCGGTCTTTGGGAACTGCTGCTTCGCCCAGCAAGTCCTCGACCAGGAGGCCCATCGCACCAGCGGGTCGGTCATTGACCGGACGGGAGCGGCCGTGCGCGATGCTCAGGTGATGGCCGTGCGTGACGGAAAAATCTTGGGCAAGGCCACGACATCATCGAGTGGCAGCTTTGCCATCAGCACAGACGCGGTGGTGGAGACGATCCGGGTAGCAGCGGCGGGCTTTGAAAACGCCGAGGTTACCGCGAACCATGGAGACAACGTTATTACCTTGCAGCCGGCGAGCGTTGCGGTAGAGGTGAACGTGGTGGCGAATCGCGCACCGTTGCCGACCGCGGAGACGGCGGAAAGCGTGGCCGTGCTCTCGCAAAACCAGATCAACTCTTCGGCCGGGCTCGCGCTGGATGAAGTGCTGCGCCAGGTGCCGGGGTTCACTTTGTTTCGTCGCTCGAGCAGCACTTACCTGAACCCGACGGCGCAGGGCGTTTCCCTGCGCGGCACCAATGCCAGCGGATCGAGCCGGGCGCTGGTGCTGGTGGATGGCATCCCGCTGAACGATCCGTTTGGCGGATGGATTTTCTGGGACCGCGTGCCCCGAGCCGACGTTGATCGCATTGAAGTGCTCAAAGGCGGCTCGTCAGAACTCTACGGGTCTGACGCTTTGGCGGGAACCGTCGCGCTGTTCACCCAGCCACTCGACATCACGCGTGTGACGGCGGAGAGCTCGTATGGCACCGAGAACACTGCGCTGGCTTCCCTTTCTGGAACGTTGCGGCGCGGCCCATGGGCGGGGAACCTGAGCGCCGAAACTTACAGCACCGGCGGATACAACCAGGTGGAACAAAGCCAGCGCGGACGGATTGACCAAAACATAAATTCAGAGCACGACAGCGGCTCGGTTACATTGCAATATGGGAATCCGCGGGGCAGCCGGGGATTGGTTCGCGGGGCCACGCTGCTGGAGTCGCGGCACAACGGCACTCCGTTCCAGATCAACAATAACCGGCTTTATGAAGTTAACTTGGGAGCTGACATTCAGACCGCCGGCCTGGGCACATTCATGACGCGCGCCTACGGCATGAACGAAGACTACAACCAGACATTTTCTTCGGTCGCAACCGACCGCAACAGCGAGACACCGGCGAGTACGCAACATGTCCCTTCACACGCTTTTGGAGCGAGCGAGCAGTGGTCGGCAGCGCTGGGCAAGCGCAATGTAATTGTCGCCGGAGTCGAAGGCAACCTGGTCAGCGGGGCTACACACGACACGGCGCTCACCAATCGTCTGCCGACTTCCCTTACCCGGGCGGGCGGGGAAGAGCGTGGCTTTTCTGTCTATCTGCAGGATATGATCCAGCTCACGACGCGTGACACCCTCACCATTGGTGGGCGCGTGGATGAATGGTGGAACCTCGATGGCCGGAACCTGGCCGTGGCGCTTCCCAAATTGGTAACCACGGCATCGATTGCGTTTCCGAGCAGGAGCGAACCGGCGTTCAGTCCGCGGCTGGCGCTGAATCATCGCTTTACAGACAACCTGAGCGCGTCCATTTCCGGATACAGGTCGTTCCGGCAGCCCACACTCAACGAGCTCTACCGCGCCTTTCGGCTGGGGAATATCCTCACACTCGCCAATGCCAACCTGCACCCGGAAAGACTTTCGGGGGCTGAAGCCGGAATAAGCTTCAGCGGTTTTGAGCAGCGCTTTTATCTGCATGGCGGTTTTTTCTGGAACCATATCTCTGAACCGGTGGCCAATATAACATTGACCACGACGCCGAGACTCATCACCCGCCAACGGACTAACCTGGGCGCGATCGGCACTACGGGAGTTGAACTGCAAAGCCAGATCCAGTTGACCAACAAGCTGACAATCGATTCCGGATACCAATTCGCCAACTCCAAAGTTTTGTCATTCGCGGCGAACCGGGCGCTCGAAGGGCTGGATGTTCCGCAATATGCCCACCATCAGGCCACCCTGGACCTTCACTACGCCTTTGCCCGCGGCTGGATGGCCGCGCTGCAGGCACGCGCCAGCAGCCGCCAATTTGAAGACGACCAGAACCTGCTGCCGCTCGGAGGCTATTTCACCTTCGATTCCTTTGCTTCGGCACCGCTGACGCATGGCTTGCAGCTGTTTCTTGCCGTCGAGAATGTGTTGAACCGGCAATATCTGATTGGAAGGACTCCGACTCCTTTGGTTGCTCCACCCATCACCGGCAGAATTGGTTTACGGCTGACTTGGCCAAAGCTTTAAAGACAATTTCGAGTTTCGAGACACAGGCAAGAACCGAGAATTCGCTGAAAGCCAGATTCACGGATTAACCCGGCCCGCCAGCCAGTACCTTCTCAATAAAAATTTCTGGCAAAAAAATGCCAAGTTGCGGCAACATAGAGAATAGAATCCAAATAAAGGATTAACATTCCAGGGAGAATTTAAAAACAAGATGATCTTTTACTTAGTGGCCATTGTGATTGCTGCCTTTTTCTGGGCGAATCTGGAAATTCACATCGAGGGCAGCCAGGGCTGGGCCGCCAACCTGCCTACATGGAAAGTGGACAAGCATATTCTGCTGGACCTGTTTTATGGCGGGCGGCCGCTCACCGGATACCACGTATGGGCGTTCTCTTCCGTGTTCTTCTTTTTTCATCTGCCCTTTTTCTTCCAGCATGCCTGGTCGTTGCGGATGGAAGGCTGCGCCATTGCCGGCTACAACCTCTTTTGGGTGATTGAAGATTGCCTGTGGTTCATTTTAAATCCGCACTTTGGCTGGTCAAAATTCAACAAGACAAGCGTATGGTGGCACAAGCGCTGGTTTTTGGGCTTGCCGCTGGATTATTGGGTGCTGGGCGGATTGGGCGCTGTGTTGCTTCATTTCAGCAAGTTCTGAAGCTTTCACCACAGAGGCACAGAGAAAACCTGGAGCCTGTTTTGTGAACCGCAAGATGATGGATTAACCCTCAGTTTAGAGCTGGCATTTCAAAGGCTCTGAACGATACCCTTCGACAGGCTCTCTGCACAGGCCGGGGGGGAACGCTACTAAGATCCACACCGACACCGAACCCTTTCGCTTTGCAAAAGGGTTCGGTGTCTCTGAGTACCGAGTACTGAAAACTGAGTACTGCTCTTAGAACGGCTCGAAAATATGCGAGAAAGCCCAGTTACTTTGCGAGACGCCGCTGCAGGTATCTGACGCGGCTGTGTTGCCGGCGCAGCCACCGTTGTCGCGCGATACCGACCAGAAGCTCAGGCGCGTGATGTTGCTGTTGGATTGCGCGTAACTCATCACGGTTTGCGCATCAGCCAGCGAGAAAATCTCACCCTTGGTGTCGTTCTGCCCAATCATGGGGATAATGCCTACATTGGCGTGCAGGCCGGCGGATTGCAACTGGCTAATGGTATCTGTGGCAGCCATGGTGGCATCGCTGCCCATATGAGAATCGGCTCCGCCGTAATCCATGGCCATGATGGTCACCACCGAAACCGGCGTGCCGAATTTCACCGCGCTCTGCACCACGCTAATGCCATTGTTATCGAGACCGGTTGGATTCACCGGCAGGGTGAGCGATATCACCAGACCCGGATTGGCTTTCGCCAGGTTGGCCAGCGCCTGGCTGCGGCGATCAATCGAAGTTGGGTCGCCCACGGCCGCGCCTTCGATATCGAAATCCAACATCTTGACGTTGTATTTGTTGATCACCGACTGATACGCGGCTTGAAGGCTCGATACGCTGGTGCAAACCTGCGCGAGTTCGGAGCCGGAGGCGCCGCCGAAAGAGATGACCACGTCTCCGCCGTTGCCCCGAATCGTACTGATGTAGCCGGCAAAGGTGTTCTCGCTGGAGATGGGCCCGAGACCTCCCCAAACGGGCGTACAGCCGCCGCCATCAATGATGAATGCCATGGTGAAAAACTTGATCCCCGAAGCAGAAGAGATCTGCGGCAGGTTGTTGGTCAGGCTCATATCAATGTAGGGCGCAAAGAACTTGCTGGTACTCTGGGTTCCTACAGTCAGCGTCACCGAAGCGCTGTGGGCGAGGCTGCCGCTGGTTCCCGTAATGGTAAGGGTGTAAGTTCCGGCAGCGGCCGTGCCGGTGGCAACTGTCAGAGTTGATGAACCCGAACCACTTATGGAAGCTGGATTGAAGCTGGCCGTCGCTCCCGAGGGAACACCGCTCACGCTCAGAGCAACGCTACCGTTGAAGCCGCCGAGCGCACTAATGGTCGCGGCATAGCCGGCGCTGCTTCCCGGAGTGACGCTTTGCGAAGCGGGCGTGGCGGCCAAAGAGAAGTCCGGCGTGCCGCCGCTCGAGTTCAGAGTGAAGTTGCAAACCATGGCTGAGCCCGCCGAAGCGAAGACTCCCCAGTTATTCAATTGCGAGACCGTATTCTGTTCGGTACGGAAGGCGAAATTGCTGCCCACCGTCTGCTCGCTCCCACCCGGGGCAGTCACAAAGATCGAGTAGGTATGCGCCGGAATGTTGATGACTTCGCGGAAGTGATAGGTCACGCCGCCCGTGTATGAAATGGGCGAAGAGGGCGCATACGTCCCACCGTTACGTGCCTGAATGCCCGCAGCGTTAAACGCCACCAGCGTGGCAAAACCGGTGTAGGCAGTTTGCGCACCATTGGAAAGTGCGATCACGCTATTGATGCCCGTAGCCGACGGCGTGGCATCGAACTGCACGGTGAACGTTCCGGTCTGGGCGGGTATGGCGGTATTCTGCCAGGTTGTGCCCGAGGTCAAACATTGCGTGGCTATCGGACTAATCACCAGCATCACCGTCATCGAATGTGTCAGACTGCCGCTGGTTCCGGTAATTGTCAGGGAATAAGTTGCGGCTGCGGCCGTGCCGGTTGCAATTGTGAGCGTGGAAGTTCCCGAGCCGCTCACTGACGCTGGACTGAAGCTGGCGGTTGCGCCCGAGGGAACTCCGCTTATGCTGAATCCTACGCTGCCGTTGAAGCCGTTGATGGCGCTCACGCTGGCGGTATAGGTGTTGTTGTTGCCGGCAGTCACAGTCTGCGAACCCGGCGTCGCCGATAAGGAGAAATCCGGCACAGGCTGCGGATTGACGGTCAAAGTTACCGAAGCCGAGTGCGTCAGGCTGCCACTGGTTCCCGTTATGGTCAGCGTGTAGGTTCCCGCTGCCGCCGTGCCGCTAGCAACCGTCAGCGTTGACGATCCCGAACCGCTGATGGATGTTGGGTTGAAGCTGGCCGTCGCTCCCGCAGGTACTCCGCTTACACTGAGCCCCACGCTTCCACTGAAGCTGTTGAGCGCGCCCACATTCACCGTGTAACTGGCGCTGTTGCCGGCAGTCACTGTCACTGTGCTCGGGGTTGCGTCCATGGTGAAGTCAGGTGCAGGGGTCCCCAGGGTGAAATTGCACACCATGGCCGAGCCGGAAGAAGCAAAGATGCCCCAGTTATCCAGGCTGGTCACCGTGTTCTGCTCGGTGCGGAAGGCGAAGTTGGAGGCCAGAGTCTGTTCGCTGGCGCCTGGTGCGGTCACAAAGACCGAGTACGTATGCGACTGCACGTTGACCACTTCGCGGAAATGGTAGGTCACCCCGCCGGAATATGACATGGGGTTAGTCGCCGTGTAGGTCCCGCCATTGCGCGCCTGAATGCCAACGGTATTAAACGCCACCAGGGTGGCAAAGCCGGTGTAGGCAGTCTGCACCCCTTTGGAAAGCGCAATCACACTGTTAATACCAGTGGCCGAAGGCGTGGCGTCGAAGGTGACCGTAAAGGTCCCGGTCTGCGCTGCTGGAAGCGCTGTGTTCTGCCAGGTCGTGCTCGAGGTCAGGCACTGCGAAGCTACAGGTTTGATTACCAGGGTTACTGAAGCCGAGTGCGTCAGGCTGCCGCTGGTACCGGTGATGGTCAGCGCATAAGTTCCCGCCACTGCCGTGCCGCTTGTAACCGACAGTGTGGAAGTTCCCGAACTGCTGATCGAAGCTGGATTGAATGAAGCTGTAGCTCCCGCAGGCACTCCGCTTAGGCTCAATGCAACGCTGCCATTGAAGCCGTTCACCGCTGTAACCGTCGCTGTGTAGCTGGTGCTGTTGCCGGCGGTCACAGTCTGCGAGCCCGGCGCCGCCGCCAGTGTGAAATCAGGCACCGGCTGCGGGCTGATGACCAACGTCACGCTTGCGCTATGCGTCAGCGTGCCACTGGTTCCCGTAATGGTCAGCGAATAGGTTCCTGCCGCTGCCGTGCCCGTTGCTACCGTCAGTGTGGAAGATCCCGAGCCAGTGATCGAAGCTGGGCTGAACGACGCTGTAGCTCCTGTAGGTACTCCGCTCACGCTCAGGGCCACAGTGCCGCTGAAGCCGTTGCTTGGGGTCACATTTGCCGTATAGACGCCGCTGTTCCCGGTCACTACTGTCTGTGAACCCGGTGTCGCCGAGAGGGCAAAGTCTGGCGGCCCGTTGACTGACAAAGTCACAGTGGCGCTGTGGCTCAGGCTGCTGCTGGTTCCCGTAATGGTCAACGTATAGTTACCCGGCGGAGTCGAACTGCTGGTCGAAACTGTCAAAGCCGAAGTCCCTGAGCCACTTATCGAAGTGGGATTGAATACGACTGTCGCTCCCGTGGGTAATCCGCTGGCAGCTAACGACACGCTGCCGCTGAAGCCATTCAGCGCGGTCACGGTCGCCGAGAAGCTGGCGCTGTTACCCGCGGTCACGGTTACAGAACTCGGGGTTGCCGCCAGCGAGAAGTCGGGCGTGGGCGTGCTGGAGTTGGCCATCTGCCAGGCAAAGGCCAGGGCAGAAGAGGCGGTAAGATCAATCGCCGGCTCGGTGGTGTTGAATGACTGGACGTTATCCACATAAACCGCGCCATTGCCGTTGAAAGGCGTAAAGCGGCTGCTCTGGTCGCAACTCTTCATATTGGTGAGCGAGCCGGTGGTTCCCTTGGAGTTTGGGCCTTCGACAACGGCGCCGCTCAGCACCGGCGAACCACCGTTGAGTGAGCCGAGCAGGTTGGCAAACTGGTGCTGGATGCAATCGGGAAATACCGTGCCGTCACCCACGATGAGCGATATCCCCCAGGCATTGGCGCCCAGAATATTGTCGAGCCAGCGCTCCGCGTGGGCGGCGTGCGTATTGGTGCCGGTCAGCGCCCCGTATTCGCTGGCCATGACGGAAAGTCCTCCACCATGGCTGGCGGTATCGTCAGTTGCCCAAGGGAAACCGAAGCCAAAAGGATCTTTGGATCCGGTGCTGGTGGCATTGTTCAGCTCTTTCTGAAAGTCAGCCAGCACACTGGCCTGGTTCACGGCCAGTCCGCCGGGATTGCCGGCTATCTTCAGAGCACGATACAACTCATAGTGCGCCAGTCCGCTGACGTCATAAAGGTTCAGTGTGTCTCCGGCGTCTCCGGGACCGGTCATGTAGGCATTGGCCCAATTGGCGGCCGCGGTCAGATAAAAATTAGGATCTGTATGCGGTAATCCGGCGGGCAGGTTCCCCGGCTGTAATGCCAGGTACAACTCGGTTGCCCCCAGTTCCAGGTCATCCCGCCACTCGGTTTCTCCATAAAAATCGAAGGGGGCCACGGACAGCAGGTTTCCGCTGGGCGAGGTGTTGGCGAGATCAAAAACATGCTCAGCAGAAAGCAAACACTGATTGGCATAAGCCGGATTACTGCTTTTGAAAACCTGATAGCAAACCGCGAAATCCGCGGCCAAGCGGCCAGCCATGTTGGGGCTGATCTTGGCTCCTGCACCACCTGCCGGGTTAATGAACACGGGACGATTGCGGATGAAGCGTGTGGTTGGGTCGGTGCCTCCCCAGGTATCATCATCCTGCGGCAGCCGCCAGATATCGTGATCGCTCACGATGCTGCTGTTGCCGGTGCCGATGCCCACCTGGTAGTAAAGGGTCTTCGAATTGTCGTCCCACATCTTCTGCAGCCAGTCGAGGCCGAACTTGAACTCGGCGGTAAAATTTGATCGGCTTGAGCCAGCGCCCATCTGGTTGGGGAAATCGCGCACCCCAACGCCCAGTATGGCGACCGTGTAGCTGTGCGTTTCCACGAACTTGATGTAATCGCCGGCATCGAACCATCCGCCCGAGGCGTCTATGGTTGCGCCCGTCGCGTTGGGGCCGCTGGTAATGTTGTCGTTGCTGTCAAACGCGGGGGTGTTGTACACGCCGGCATGCTGGTCGTTCAGGTGGGCGGCCGCGGTGCGCAGCGTGGACGCGATGAAGTTGGCGCCGTCGCGGCTGTTCTGGTAATAGGACAAGGTGTTGGCCAGTGCGCTTGCGTAGATGTTTGTGCCGGTATCAATCTTGAAGCTCGGCGAAGTGGCTGCCGTAGGCCCGGTCACCGCAATGGTGTAAGTGCCGGCGGTGGAGACGGAATCAAAGTCCAGGGCATAGACGTGTAGATAAGTTCCCCAGGCGCCGAGATCTGCCCCGATGGGAGCGGAAAATATGCTGGCACCGCTGGAGTTGAGGCTGAAAGTCGCTCCGCTTTCTGTCCCTTTCGACATCAGGTACGCCCGCTTGCTGGCTCCGGTCACGTAACCGAGCTGGTTGATGCGCACCACCGCGTTCTGCGCGAGCGCGGTGGCAGAAAGCAAAAACAGCGTGACTAAGATCGCGAAAAAACAAGACTGCTGGGGGTAAACTTTCCGGGCGTTCAATTTCAGTCGCATCGTTGTTCCTTTCGTCCAGGGGACGGCGTGGTTTGTCTGGCTTGCGGTTGCCTGATTTGCCTGATTTTTGGGTCGATCTTGATATGAGACGCTTTTTCACATAATGAAACCGTGTCTTATTAAAGCGTTTTAATAAGCCCGCGCATTCTATACCGGTCATTGTCTTTGTCAAGAAACTTTTTTTGTCTGGTGTTTTTGTCTGGATTTGCAGCGCGCCTGAAATGAGACACTCATTGGTGCATGACAATGCCAAAAAGAAGAAGCGACAGACCGCGACGAAAGGACAGCCATAGGATGACCATGTGGGCATCCACCGCAGAACGTACCGCAGTTTTCGAATCAGCGTTTGATCTGCGCTCATCTGCGCTGGATTTTGTTTTTTCTGGGTACTGGGGTTACCCTAACAGATGCCCTGACGGTGTGGATTGCGGTCACAAGCCATCGATTTTTTTCAAGAGTTCACGCGTTTTTTTAATTGATTTTTAGGACTAACAGACTTACATTCTCTACATATCCCCCACATATTTCCCCCTGCAGTTAATTGGCTATACGTTTTCTGGACCCTGAGCTGCATTTGCTGTCCAGAGCGCGCATGCCTGCGTTCATGGGAGAAACATTGTTGCGCTCAGTCCATGTTGGCTATGAGTCTTCGATAGAGCTCTGCTTTTCATTCAGCGGAAAATTTTTGTCGTTGTTCTTGCTTTTGCTGGCTGCTACCGCCGCAGCTGCCGGCCAGTCGTTCGGTTGCTTCGGGGCGCCTACCAGCTACGGAACTGGCTCCAATCCTCGCGCCATCGTTCTTGGGGATTTTAATAATGATGGCAAGCTCGATATGGCCACGGCTGGTTTCGGTAACTCTGTCTGTATTTTTCTGGGTAACGGAGACGGCACATTTCAGAACGCGCACTGCTACGGCTCCGGATTGGAAGCCTTTACCAGCAACTCCATGGCGGTTGCCGACTTCAACAAGGACGGCAACCTTGATCTGGTGATTGCCAGCGACAATACCAATAGCGTAGCTGTCTTGCTGGGAAAGGGTGATGGGACATTTCCGGCGCAGGTGAATTACGCGGTCGGAACGCAGCCCTTCGGAGTTGCCGCCGGCGACCTGGGCAATGGCAGCCCCGACATTGTTGTCGGAAATTCGAATGGTTCAAATATAAGCGTCTTGGTGAACAAGGGCGACGGTACTTTCAATGCTGCCGTGACCTATGCCGTACATGCGGCGCCCTTCAGCATTGCCATTGCCGACATGAATAAAGACGGAAAGAATGATGTCATCGTTGGGGATACTACCGGCTCATTCGGCAACATTGATCTGCTCCTCAGCAATGGCGATGGCACCCTGCAGAACGCGACATCTGTCGTTGGCATGCCGCCCTATCTCTCCAATATTGTTGTCGCTGATTTCAACAACGACGGCAATCTGGATGTTGCTGCCAATACCTTTAATGTCAATGGATATCTTTCCGTAGCGCTGGGCAATGGCGATGGCACCTTCCAGCCCGCGGTATCGATGGCCTCGCCGCTCTCCTATGCGCTGGCAACGGCTGATCTCAACGGCGATGGCAAACTCGATCTCGTGCTGGCCAACTCTGTAAACAACGTCTCGGACCCTTCTGCCAACAAGTTTTCGGTTTACCGCGGCCAGGGTGATGGAACCTTTACCCACGTAGCCGACTACATGACCAGCTCTGCCAGCTACAACATTGCTCCTGAGGGTATAGCCATCGGCGACCTGAACGGAGACGGCCATCCCGACATTGCTCAGGTAAACCAGAACTCGGGCACCGCGCAGATATTTCTCAACAGTATTTGTTCGATCTACCACTTCGCGATGAGCGGTCCCACAAGCTCAACTGCTGGAGTGCAGTTCAATGAAACACTTTCTATTGTTGAAGGGTTCGGCAACATCAACACCGGCTATACCGGCACAGTCCACTTCACGAGCAACGATGCGGCGGCAGTGCTGCCGGCAGATTCTACTTTGACAAACGGAACAAGAACCTTCCCAATTACATTGAAGACCGCCGGTAACCAGACCATTACCGCCACCGACACCGTGAGCAGCAGCATCACGGGAAGCGCCACAGTTACTGTTACTCCTGCGGCGGCAGCGATGTTCTTTGTTTCCATCCCGGCGCGCAGAACGCCCGGCGCTGCTTTCGATATTGCCATGCAGGTATACGATCCATTCCAGAATACCGCCACTGGATACCGGGGCACAGTGCATTTCACCAGCTCCGATGGCCGGGCTTCGCTTCCCGCCGATTACACATTTACCAGTGGAGATGCAGGCAGGCATGTGTTCCGCAATGCAGCAACTCTGCTCGCGCAAGGTACACAGACAGTTACCGCGCGGGACACAGTAAATAACTCCATTACCAGCACACGCAGTATCTTGATCGGGCCCGAGGCAGCATGTTTCCCTTCAGCACCGACCTATACCGCAGACAGCAACCCTTACGCCATCGCTGGCGGCGACTTCCGCCATATTGGCAAGACTGATGTCGCCGTGGTGAACATTAACAGCGGCGATGTGAGCGTATTTCTGAGCAACGGCGACGGGAGCTTTCAACCGGCGGTGAACTACCCGGTGGGGAGAACTCCGGTAGCGATTGGCGTGGGTGACTTCAATGGCGATGGAAAATTAGATATCGTCACCGCAAACCTGACAGACACCAACCTCAGTGTTCTTCTGGGCAATGGCGATGGGACTTTCCAGGCAGCGAAAAACACGCCGCTCGCTGCCTTCTCTAATCCACGCGGGCTGGCCGTCGGAGATTTCAATGGTGATGGGAAACTGGATGTCGCTGTCAGCCTTTCAGCCAATCCCTATCAGTCGGTGAGAATCATGGGAGGCAACGGCGATGGGACCTTTTCCGCGGGTTGGACCACACCCGTTGGAGGCCTTCCTGAGTTTGTGATTGCGGGCGATTTCAACGGCGACGGCGCATTGGACTTCGCGGTCGCGGATTATAGCTCGAACATCATCACCGTTGCCCTGAACAGTGGCAGCGGAAGTTTTCCCAACGATCCCAGCCATATCCATACTTATACGGTTGGTTCTGCCCCAAGTTCGATCGCCGTCGGAGATTTCAACCGCGACGGGAAGGCCGATCTGGTGGTAACTAATTTCAATGACAATACCATCAGCGTGCTGCGAGGAAATGGGAATGGCACATTTCAGAACGCAGTGAACTATCCCGTTGGAGTGAATCCAACTTCGGTGATCTCAGGCGACTTCGACGGCGATGGATTTGCCGATCTGGCCGTGGCCAACTCCGATCCCTTCAGCTTCAATCCGGGCACAGTGGGTATTCTGCTGGGCGATGGGGCAGGAAACTTCCAGGGCCAGCAAACATTTACGGTAGGATTGCAGCCCTTCTCGCTGGTCGCGGCCGATTTCAACGGCGACTCGATCACCGATTTTGCCGTGGCTAATGAAAACAGCGCCGGCAACGGAAACGTGAGCGTCTCGCTGAATCAGGTTTGTCCTGTGACCCATCTCGGAATCACCGCTCCCGCCAGCACCATTGTCGGAGAGCCGTTCACTTTCGGCGTGAGCGCGCTCAATGTCTACAACCGCGTCTTCAGCGGCTATACCGGCACCGATGTCTTCGGGACTTTCGGAAGCGGCCAATTTCCGTTCCCTTATACATTTGGACTCGCCGATAACGGCACCCACCAGTTTCCGAATGGCGCAATTTTTTTCTCGGCCGGGCAGCAGTACATCATTTCCCATGAGAGTCCCAACAACTCGATTTTTGGAGTAAGCCAGGCAATCACGGTGAGCCAAGCGAGCACGACGGCCACCCTGGCGTTGACCTCGGGCACGACGCCTTCAAATTATGGACAGCCGCTCACTTTTACCGCGACGGTTTCACCGCAGTTCAGCGGCACTCCCACCGGCACAGTCACATTTTTTGACGGGGCCAACTCGCTGGGCACAGGAACACCTGCCGGCGCAGGGACTTGGACATTCAGCACATCGGCCTTAACGCCGGGCTCGCATACGATCACAGCCTCATATGGTGGAGATGCAAATTTCCAGTCCAGCCCGATTTCATCGGGATTGACGCAGGATGTAAACCGCACCCCAACCAATGTCGTGATCGCAGTCTCTCCTATTCCGTTTCGCTTCCGCCAGAGCGTGACCTTCACTGCTACAGTGACCCCGTCAAATTCTGCGCCATCGGCGCCAACGGGTAGCGTCACATTTAGGGATGGCGCCACGGTTGTGTGTGCGGCGTCGGTAGATGTTTCTGGTCACGCAGCCTGCCAAACCAACCAGTTCGCCATGGGACTTCACGTGATCACCGCGGTCTATGCCGGCGATACGAACTTTGCGGGAAACAACTCGCCTTCCGTAACGTTTTATCGCTCCGCCAAACCGCACTAGGTACTATTTCAAAGCTCCAACTTTTTCCAGTTGCGCTTTCATGCCCGCCCAGCTCTGGCGGCTGGATTCCTCGGGTGTTCCCGCGCCGTGCCAGTGAGTTTCAAGGCTGACGGCGTGGCGGTAGCCATCGTTCATCAGAGCCCGGAACTGGCCGACCCAGTCAATCACGCCCTTTCCCATACACTCCCACTTCCATTCGCCGTTTGCCGCTTTGACCGAATCTTTGCAATGACAGTGGCCGATGCGATCCTTGGGAATGAGCTTGTATCCATCGGGATAAGGCACCTCATCATGGGTGGAGGCATTGCCCGGGTCCCAGTTCAACATGAAATGCGGTGTCTTGACTGCCTCCAGCAGTCTGGCGGATTCTGCTCCGGTGGCGGTGTTGCATGCAGGTTCGTTTTCCAGCATCAGGATCACGCCTTTGTCACCGGCTTTCTTAGCGGTCTCGAGGAGCTTCTGGTCTATGGCCGCGCGGAAGGGCGACTGATCTTCGATGCGCCAGAAATCGAAGCAGCGGACGCGGTTCGTGCCAAATGCCTTGGCCATGGCGAGGCTGCGCTCGAAGACCTCATCCTGCTGCTCGAAAGTGAAGTCGGCATTGAACTGGTCGTGGCTCTTGCCCGGAGCGGCCTTAGGGCTGTATTTGGATTTGGGTGCGCCCGGCCAATCGGTCTTGAAGAGCGGACTGGCAATATCAGTTACACGCAAATTATTTTTCTGCAGGATTCGGCGTGCCTCAGCCACCTCTTTGGCGTCGAGGTTGACGATGTTCTTGTCCCACATGCCGCGCAATTCAATCCATTGCATGCCAAATTCTTTCGACGCGACTTCACAGACGTGGCCAAAATCCTGGCCGATCTCATCGTTGATGACGGCGATCTTGAAGGGAGAGCGCATCGCGCCGGAGAAGGCAAATGAAGGAATGGATGAAGCCGCAGCTGCGGCTGCGGTCAGACCTAAACCGGCGAGAAAATCACGACGAGAGATAGAAAATGACATGGAAGCTCCTCCTGGCGGGTGACATTGTATGAAAAAACAGCTAAAAGCTCCAAGCTCTCAGTTGTCCAGAGAAGCAGCTAGGCACTAGCTTACCGTTCGCGCCGAGGCGGTGCTCACTTCCGGCCCACCCCGCATTCCGCATTCCTTTTGATGCGGGGAGGGCAATTTTATTTTTCGTCTGGGTTCAGATCACGAACGAACCGCAAGAGGCCCGTGCGAAAAAATCAGTCTGCCCAGGCCAGATAGCCGGGAACGATCATTCCCACCAGCGGAACAATCAGCAGAATGCCCCACCAACTGGGCTTGCCCCGTGCTTCGGCCACACCCATCCAGACGATGATAGCCATAACCAGGCTTACAAGGGGAATCAGGAAAAGCACAATCCACCATATAGGTTTCTTGGCAATGTTGAGCAGCAAAATAATATTGATGATCGGGATCCAGGCCATCCAGGGATTTTCGGTGTGCGTTTTGTTGGCGATGGTCTGAACAGCCAAAGCGATGTATACATAAGCCGCCAGGCCAATGAGCAGTACTACGATCATGACGCCGCCGCCAAGCAGCGCCGCAGCCCGGTTGTTCTCATCAGAGGACTGGGCAATAGCTCTTCCAACAGGAAGCAGCACTGCCATCAGAACCAGGAACAAACCCAGCAGCGAAAAGACACGTATACGTGCTTTCATTTGATTTCTCTCCTATGTGATTTGATTTTTATTGACAGCCGATAAGAGGGGTATGCCCGCCGACAAGCGGCACAAAATAGCGCAAGACAAGCGCGGCTTTAGATTTCGGCTGATGCGCAGACTGTAGCCCAATCGTATTGCCTTGTCAATACTTACGTTCCCGGTTGTATACCAATTCGATAACTTGATCTCAAATAAATATGGAGGCCAATTTCACATGACCTGCAGCGGTTGCGCATAGGCGAGTATTCACGGTATTGTTGCCGGTCACCTTATTTCTAATGAGCACTCACGCAGACCTAAGCAAAGAAGTGTGCGCCATTTACGTGGACATGGGCACCACCAACACGCGCGCCTGGCTTATGCGCGGCAGCCAAATTATTGCCCGCATCAACAAGCCGGTTGGGGTGCGCGATACCGCGCGCGATGGGTCAAAGCAACGCATCCATGCGGCGCTGCGAGAGACGGTTGAGACATTGCTGATACAAATCAAGAATGCCGGCAAAACCGCCAGTCTAAAATCGGCCGTGCCCATATGTGTTGCCGCCACGGGGATGATCGGCTCTCCGCTAGGACTGGCGGAAGTGCCGCATGTAGCTACGCCTGCCGGCGTGGCCGAGTTGGCGGCAGCTTCGAAGTGGTTGCAATTTCCCGAGGTGACCGATCTCCCCGTATTGCTTGTTCCCGGAGTGCGGTCCGGTCCAGGGGATTCAGACCTGCGGCCGGATTTGATCCATACAGTGGACGTCATGCGCGGAGAAGAAACTCTGTGCATAGGATTGAGCGCGCTTGGCTACGTTGAACCGCCTGCGGTGGTGCTGAACCTGGGCTCGCACTGGAAGGCGATTCAACTGGATGCCGAAGGACACATTGCATCGAGCACCACTTCGCTCTCAGGCGAGCTTATTCACACCGCCCAGACGCAGACGATATTGGCCGGCTCGGTGCCTCAGGAACGCGCAAACACGATCTCAGAAACATGGAAGCAGGCAGGCATGAAAGAGCAACGACGCTCGGGGCTGGCCCGCGCGCTGTTCTGCGTGCGGCTGCTGGGGCTGGCCAACCAGGGAACGCCAGATGACAGGCTTGCTTTCCTCATTGGAGCTTTTGTCGCGTCGGACATGGATGCGCTCATCGCACGCGGCGTGCTGGCGACCGATCAACAGGTGACAATCATTGGAAGCGAAGCACTGGGTGAAGCCTGGCGTAAATCGCTCGCCGCGGCGTCTGTGCCGGCAACCGTGCTCTCCGCCACTGAAACCGAAGACGCGCTGCTGACAGGCTTAAGAATCATCCTGGAGAAGAGTTTGACCACAAAGGAGACGAAGGGGCAGCACGGAAAAAAAGCCAGCCCGCAGATGAACGCAGAAAAACGCAGATCCAAAAGAAAATCACCACGGAGGCACTGAGACACGGAGAAAAACCTGGATTGGGTGACCTACCCTTACCGCGTTTTTTTGCGGAGGTGGAGGGTTCAGGCACGATATTGCTTTGAGTCCACCGTGGTTAAGATTCTTTTTTTCGTATCTCCGTGTCTTCGTGCTGAAATCCTAACGATAAGGGCATGAACAGTCCGACTGTAATTACAACAACCCCGATTGCCGAACGCGCGCGCAAGCGCATTGCGCGGCGCCTGCTTCCCTATCTTTTCTTTCTATATATCATCGCCTATCTTGACCGCGTGAATCTCAGTTATGCCGCCCTGGAGATGGGCGGCGCCTTGGGTTTTACCTCTGAGGTAATTGGGTTTGGCGCCGGTATCTTCTTTATCGGCTATTTCCTGCTCGAAGTCCCGGGCGCCATACTGGTGGAGCGTTGGAGCGCCCGCGCCTGGATTGCGCGCATCATGATCTCGTGGGGCATCGTAGCTGTCTTCACCGGCTTTGTGCACACGCCTCTCCAGTTTTATTCGATCCGGTTTCTGTTGGGAGCATCCGAAGCCGGGTTCTTTCCCGGGATTGTCGTCTACCTCAGCCATTGGTTTCGCTACGAGGACCGGGCCAAGGCGATGGCCATGTTTATGGCCGCGCAACCCATCTCCAACATTGTTGGCTCGCCAATCTCAGGCTTGCTGCTGGGAATACATTGGCTGGGGCTGGCGGGCTGGCGCTGGTTGTTCATCCTGGAGGGAATACCCGCCGTCTTGTTCGGCGTTGTCACTATTTTTTATCTTACGGATTGGCCGCAACAGGCGAACTGGCTGCCGGAAGATGAAAAACAATGGATTTCAGGAGAACTGGAGCGAGAAAAGAAGACGAAGCAAACCGGGGGATCTTTGACCTTACGGCAAGTCGTCGGAGTGCTGCTGTTGGCGCTGGCCTTGTTTTTCATGGCAGCCAGCGTCTACGGTTTTAATTTTTGGCTGCCGACCATCATCAAGAAACTGTCGGGGCTTTCGAACCTGCTCGTTACCCTGGTAGCCGTTCTTCCCTACTGTGTTGGGCTCATTGCCATATTGCTGGTGGGGTGGTCATCCGACCGTACCGGAGAGCGCCGCTGGCATGCTGCACTGTGCATGATTGTTGCCAGCATTGGGTTGGGATTGAGTGTGGTGTCGCACAGGACAGATCTGGCAATATTGATGTTTTGCCTGGCCGCGGTCGGCATGTATGGTTACCTGCCAGCCTTCTGGTCGCTGCCAACAAGCTTTCTCACCGGCACCGCCGCAGCTGCTTCCATTGGCGTGGTTAATTCTATCGGCAACCTGGGGGGCTTCGCCGGTCCGTACGCCGTAGGATACATAACCAAAAGAGCGCATACCTTCAGCGCGGGCGTGTTGTGTCTTTCGGCCTCAGCGCTGCTGGCCGGCGGATTGGTGTTGTTGCTGCGCATGCCAAAGCATGAAGCAAAACACGATTGATCTATTGTGAACCAGATTGGACGCAACCCGGTCTCGCGGTGGTCATAAAAAATGCCTCGCACTTAAGATAAGCACGAGGCGTTCCTGTATTTTGGCACTGGCTTGTTATCAGCTTCTTGATTTAAGCAAAGACTTCGCCGGGCATAGCTCGCAAAGTACGGCCTTCCAGGGTATCCCGTCTTGCCGGCATCTGTGCTTCAACCTCGCGCGAGTTGATCTGCTTACGTTCGATGCGCAGCTTCAGAGCGCGCTCGATCTGGCGAAGCTCAGAGACTTCAGCACCCGAAACCAGTGTCGAGGCCAATCCTTTGGCTCCCGCCCGGCCGGTACGGCCGACGCGGTGAATAAAATCTTCCGGCAAGGTAGGAAGATCGTAGTTGATCACATGAGCAACGTCGTGCACGTGGATTCCACGGGAAGCAACGTCGGTAGCTACCAGCACCTTGAAACGGCCCTCCTCAAAACCACTGAGGGCGCCGTTGCGCTGTGACTGTGAGCGATCGCCATGAATCATGGCGGCGGCAAAGCCGTCGCGCGCCAAATCCTTGGCCAGGCGCTCGGTACCGCGCTTGGTGCGGGCAAATACCAGGCTGCGTCCTTTTTCCTGATAGAGCAGGTGGCGTAGAACGTTGCGCTTTTCGGCTAAGGCCACTTCAAAGGCCTGCAGCTCCACATTTTCCGCGGGCTTCAGGATTGAGCCCAGAGCAACGCGCACCGGGTTCCGCATATATTGATGTACCAGCCCTGCTACTGATGCTTCGAGCGTTGCTGAGAAGCACAAGGTCTGGCGTTGCGCTGGCAACTGCGCTGCAATGCGGCGGATGGCAGGCAGGAAGCCCATGTCGAGCATGCGGTCGGCTTCATCGAGAACAAGCATCTTGACCTGCCGCACGTCTGCCAGCTTGCGGCTGAGAAGATCCTCAAGGCGGCCGGGAGTTGCGACCACCAGGCGAGCACCTGAGCGCAGCGCCTGAATCTGTGATTTTTCTGATACTCCGCCTATCACCAGGGCTGCCGGACCGAGTGCCTTGCCACGCAGCTTTTCGTATTGCGCCAGTATCTGCAAGGCAAGTTCCCGGGTTGGGACCAGCACCAGCACTTCCACGTTTCGTGAAGTGGTGGCCTGCAATTTTTCAATGGCCGGTATCAGGAAAGCAAGCGTCTTGCCGGTTCCGGTCTGCGCCGTGGCAAGAACATCTTTGCCTTCAAGGGCATGCGGAATGGCCGCTGCCTGCACAGGTGTTGGGGTTATAAATTGAGCTGATGCCAGCCTCTGCTGCAAACCAGCAGAGAGGGGCATTTCTGTAAATCGTGTCATTTCTAATTGTACTTTCTTTGTCATGAGCGGAGCTTTGCCTACGTATGCAGATTGCAATTCGCGAGTATGCATATTTTCAGGCTTGATATTTACCTATGTAGATAAACGCCGCTCGTAAGTTGAATTTCAACGCTGAGAACAAACGGAGAGCAGGAAAGGCGGAAATCAATGTCAGATCTTTGTTGGATCGGACCACCGCACCACTAGCGAACCGTGGGCAATAGCGCTAATTCAATATACCATCAGACTACCTTAATCCCAAGAACAAAACGCAGGCGGGAGTATCTGAAGTGGAAACCTGTCTTCTTCTGCAGTACTGAAAGTAGAGACTCATCTCGGTCCTTTGGACCGAGATGAGATTGGGACCACAGCCAAACGGAGTCCACGTCGCATCTCTGTTCATTCAACCTGCCCGAGCAAGGTCCGCTGCTCGGAATGAAAAAACATCAGGTTTCTGCTTTAGTGCAATCCAAACACTGACAACTGAGACGAAGTCCCTACATAGACTTTTCCGTTGGCAATGGTTGGCACAGTAAACTTCACCCCGTTGCCAGGGTTGTCACCAGCATTCAGGTTGGAGTTATACAGTTCAGTGGCCAAGTTAGCCGCGTCGAGTGCCCGCAGAACTGCCGATCCGCCATCGGCTTGGATGATCCAAACAATGCCGTTGCTATTGCCATTGGCTGAAACCGACGGCGTCGGGCCAAAATTTCCGATTCCGACCGTGCTTCGCGAAGTTGGGTTGGTGGAAAGCAGGCCACTTCCACCGGCATTGAATGCGTAGGCTTTGACCCTGTCACCTGAGCCGCCAAAGTAAACACTGTTATTCCAGAACGCCGGCATTCCCCACGTGCCGCCGACCGCGCTGCGGAGTTCCTGCACAATCTGTGTATCGCGACTGGTGCAGCTGGTGCAAAAGCCGCCCATGTTGTCGCGGTCGACAAGAGTAACGGTGCCCTCTTTCCCCACCTGAACCAACAGGTGGGAATGTTGCCCTGTCTGCGTCGGCAGCAACAGAACACCGCCGGAACCAAGGTCTACATCGCCACCATTCAAGCTGCCCTGGTTGAAAGGAGTGAAGTAGCTTAAAACCGGAAACGTGGTAGGCGGCATCCCGGCAGTAGGCGGCCCCACAGACATGATGCTATCGCCGTAATCCTTCCCGCCGGTGTTGACATCGAAAGTGCCATTCCCGGTTGCGAAGAATACATTCGTGCCATCACCAGCAAGGCCGCCGCCGGCCATCCAGATTCCCGACAATCCCGAGTTAGGAGAGGTATTGAAAACCGCCACCTGCGCAAGCGTCGCTGGATTATAGGCCATCAGCCAGCCATGATATGGCCCGCTGTCACAGTGCGATGCCCAGCCGATATAAACCAATCCGTTTTGCAGCAGCAGGCTGGTCCGGTTGTGCTCTCTCAATGCATTGAAGCTTACAATGCCGCCGCTGGAGCCGTCGCCGGTTCCCTTCACTGATGCCTGGATCACCACCGGCCCGCCAAATTTTTCGGCTCCGCTGGTGATATCGAGCGCATGCAGGCGCTGGAAGAATTTTCCACTCTCTTTGGTCTTCGACACTACATAGATCGTCCCGGTATTGGCGTCAATGACGGGCGTGCTCGTGATTCCGATCTCCGGCACCAGGTCGCCGCAGCCGGTATCGCCGTTGCTGTTCACCGTGCTGCCGCCAGGCGGAATCAAACTCGCTTTCCACAACGGATTGGCATTCGCTCCCGTATTACTATCGGCATCGAAGGCATAGACGCTATCGTGTTCGGTGGCGACATACACGACATTGTGAACTCCCAGACCGGCAATGTTTACTCCCGGCATGTACAGGGGCTGGGCGTAAATCTGACCATCGACGGCCTGCGAGAATTGCCTGCCAAAATGTGTCTTGTTGACCGTGGCTGGGGTAAGCATCGTCTCGCTGATATCCTGCCCGGTTCGGCCAATATCATTGTGATAGGTCACAACCGCGTATAGCACGGTAAGCTGCGCCGTACCGAAAATTCCCGTTATGGGATCGGTAGCGATGATTGTAGTTGGGCCGCCTCCGTTCATACCGGCTGCTTGGCCCGTGTTAATTCCGATGCTGGCAATGGTGTTGCTTGCCGACGTCCAGTTCACTGAATTCGTAATGTCGGCGGTGCTGCCGTCGGTGAGTGTCCCAGTGGCCGTGAACTGTTGATTCGCGCTCTGTATTATTGTCGCGTTACCCGGCGTCACTGCAATTGAGACCACCCCAGGAGGTCCCACGGTGAGTTGAGCTGTGCCGCTGATCATTGTCGCAGGGTCTTGAGCGGTGATGGTAACTGGACCGCCCATATTGCTCCCGGTTACCACTCCGGTATTAAGGCCAATGGAGGCGATGGCAGTGCTGGAAGAAGTCCAATTCACGCTGGAGGTAAGATCCTTAGTGCTGTTATCGGTGAAGAACCCCGTTGCAGAGAGTTGCCGGGTTGCGCCTTTCGGAACCGATGCATTGCCCGGTGTGATCACGATTGAGACCAGCACCGCAGGCGTCACCGAGAGCTGAGCCGCGCCAGTGACCCCAGTCGAGGGATCGTGGGCCGTGACGGTAATTGGCCCTCCAACATCGCGCCCAATCGCAAATCCGGTATTGCTGATGGTTGCAATGCCAGGGCTGGAAGAGATCCAGTCAACTGAACTGGTGATGTCGGCGCTGCTGTTATCGCCATACGTCCCAGTCGCGGTGAATTGTTGCGAAAGCCCTTTTGGCTTCGACGGAGTTGCCGGCGTCACCATGATTGAAACCAAAGGGGACGAGGTGACTGTCAAATGCGTAGTGCTGTGAAATGGACCGGAAATCGCGATTATCGTCACTGTTCCCGGTTTCAGCGGGGTGACAAGCCCGGCATTGTTGATGGTCGCGACCGTGTTATCCGAAGAGCGCCAACGGATATCGCTATTGATGGCAATAGCGTTTTTCCCGGCTGTGGGGGTAAATGCCCTGAAAGCCGTTAACTGCAGGGTTCCTCCCATCGCAACGGAGCCGGTCGCGGGCACAAAGACGAGTGTGCCCGCACCCGTTTGTGAGCTCTGGGCGCTCATGGCACCCGCCAGGACCAGGACCAAAGCAATGCCCTGAACCAGATAGATAGGCCTCCGTGGTGCGATTGGGTACAAGAATTCTCCTTGAGAAATGAGAAAGTTGAGGTAAACAACACATTTGGAGGAGGAACAGCCACTCTAAAGGCACCAGAAGAGCGAGTCAATCTGTGTTTGTTCGCCGATGAGTATCAAAGGTTGTAGAACCTGCGGACAGGTTTGAAATGACAATGGTTCATGGCTGCAACGGTCGGTTAGCTGAGATTGCTTTGAATCTCTTCTTAATTGCGGCTGCCATCGGAATTAAGACCGGGGTTAAGTGAATTTATTCGTCGCGAATTATTTACGGAAGCAGATGCTGTGGTTTATAAATGAGTTAACACCTGTGACCGTGCAGGATTCGACCCATTTTCGACGAAACCAACCTGATCATGAAAAAGAAGTCCAGGATTTTACTCGTAGACGATGAGCCTAATATTCGTGTCTTATTAACTGCAATACTTCAGTCGAAGGGATACATCGTCGACTGCGCCGAAGATGGATTCGCCGCCCTGCACAGCATCCAGACCAACCTTCCGGATTTGATTGTCTCCGATTTACGGATGCCAAACATGAACGGCTTCGAATTGCTCGCCGTGGTTCGAAATAAATTCCCGGAGATGCCCATTATCGCAATCAGCGGTGAATTCGTCGGTGAACGAATCGAGGGTGGGCTTGCGGACGCATTCTTTCAGAAAGCCCATTATTCTCCTTCGGATTTGCTCGCCGCAGTCGAGAACCTGCTCGAAGGCCGCCGGCCGGTCTTTTCAGGGGAACAGGAAATTCCAGTTTGGGCTCCCACCGGCGACGCGCCCGTGATGCTGACTTGTAATGAGTGCCTGCGATCGTTCCCCATCGATCCATGTGGCGAGCATAGGAATAATCAGAATGAAATCCAGTGCATTTTTTGCGGCGTGCTGTTGCGCTTTCGGCTTCTGGCAGTCACAAAACCTGCTTAGCCTTTCTTGGATTGCTTGTTAGACCTGTTGCAGTTGTTTCGTGAAGTCCGCGGCGCGCTTGCGGCGCAATAGCATTTATCCTAACCACCGGCAACAGCGCCCAGAACAATAAATGGCTCTGCCCCAGACGCTACCGCATCGGGCAACGGCGCATCCGGCGATTCGTGCGATAGATCCTCCTGACAGGCAAAGAATCGCAAGTACGACCGGCGCTGTTGGGTGTCGTGCTCGCGGATGGTGCCGCGCAGCATCGGATAGCTCGCTTCGAGCGCATCAAGCACAGAGCGTTGCGTAACCTGCCCTTTGATCTCGAGTTCGACGTCACCATGAACGCCCGCCAGCGTTCGCAAGTGTTGCGGAAGCACAACCCGGATCATGTCAGTTGGCCCCAGTCAGCGTCTGGACTTCGACTGAAAGCACGGCTGGAAGGTCTCGAACAATCGGCGCCCAACTATCCCCCGCATTCGCCGAAGCGTACACCTGGCCGCCGGTGGTGCCGAAATACACGCCGCACTTGTCGAGTGAATCCACAGCCATGGCGTCGCGCAGCACATTGACGTAGCAGTCGCTCTGCGGCAGGCCTTTGGTGAGCGCCTCCCACTCATTTCCACCCGTGCGGCTGCGGTACACACGCAGCTTGCCTTCGTGCACGTAATGCTCCGCATCGCTCTTGATGGGAACAACGTAGATGGTCTCAGGCTCATGGGCGTGAACGTCAATCACGAACCCGAAGTCGGTCGGCAAGTTGCCGCTGACTTCGCGCCATGAATCGCCGGCGTCGTCGCTGCGCATGACGTCCCAGTGTTTTTGCATGAACAACACCTTGGGACGCGAGGGATGCATCGCGACATGGTGAACACAGTGGCCAACCTCGGCATTGGGATCGGGGATATATTGGGAGTGCAATCCCCGATTGATCGGCTTCCAGGTCTTGCCACCGTCATCGGTGCGGAAGGCGCCCGCGGCCGAAATGGCGATGAAGATCCGGTCCGGATTGCTGGGATCGAGAATGATCGTGTGCAGGCACATGCCGCCGGCGCCGGGCTGCCATTTGGGTCCGGTGCCGTGGCCGCGCAGTCCTGAGAGCTCCTGCCAATTCTGTCCCCCGTCAGTCGAGCGGAACAAGGCGGCGTCCTCAACTCCGGCGTAGACCGTATCGCGTTCGGTCAACGATGGTTCGAGATGCCAGACGCGCTTGAACTCCCAGGGATGCTGGGTGCCGTCATACCACTGGTGGGTGGTAAGGGATTTTCCATTTGGCGAGGTGTCATACACGAACTTATTGCTCTCGGCTTTGGGTCTTCCCTCCGGCGTCGTAGTCTGTTCGCCCTGCGGCGTCCCCGGCTGCATCCATGTTTTGCCGCCATCATCGGAGCGCTGAATAATCTGTCCAAACCACCCGCTGGACTGCGATACGTATATCCGATTCGGCTCAACCGGCGATCCCTTGACGTGATATATTTCCCATCCCGCAAAGTGGGGGCCGCTGACGTCCCATTTCTCACGCTTGCCGTCCGAGGTTAGAATGAATGCGCCTTTTCTTGTGCCAACCAGTACTCGTACCTTGCTCATCTTTACTCCTCTCTGGATTTCACTGTTCGCGTAGGGTTCGTTTTTACGCAGTACTTACAAAATAACTTTGCTTCCTTAGTACGACGGATGAAGACCAGTTCTTTCGACATCTGTGACAATTTTTTTTTGCATTGCACGTTGTGCCAGACCTGCATTACAGGTTCCCCCTCGGGGGATGCCGATTCCCCAGTATAGAAAACTAAATAGCTCTAGATAGTTCTATCGTTGTTCGCATGCCTGCCGTGAAAATAGATGTATAAAAATTTGCCACCTCTTCGGCTTTGCAAACTCGCCACCTGTCTTATTGCTTGACTTTCATCTTTCTGCGCTCCTTCTGCGCGTCCCGAGCGCTCCCATACATCCGATCGCTCGCCGAACGGCTGAGAACGCCTACCCTATCGAACCTGGGTATCAATGGCGTTGAATCCCGTTCACGCCACCGTCGCCTCACTTCAGCCAGGACTTGCTCGCGATTCTTCTCCATTTTGGCAATGAACGCGTATGGAGCCCCTGTCTCCTCATTCCGCGCCGACCAAACAAGCAGTTCCAACAGCACCGGCGCAAGATCAATCCCTTTCTCCGTCAGCCGGTAGTTCACCCTGCGTCCGTCAGTTTTTTCCTCCTCGGCCACAATGATCGCCGAAGCCTCGAGTTTCTGCAGACGGTCTGCCAGGATGTTGGTGGCAATCCCTTCGCCCGATTCCTGGAACTCTTTAAATGTCCGCAAGCCGCGAACCATCAGGTCGCGGATGATCAGCAGCGACCAGCGATCTCCAAACCTCTCCAGCGAGATGCTCACCGGGCAGCCGGACCGACGCTTCGAATTGGACTTCCCCGGCACGTTTGAAACACATTAACAATATCACTTGCACAACGCAAGTGACAGAAACCTTGGTCGCTCTTTTCTATCTTTATAAAACGAAATTGCTGCTTCAGCTAAAACAAGCTTAGCTGCTGCTGTAGCTTATGGCGGGCACGGCTCGACTTATCGAATACGGTGCGGCCATCGAGCGATGGGGAAATCGCCTGTTCGTGCTGCATCACCGCATGGAACTGCGCTGCTGGAGCCAGCGTTTTCTCAACTACACGCACGAAACCATCCAGGCGGCGGAAGCCATCGAGCTTTTCTGTGTGCCCCAGCTGTGCCTGGTTGAGCGACCGGCGCAACACTGCAAGCGACTCATCGTAAGTTTTGAGAGGCACGGGAAATGGATGCCCGTCTTTGCCGCCATGGGCGAAGCTGAAACGCGCTGGATCGGAGAATCGGCTGCCGGCGCCATGCGCCACTTCGGCAATCAGCGCCAGGGATTGCAAAGTGCGAGGGCCAAGGTTTTCCAGCAGCAGCAGAGAAGCAAAATCGCGCAGCGGGCGCTCGTAGGCCACCCCCAGCACAGCGCCCAACCGTTTCAGGTCGATACTTTCGGCACGAACGTCATGATGGCGCGGCAATGTAAGCTTGCGTGCTTCGCGCAACGTGATCTCGGGATGCTCTTTGGCAATCGCCAGCAACGCGTTCTGCGCCGGCAGGGCGCGATGGTCTACCAGGTTCATGATGGTTCCCTGGTGCTCGCCCACAATTCCGGTGTGCGGTTCGGAGGTGAAGTCACGGACCGCGGCTGAGTGCCAGTGATAGCGCCGCGCCAGGCTTGTACCGTCATTCATCCCTTGTTGCACGATGGCCCATTCGCCCGACGAGGCAACGACAAAAGTGTGGAGATAGAGCTGGAAACCATCCGCAATGGCGTTATTGTCGATTTTGGCAGCCAGTCGGCTGGTACGCACTAATTTTTCGCCATCCAGGCCGGTGCGTTCGGCAATGGCGCAAAGTTCTTCAGGAGTCTTGCGGGAATGTTTGCCGCGTCCACCGCAGACATAAATCCCGAGTTCACCTGCGCGCGGATTTAAGCCGCGTTTGAGCGCTCCCATCACGGAAGTGGTGATTCCCGACGAATGCCAGTCCATGCCCATGACGCAACCCAAGGCCTGGAACCAAAAGGGATCGCTTAGACGCGAGAGCAGCGCAGAGTGCCCATAGTCATTGAGAACGATTTCACAGATCGCCGTGCCCAGCTTTGTCATGCGCTCAGCCAGCCAGGGCGGAACTCTTCCTCCATGTAAAGGCAGGTCGGCAACTCCAGAGCGGTGCATGCGTTAATTATTCAATTACGACGAAATAAAAAGCAAACATTGTGCTTGCGAAGAAGTGTTGAACGATAATAAAGGCGGCTCCATCTCCGGCTGCCCTGAAAATTGCATCCTATAATTCCAGCATGGCGCGAGGCTGGGAAAGCAAATCGGTGGAATCGCAGATGGAGGAGGCGCGGCAAGAGCAGCGCCACTCTCCAGACGCCACCCTTACAAACGAAGAAAAGGCAATGCGGCGCGAACGCGAAAACCTGTTGATGGCACGTTCCGATGTGCTTCACCGCATCGAATCTTCTTCCAACGAGCACTACTGCGAGCTACTTCGCCAGGCGCTTAAGGAACTCGACGCAAAGATCGTAAAGCTCTCGCCGTAGTCTCAACTTGAATTGCTGCGCGGCGTTTCTCCAAGGAATGCAAACAACCCAGCCACAACCTCCTTCGAGGAGTTTCCGGCTATGACAGCATCAACCCCTTTAGGTAGCTGGTTTTTGCGAGCTGGGTTTTCTCGATGATCGAGAAGAAGAATGGTGACATTCGGCCTGGCCAGCTTCAATGTTTCCGGGAGCGTTGATGCTGCGCTCCTGATCAGCTCTGCATCGAGAATGACGGCA
>DASREY010000074.1:0-17992 GCA_035651775.1 Terriglobales bacterium
AGCCGAATGCCGGCAGGCAGGAGTGCAAGTATTTCTCAACAGCAGAATTCGCCAGGTCCAACATACGCATGAGTTTGTGGTGCGGACAGAGGCCGCAGAGTTCCGCTCTCAAGCCCTGGTGGTTGCAACCGGAGGGCTCTCGATTCCCAAAATCGGAGCCACAGCGTTTGGTTACGACCTGGCGCGGCAATTCGGGCTGAAGATCGTTCCCACCAGGCCGGCATTGGTGCCCCTGGTGTTGAGCGCGGAAGATCGTAGCCGTTATTGTGATCTTGCCGGGGTATCGGCGGAGGTCATAGCGGCCAGCAACCATTACCGCTTCCGCGAGAAAATGTTAATCACTCACAGGGGTCTGAGTGGGCCGGCGATCCTGCAGGTTTCTTCATATTGGAGCGCGGGCGAGTCCATCTGCATTGATCTTGCGCCTGAGCGGGAGGTTACAGCGGCGATTCGCGAAGCCAGGGTCAGAAGCCATGCAGTGGCGCAGGCCGCTTTCCAGCAGGTGTTGCCCAATCGGCTGGCGGTGCGTTGGCTTGATTTGCATGCCCCGAAAGCCTGGAACAATCGAGCAATAGCGCAGCTTGAACAGCAGGCACACCAGTGGAGTCTCACGCCGGCGGATACGGAAGGCTACGCCAAGGCCGAGGTGACGGCAGGCGGGGTAGACACCGATGAATTGTCTGCCAAGACGATGGAAAGCCGCAAAGTGCCGGGCCTGTTTTTTATCGGCGAGGTGGTAGATGTCACAGGCCACCTGGGCGGCTTCAACTTCCAATGGGCCTGGGCATCGGGCGCCGCTGCGGGACGAGCGCTGTAGATTGGGTTGAACCAGAGGCTGAAATCCATGTCGTAAAATAAGCATTCTTGCCTGCATTGAGTGAACATGACCGTCTGCGCGTTGTGCTTGTCTCCACGCGTAACCCGCTCAACATCGGCGCGGCTGCGCGTGCTATGAGCAACTTTGGTTTTCGCCATTTGCGTGTGGTGAATCCCTATGAAGCGGCGTTTCGCGAGGCCCGCTCGGCTGTGGGAGCATCGGCGCTGCTGAAGAGCGCCGCAGAGTACGCGAGCCTGGCCGAAGCTGTGGCCGACTGCACCCTTGTGGTTGGTACCACGGCGGCCCGTCATCGGGAGTTGCAACACCCACTGCGAGATCTCGAACAGGGTGCGCGCCTGATGCGCAAGCGACTGGTTTCAGACCGCGTCGCGCTTTTGTTCGGCTCGGAAAAGCGCGGCTTATCGAATCAGGATTTCAGCCACTGTGATTGGCTGATGCATATACCGACACACGACGAACACAGCTCCATGAACCTGGGGCAGGCAGTGGCCGTTTGCTTGTATGAACTTGTGCGCAGCGCCGAGAAAAAGAGATCACCGAAGGAATCAAAGATGGCAGGGCGATCACAGAAAAATGATCCCGTTGCCGCAGGCCAGCTTGAGCGGATTACGGCGACCCTACTCGATGCGCTATCCGCGAGTGGATACCTGAAACCACAGCCCGCGGCTTCCACCGAGGAGAAGGTGCGCCGGCTGGTCCGACGGCTCAACCTGCCTGCCAGCGACGCCGAACTCTGGTTGGGAATGCTGCGGCAGATGGTGTGGAAGATGAGGTCAGAAAGATAAATCGAAGGGAAAGTTGTGATTTGGCACAAACAACTCGAGGAGCAGGGATTCGCAATCTTCCCCGAAATGCTGGCGCAAGCCGAGCTCCAGCAATTGCTTGAGGGCTTGGATCAACCGACGCTGCGACGCAGCAGGGCTGGAGTACGCCATGCTTTGGGGCATAGCCCTGTCGCTGCTCTCGCCAGTGATCCCCGGCTTCTTGGAATTGTGCAAGAGGTTCTAGGCAAGGATGCCTTCCCGTTTCGGGCAACGTTATTTAACAAGTCGCCTTTGACCAACTGGCTTGTCATCTGGCACCAGGACACAGCTTTGCCTCTTCGAGAGCGAAAGGAGTTGTCGGCATGGGGGCCATGGTCTGTTAAGGAAGGAGTGATCTATGCACACGCCCCGGCGAGCGCTCTTGGTCAAGTGCTGGCTTTACGTATCCATCTGGATGACTCGACCGCGCATAACGGTCCACTACGTGTGTTGCCTGGAACCCATAAGTTGGGCGTTCTGAGCGACGATGTCATACACAAGCTCACGACAGAAGTGCCCGCTGTGGACTGCTTGGTACCAGAAGGCGGAGTGCTGGCCATGAGGCCTCTGCTGGTGCATGCATCGTCAAAGTCTCAGGCGCAATTCCCCAGGCGCGTGCTGCACATTGAATTTGCCGCCTCGGTAATCATTGCGGAGGGGCTCGAACTGGCGGTGGCCTGAGAGGGGCTATTTGCCTGTGGTCAAAGGTCCTGCAGTCATCGTGCGAAGACGATTCACAAACAACACCTACAGCGCACGAATTTGGTAGACTCCTTCTGCTATGAAACTATTTTTCTGCGTACTGATGCTGGCGGCCGCAGCCTGTGCGGCTGAACCCAAGGTGATTCCTCTGTGGCCGGGCGCGGCGCCGGGGTCGGAAGACTGGAAGTACGAAGAGAGCAAGATTCAAGTGCAAGATGGAAGCTCGCGCATCAGCAATGTGACACATCCCACGCTGACCGCGTTTCTTCCTGATGCTACTGCGGCGACTGGAACCGCCGTCATCATTGCTCCAGGCGGAGGTTTTCGCTGGCTCTCATTTGACCACGAAGGAACCGAGCTGGCGCGCTTTTTGAATTCAATCGGGGTAGCGGCATTCGTGCTCAAATACCGGCTCATGCGCACCGGAGACGAAGATGAAAAGGACGCAGCCAGGATGGCCGAGCGCAAAAAGGCAGTGATCCCGCTGGCCATCGCCGATGGGCAGCAGGCGATCAAGGTCGTGCGCGCGCACGCCGCCGAGTGGGGAATCGCGAAAGACCGCATTGTGATGCTGGGTTTCTCGGCCGGCGGTTACGTAGCTGCTGGGGCAACGGTGCAGCACGATGCCGGCAGCCGTCCGGACTTTGTGGCGTTACTGTATCCCGGCACGCCTGAAGATATCGCCGCGCCCGCGGATGCGCCACCTCTGTTTATGGTGCAGGCTGATGACGACAAGACCGTGCCTCCGCTGGAACACAGTATCCATTTATATGAGGCCTGGAAGAAAGCAAGAGTTTCAGCAGAGCTGCACATCTACTCGCGAGGCGGCCATGGATTCGGCATGCACAAAAAGGGACTGCCGGTCGATACTTGGCCAGATCGCTTTCGCTACTGGCTTGACCTGCAAGGACTGCTCAAAACCACACACTAACAAATATTACTGGGCCTTCTTCTTGCTCGCTGGTTTCGCAGTTCCAGGTGACGCGGTCAGCTTGAGCAGCTTTTCCCGCTCGGTCTGCGCCAACTGCTCCAGTTCAGGATGGGCCGCAATATGCTGTAACGCCTGATTGATCGAGGCCAGGGCCTTGTAATATCTCTTCAGGTTATCCTGGGCCAGCGCAAGGTTGTACCAGACATAAGGATCGGGCGTTGTCTTGTTCACGTCAGCCGCCGCTTGCAGCTCTTCTTCAGCGGCAAAGTAGTCTTCGGTTTTCAAGTCCATAATGCCGATGGCAGCGTGTGCCAGCCCGCGCAATTTCGTCTTGTAGGCCTCTGTCTGCGCGTGTGTAGTCCCCGGCGGGGCGATAAACGTGGAATCCATGGTTTCGAGCGCGCGCGTGGCATTATTTTTGATCTCGGCAATTTTCTGGTCGCGGTCCAAGTCTACTTCCGTGAGCGTATCGGCAAGCACAGTGGCGGTGAGCACCAGGGCAATGGGATCTTCGGGATCGAGGTCTAACACTTTTTCTCCCATGTCCAGCATCTTGCCGCGGTCACCCTCATTCTGATACTCGTGCATGGCTTTTGAATAAAGATAGGGCCGCAGGTCGCTGTCGGGATACTTGAGCGCAAACTCATCCGCAGCTTTTTCCACAGCCGACCCGCCCTTTAAAGCGTAAGCCAAGGTATAGTCGCTGTATTCCTGCGTGCTTTTGGCCTTAGGCGGATGCCGTTGTTCTTGGGCCGGTGAAGCCGTGGATTTTTCTGCCTGGCTGGCTGCTGCCGGACTTTGTGGTTGGGCAGCTGAGTCCACCAGTACAACCAGGAACGCCTGCAAAAGCATAACTGTCAAGATAACGGAGCGAATACTGTATTGCTGCATCATGACCTGCCCTGTCTTTGTAGCAACCTCGGATATCTCTCCCGAAATGGGAAGAGCACAGATTTGCAATCGGAGCAACCATGTCCTGTTACCAAAGTTGGTGACCATGGGCGGATTGCAAATTCACTAAAGATTAATATTTAAATTCATTTTCTGTTAACATTCCACTGCTATTGTCTACGAGTCTTGATAGTAGATCGTAGTTCACGACTTACTTGCTGCGCAAAAAGTCTTGGTGGCGTCGTCGCATTCGAATCAAATCTCAGCTAGCTTCCCCGGAGGGTTTGATGTTTCCACGCAGATTCCCGCTTTTCATGTTTGTAGCACTTCTGATGCTAGCCCTGGCTCCTTCTCAAGGATTGGCCCAATGCGGGGTTGAACGCTGGTCGGTGAAGACCGGTACGGACCCCGACGCAGGGCTGGTGAACTTGAGTTCGGTCACCAGCACCACCATTACCAACATGAGAGCGTTCACCGCGCCGAATCCAATTCCGGCAAATAACCGCGTAGCTCCGGCCGAGACCACACAGTGGACCATTGACGCCACGCTGACGCTTTTCAAGCTGGAGAGCGACTCCGACTACCATCTTGTCATCCAGGATTCTGCCGGCAACACCATGATTACCGAGATCCCGTCGCCTTCATGCGTTGGCTCGGGCAGCCCGTTTTTTGCCGGTATTCAAAATGCCCGCGCCGAGTTTGATGCCAAGTTTACGGCTACGACGAGTTTTCAGACAGCAAACATCCCGGTGCGGATCAAAGGCGTGGGAATGTTCGATTTCCTGCACGGACAGACCGGTGTGGCGCCCAACGGAATCGAGATTCATCCGGTGCTGGACATAATCTTTAATCCCGGCACGGGCACGCCCGATTTCAGCCTGAGCGCCTCTCCCGCGAACTTATCGGTAACACAAGGCAGCTCGGGCAGCGCCACGATTTCAACTGCGAGCAGCGGCGGTTTCAATTCGGCAATTTCATTATCTGTCTCGGGTTTGCCTTCCGGGGTGACGGCGAGTTTCAATCCGGCTTCGATCGCCGCTCCGGGAAATGGAAATTCGACCTTGACATTTTCCGCCAGCAGTACGGCGGCGACAGGTACAGCCAACGTTACCATCACGGCAAGCGGCGGGGGAGTCACTCACACTTCCACAGTTGCTCTCACCATTAGTGCCGCTGCGTCCCCCAACTTCACGCTGGCTGCATCACCTGCCAGCTTATCGGTCACGCAGGGCAGTTCGGGCAACACGGCCATTTCAACAACGGTCAGCGGCGGCTTTAATTCTGCTGTGGCCCTCTCGGCTTCCGGTTTGCCTGCAGGCGTTACCGCCAGCTTCAGTCCGGCTTCTATTGCCGCGCCGGGCGGTGGCAGTTCGACGCTCACATTGACCGCCAGCAGCACCGCAGCCGTTGGGACATCAAATGTAACCGTGACCGCCAGCGGGGGCGGTGTTACGCATACCACTACCGTTGCTTTGACAATCCCACAAACAAATGTGTTTGGCATCATTCCACCCGATCACGTAGTGGTTGTTATGGAAGAGAACCATTCGTTCGCAGAAATTATTGGTTCCTCTTCCGCTCCTTACATCAATGGCCTTGCGCAGCAAGGCGCCCTGTTTACGCAATCGTTCGCGGTTGAGCATCCCAGCCAGCCCAATTACCTGGATCTGTTCTCCGGGTCGAATCAGGGCGTTACCGATGATTCGTGCCCGCATACTTTTTCCACAGAAAATCTGGGGAGCGAACTGACGGCGGCGGGACAATCTTTCACAGGTTTCTCCGAAGACTTGCCATCAGCTGGATCTACGGTGTGCACATCAGGGGCCTATGCACGCAAGCATTCTCCCTGGATCAATTTTACGAACGTTGCTACCACAGCTAACCAGCCTTTCACCGGCTTCCCCACGGATTTCTCGACTCTGCCGACGCTTTCGTTCGTCATCCCGAATCTCAACGACGACATGCATGACGGCACGATCGCGCAGGGCGATACCTGGTTGCAACAGCACATTGACAGTTATGTCCAGTTCGCCAAAACCCACAACAGCCTGCTGATTGTGACGTGGGACGAAGACGACAACTCGGCCAGCAACCAGATTGCGACTATCTTTGTAGGGCCGATGGTGAAGCAGGGGCAGTTCTCTGAAACCATCAATCACTTCAATGTGCTGCGCACGCTCGAAGACTTATATGGCCTGACCCATGTAGGCAGCGCCGCCACGGCCACGCCTATCTCTGACGTCTGGAAGCAGGCTACCCCTGACTTTACGGTCACGGCTTCGCCGGCTTCACTCAGCGTTACGCAAGGCACATCCGGAAGCAGCACGATTTCAACGACGGTAAGCGGTGGCTTCAACTCTGCCGTGTCGCTGTCGGCATCCGGCTTGCCTGCGGGTGTAACCGCCAGCTTTAGTCCGGCCTCGATCGCTGCTCCTGGCAGCGGGAACTCGACGCTTACATTTACCGCCAACAGCACAGCGACAACTGGGACAGTGAACGTAACCATCACCGCGAGCGGCGGAAGTGTAACTCACACCACTACCGTGGCTCTGACTATCACCGCCGCGGCAACGCCAGACTTCACAATGAGCGCTTCACCAACGAGCGTTTCAATCGTTCAAGGCAACTCGGGCAGCAGCACGGTTTCAACTACGGTCAGCGGCGGCTTCAATTCGGCGATCTCACTTTCCGCTTCTAGCTTGCCTTCAGGTGTGACTGCCAGCTTCAACCCGACTTCGATTACGGCTCCAGGCAGCGGAAGCTCGACGCTCACCTTCACTGCCAGCGGCACTGCGACAACCGGTACGGTGAGCGTAACCGTGACAGCGAGCGGTGGCGGTGTGACCCATACCACGACTGTGTCACTCACAGTTGCGGCTTCAGGCGGAGGCGGGACAACACAAATTCTCGGCAACCCGGGATTTGAAAATGGATCTTCCAATCCCGCGCCCTGGAGCGTGACTACCACCGCTGCCAGCAGCAGGGTGATCAACAGCAGTAGCACCGAACCACCGCATTCCGGCACCTGGGACGCATGGCTCGACGGTCACGGTACGACCACAACAGATACACTCATGCAACAGGTGAGCATACCTTCCAACGCTACCGCCGCCACGCTGAGCTTCTGGCTGCACGTTGACACCGCAGAGACCACAACCAGCACGGCTTTTGACAAGTTGACCGTACAGGTGCGCAATACCTCCGGTACGGTGTTATCAACGCTGGCAACTTTTTCCAATCTGAATCATGCCAGCGGCTATCAACAGAAGACGTTTGACCTGACGTCGTTCAAAGGCCAGACTATCCAGATCTTCTTGCAGGGCCAGGAGGACTTCACCTTGCAAACCTCCTTCGTGGTGGATGACTTCGCGTTGAACGTGACTACACCGGGCGGCGATACCACGCCTCCAACCACTTCCATCACGAGCCCGGCAAACGGCGCAACGGTATCGGGAACCGTCGCTATTAACGCGACCGCATCCGACAACGTTGGCGTGACCCAAATGCAAATCCTGATTGACGGCGCGGCGGCAGCCTCGAATACAAACGCCACCTCGCTTTCCTTCAACTGGAACACAACTTCGGTGGCTAATGGATCGCATACCCTCGTCTCCAAGGCTTTCGATGCCGCGGGGAACGTTGGAACTTCGTCAACGGTAACGGTTACGGTTTCCAACTCCGGCGGCACCACGACCGAACTCATCAGCAACGGGGGCTTCGAGAATGGCGCCAATGCTGCGCCATGGACGGCAAGCTCTGGAGTAATTAATAATTCCACCAGCGAACCACCACACACGGGAAGCTGGGATGCGTGGCTTGATGGCTATGGAACGGCGCACACCGATACCCTTGCGCAAACTGTCACGATCCCGTCCAATGCCACTGCGGCAACCCTGACCTTCTGGCTGCACATTGACACCGCTGAGACCAGCACTACAACAGCCTTTGATACCCTGAACGTTCAGGTACTGAATTCTTCAGGCACGGTGCTGTCAACGCTGGGGACCTTCTCAAATCTGAATGCCGCCGCTGGGTATCAGCAGCGGACCTTTAATGTCAGCTCGTTCAAAGGGCAGACGATCCAGATCTTCTTTAAGGGTGTAGAAGACAGTATGCTCCAAACTTCATTTGTAGTAGATGACGTTTCGCTCAAGGTGACACAATAAGGTGGATATGACAGGGGGAAAACCGATGAGGAAATTTGCAATTCATCTTCTGTTGCTCGCAGGCTGCACGGCTCAATTGCTGATGGCGCAACAATCCGCTCAAACTGACCTGCCGCCAAACTTCATCCGTGGTGACGATGATGACCAGGTGCAGATTGTCCCCAGGCAAGAAGCGACCGCAGCTATCAGTCTCCCTAAGAAGAACCATGGCGGCGCGGCGATGACAGCGATTCAGCAGGTGCCTATTTTCTGGGGCAAAGGCTGGGCAGAGAATGAAGCGCGGAGCCGCCAGGCTGCGCTCGCTGACGCCCTTACTGGCGATGTCGCCAGTTCCAGTGAATTGCAAGGCCGTGCCATCAAAACTTTGCGGGCCGCTCCCAGTGTGAACGATTTCAGCGATCTTAGCGCCACTGTTGTCAACGACCTCGCAATCCAGCGCAAACTGGTGGATCTGTTGCAGACCAAAGCCATTCCTGCGCCAGGGCCGCATGTTGTCTATGTGGTTTACCTTGCTCCGGGCGTGAGTTCCTCGATTGGCGCCAGCAAGGCCGGCACAGACTATCTGGCTTACCATAACGTAGTGAATGTTGAGGCAGGAAAAGTCCGCTATGTTGTCGTGCCGTATAACCAGAATGCCGCGCTCCAGCGTACAGCCGCGGCTCGTGCCTGTAATGATACAGCCGTGAATCCGGATGTAATTAACGGCTTGTTCTAAGCGGAACCTGGAAAATTCTAACCAAAAAGGGGCCTTAATGCCCCTTTTTCTCTTCCTCGTCTTCTTCTTTTTGCGCGCCTGAATGATGGCTAATCCAATGGCTGATGTGCGATTCGGCGTCCAGTCTTTGTTTCTTTGTTAACTCTGGTTCCACCTTGGTTGCTTCAGCCCGGCTCTCAGGCGACCCGAAGCGGGCGCCAAGTTGAAACCAGATAAAGGCCGCTTCCGCATTGTGGGGCACGTGATCGCCTGCCTGGTAAAGCTTGCCCAGTTCATACATTGCCTCGGCCTCGCCACCCTCAGCAGCTTTCTTATACCATTGCACAGCCGTTGAAAAATCTTGCGGAGTGCCCTCACCCCGCGCATACATCTGCGCCAGCCGTAGCTGGGCATCGGTGCGGTTCTGCCGCGCGGCTTTCAGATACCAACTTAGGGTTTCGGCCTGATTTGCGGCGCTGCTGTCGAGCGCCTTTGCCAAATGAACTTGTGCCGCCGGTTCGCCCTGTTCGGCTGCCTTTCGATTCCATAGGGCCGCCTCCGCCGGGTTTTGCTCTACCCCGAAACCTCTTTCATACATGTAGGCCAGATCGCGCTGCGCTTCGCGGATACCCTGCTCGGCGGCTTTCTTCTCCCACAATAATGCCTGCCGGTAATCGGCCGGGATGCCCCGCCCATACAGATAGGTACGGCCTAATTCGTACTCGGCGGGTGCATAGCCCAACTCCGCCGCGCGTGTATACCAGCGAATTGCTTCTTTGCCGTCTGGTGCTACATTGCGTCCCTGTTCGTAGCAGGAGGCCAGAATTGTTTGCGCCTGCGGATTATTTTGCTGAGCGTCATTCCGGATTTTCGTGAATGGCTCGGGATTGGATGGACAGTCGAGCTGTTCGTTGGATTTTTCCTGGCTGCCAGCGAGCGTAGCAACGGATAGGCTCAGGGCAAAAGCGAGAAGTCTGAAAGAACATGGAGGCATATGTTTTTCGGTTCTATAGCTGCGGCTGAATTCGCTAACGTTTTGCCTTTATCTCATGGCACAGCTTCAGAAGCTGCGAAAAAATCGATTTCTTGTCTTTCCGATCCCGCAAAGCGGGAGAGGAATCCCTATTGTGTCGAGGATTCATGGTGCGCCACCCATAAACCATTAAAGCGCGTAGGGATTCCTCGTCGCTGTGCTCCTCGGAATGACAATGCAAACACGATCCTGCAGGCACACCGAACAATCCGGTGATGTCCGGGGGCTAAAGCCCAAAGCCACGACAACACTCATTTGCACTCAACCTGCTTATCATCGGCAGTATTCACCAGGCACGCATCGTCATAGTAAGCATGTTCGCCGACCATTTGGTAATGCAAGACGGTCCTCAGGCCATTGCTGCCGGCTTGTGAAGAAGTCTTTGTGGCTGGTGGGTCGAAGGCAATGCTTTCTGGGCCGCCTTTGATGGCTTCGCTCAACACGCGTCCCCGCAGTTTGCTATTGCCATCGGGGAATTTCCATTTCATGACGGCGGCGATGGTGGCAGCAATGTCAGCGTTGCTGGCAGGAGCGCGATCTGCATACTCTTGTTTGAAGTCAGGTCCGAAGGCCGCCATATTGTTGAAGGTATCTGCGCGGCTCAGGCTGCCGTGCATGCCTTGCCCTTCCTGCAGAGAAGAGTCTGCAATTTCTACCCGGGTGAGCAGAGCATTCTGGCCCAGGGGAAAACTCTTAAAATTCACCACGATGGCGGGCTTGGGCAGTTTGGTTGCGCCCATCAGGCCAACTGCGCTGAGCGGCAGTGTGCCGGGAAAATCGCCCAAGTCGTCGCGCACGAAGATTCCATCCACATAATCCTGTTGCAGCAGAAATGAGCAGATATTTTGAGCTAACTGCTTGTTGGCTGCCGCTTTGTCAATGCGTTCCTGCGGCAAATAAATAATATCTGAGCCGCCATTGGCGGCAATGATAATTTCCGCATCGGTGGCCTCGGCTTCCCTCGGCGCCCTGCCGCTTCCTCCTATGACACCGTTCCCGAAAGAGGGGTGCTGCGCGAACCTGGGGTTTTCAGTCTCAATGCGCTGATAAAAATTTCCGGTTTCACTGGTAAAGGAAGGAGCGTCCGGGTCGTAGAGCGGCTTCTTCAAAGCGTGCGCCAGGTCAATCGCCAAAAAGCCGGACGGCAGATAGCCTTCTTTCACGTCCACGTAAGTTTTGCTGGCGGCGTAGCTTTTAGTAGCTGCGCCAACGCGGGAAATCTCCCGCTTGCTGATGGTTGAAAAGCCGTGATCGGCAACCATGATGATGTCTGTATTGCCTTCAAGATCGTTCATTTTCAGGTAATCCACAATCTGCCAAAGGTCGTTGTCGGCGTTACGAATTGCGGTTCGTGAGGTGGGGCCGTTGATGCCCGGATACAGTTGATCGAGGCTGTCTCCCTGATTGTGTTGCGTGCCATCCGGATCGCGCGACCAGAACACAAGAAAGAATGGCTTCAACTGCTTCCTGAAAGCAGGCAAGACTGCCTGCGTGACGGTGTTCGCCAAATACTGCTGCTGATTGAAATTCGCAGCCAGGGTTCCGGGACGTCCGTTGTTGCCGCGCGAACTCGGTTCCTGCTGGCCGTTGCTGCGGTCTGGCGCGGCGGCGCTCAGTCCTGAGGACTTCATCTCAGCTTTTATATCGCCGGGCAGTGGGATGCCTTGTGGGCCGGTAGAATCGTCAATGATAGTTGCGAGCGTAGGCTGAAACTCGCTATTGATTGCCGTGACCTCAGAGATATCCTGAATTGCCGTAGGTCCCAGCTTGCCGACAATAGCGACCGCATATCCATTGGCGCGCGCCATGTCTGCCAGGGTCGGCTCTCCCAGATAATTGCCATCATAGTAATCATTTAATTTGGCGAGAAAAAAATTGTTCTCGATAAATGGCGTAAGAGTTCCTGCGGAAGCGTCCCGGGAGACGGCGTGTCCCGTGTACAAGGTATTGCCGAAATCTCCAGTGTCCCCGAGTCCATGTCCGGTGGCAAGGGCGGAAGCATTGGGAGTGGTAAACGTGGGATACAAGGCGTGGCTGTTGACGAAATCAACGCCGCGACGGCGCAAAGCGAACATGGTTGGTGCAACGTCGGCATTCACGGCATCGTGCCGCAACCCGTCTGCAATGAAAAGTATCAGGTTACGCCGAGGCGCCGGTTCGCTCGACGCTGCCGCCGGGGCGCTCTGGGCAGCGGCTGCCAGTGCCCAGATCAACAGCTCGATTGTGACCAGGATTTTCGCAATCGCGATTCGCATTTCTAGCATTTTGCCTGAAGAAGCACTGGTACCAGCCCAAACATTCATTTTCATGGGTAACACATTCTACAATTCGAGCACGCTGAGCACACAACTGCCATAGTCTCTTTCATGGAGATTTTATCTTTTTTTAACAAGACCCTAACAATTTAGATTGCAAGCTTTATCGGTGGATGAGTTCAGCCATGGAGCAAAAAAAATGGCACAGCCGGGCGACTGTGCCACAAATCCATATTTTCGTGCCAAGGCTATTGCAATTAAACCAAATTTACTACTGCGGCGATTGCGGCTGCTGGGTCTGCGATGAATCATTGTTCGCCGGCAAAGTGCGCCGCGTATGCGACGAGGCTGACGCCGGAGCAATTTGCAGATCTTGATTAGTCTGGAAGCGCAACTGAGTCTCTGCCGGGACCTTCACCTGAGGGCCCTTGGTCAGCACCTGGGCGCCAGCACCGGCTGCACCACCAGCCAGGGCTCCGATGGCAGCTCCTTTGCCGCCGCCGGCAATGGCCCCGATCAGGGTTCCTGCCAGCGCGCCGCCGCCTACGTACTCCCCGGTCCGTTTATTCATTCCGATTCCAGACTTCCCGCCTTGCTGGGTTGTCTTGTTTGTATTCAGAAGGTAACGATGGCTGTTGACAGTGACCGAGCGCAAACCAAGGGTGACTTCGTTTGCTTTACTACCTTTGGTCACCGCCACCTGGGCGGGAGAGCCCTTGGGTATGGCGACGTTCCCATTTTGGTCTTGCACATCCTGGCTTACCGTTGCCGGGAATGCTTTTCCGACCGCACTCGAATCGGCTTGAATTGCCTGGTCTGTACGGACTTGAATTTCACTCCCCGATCCAATTACGGACTGGGCCAGAAGCGGAGAGCACAATAAAGCCAGAACTATGCCTAGCGTTGATGATTTATGTTGAAGCATACCAACCTCTCTGAGACGAGCTATGTAGAAAAATATGATGGCAGCGATGTTGATAAGGGTGCCTGTAGTGCAAAGCTGCCGGGGACGAGAGCTGCTGGTCGGTTCGGAATCAGGTCGGCAGTTTTTAAGAATGAATTAAGATGAGGTCCAGCATTGGTTGCGGTGGATTCTAAAATTCAAAGCAGGATCAGGAGTTCCCTTCCACGCTGGACAGCAGTTCAAATCTCACGCGGCTGGTACATTGTTTGCAGGCAGGAAACACCTTTTCTCTTTTAAAGATTACCTCGTGCGGTTCTCGGTGGTTCTCGTGAACCGCTCGATAGATGCCCGCTTTAGGTATCTTCTCGCCGGGCTTGTACGTCATCTTGGGAGTAGCGGAAGCCATGAGCGAATCCAAGTTGTACAGGGGACAGTGTTGAAGATGCTAGAGGAAACGGCGGGTTGTCTGCCCGGGAGGGGCCCTCGACGAAATCGGAGTCTTCCGAGATGTGAGGCGCCGCTGTCATCAGTTTGTAACGCACCTGCTCGCCACAGCGACGGCAAAAGGGAAAGATGCTGTCACGTACCAGCACCGCCTTTGCCCTGGGTTCATCTTCATGGCAAATCTCGTAGATGCCCGATTGCGTTACGGGCTCGCCGGGGCAGAGAAGACAATCGGTCTGGTCATACCTGCCCTTTCCGTTTTCTTTTGCCAAAACTGTGTCTCTGGCTCGATCCATAAAAAAATCAGCACCTCCTCAAAAGAGCAGATGCTGTCCGAAGCAGTTGTGTTGTAGCTGCTGGATTGTAGCTCGAGACATTGACGAGACTTCAATATGCGGAAATCCACACGCAGCCAGGTTGAAAATCGGAGCCCAGGATTGGTCTGTTACCGGGTTTTGTTCTCCACGTTGTCGGCGGCTTGGCGGGTTTTCTTGGCGGCCTTGTGCGTTCCTTTTTTTGTTGTCTTCTTTACCGCTTTGCCGGTCTTCTTGGCGGCGTTTTTGGTGGATGTCCCGGCATCTTTCATGTCCTGCTTTGCGCCCTGAGTATCCTGCGCGTGCAGAGACAGTGTAGATATGCTGGTGGCGGTTAATGCCAAAATCAGTACTCGTAGAACCTTTTGCATGGCCCATCCTTTAATATGTTGAATTTAATTTCTTTTATTTTGATGCGCAGGCCCAGCCCAAAGAGGCTTGGACAGCCCGGAAGAGTGCTTCGAAATGCCGTACGCTTTGCTTTCAAGCTGCTCTATGGTCTTCAGTGGCAGGCTCGATATTAGGCATTCCCGAGCCCGCCAATTTCAATTCGGGGGTTCGCGCAATCGTATCCAGCAGCTCTCGCATCATCTGATCATCGATTGTCGCTGCGCTTTCCAGTTCGATGGGATAGCGGATCACGACCTCGATTCCATTTTGGGTCATGCGAAGCTGACTCTGAGGTTGCGGAGCGGCCACGACGACGCTCAAGGTTCGCTGCATTTGTTCATGCTGTCTTTCGATCTTCTCGCGGTAGCTGTTGTACACCGATTCCACGGCTTCCGCCAGGCGTTGCTTCGCAAGATGATAGTTGCTTCCCGGTCCCAGCGTAAGCGAGACCTGGTGCCACACGAAATTTGTCCCGGGAATCTGCCGGTAGAAGCTGGCATTGGGTTGAAAGACTACGGCGTTGGAAAACACCACAATTCTGCCGGTTAACTGGCGATCTCCCCAACTGCCGCTCACTTCCATGAGATGAAGCCTGATCAGGCCAATATCAATCACGTCGCCAGTGACGCCCGAGATTTGCACACGGTCGCCCACGCGCACCCCGTATTTCCCAATCAGGAAAAAGTAGCCGACAATCGCCAGGATCACATTTTGTAGCGCGACGGCGATTCCCGCGGTAATCAGGCCGGCAAAGGTGGCAAGCGACCCGACTTCTGTGGCCAGGGCAAAGGCTATGGTGATTCCGATGGCGAACCAAAGAACGATGCGGCGCAACAACAGGAATTGGTAGCGCCGGCGCAAATCGTGGATGTAGCGGAATGTCGCCCGCCGCCAGGCCTCCGACAGCGCTATAACCACGGCGACAACGATTCCGAACAGCACCGCCCTGAGAATGAGTCTTTTAAGATCAGCCGAATATTCGCTCTTGATGTTGTTGCGCCAGCGGGTGAGATTGCTCTTATAGACATTGAACAGCACCGCCTGTTTGCTCAGGGGCAGCATGGTGGCGGAAATTTGTTTGAAATTGGCGGTGAGCGCATTCAACTGGCTTTTGAGCTGCTCCAGTTGGGCAGGATCGCTGTTATCGGCTTGTTTAGCAAGTTGCTCCCCGCGTTGCGCGATTGTCGCCAGGCTTGATAGCAACGGAGCTCGTAGCCTTTGCGCAGTTTGCGCCAGCGCGTCGGTCAACTGCACTGTCTGGTCGAGAGTGGTGATTTTGTGATGCAGTGCGAACAGCTCTTCCCCCAGATCAAGAATGCCCGATGGCTGGCTTCGGCGCAGCGCAGTCTGGTCGGCCACAGAAGTATTCGCCGTCGGCTGGGTTTTGGTTAGATCCGGCTGCAGTTCGGGAATGGAGCGCTGGAGCTGATCAATCTGGGCCAGTAGATTGCCTCCCGTGCCTGTCGCGCCGCTCACAAACTGCAGCATGTCATGCAGCATTTGGCTGCGGCTCTGGGCCAGGTTAAGTTCGCTTTGCAGCTCATCAATCGTGGATTGCAATTTCTTTCGGCTGCTGCCGCCGGCGGCCGCCAACTTCTGCCGGTCCGCTTCCAATTCGGCTTGTGTTTGGCGTACCTCGGTGTCGGCATCGGCGGCTGCCCGGTAGAGCGATTGATCCCTTTCCGGCTCGTCCTGCATTTGTTCCGTGCCTGCCGCCCCTTTGCTCGCAAGCAATTGCGCCGCAGCACGGGCAAAATCGAAGGAGAGTTGCAAAATCTCCCGGGAGTTCTGGCGGTCGTCATTGAGATAGAGCAAATCGGTCGGGTCGGTTGCCAGCTGCTCTTCCACGACAATGTGTCTGTGCCAGTCAATGGCCTGATTGAGGAAGGCAATGATTGTCTGTGCATCCGGAAGATCCGTCCCTGAAGGGGGTGCACTGGGCATCTGTGCCTTTACCGATCTCCCCAGCAGGAAGAAGACAACGGCCATCATCAGCAAGCGCCGCTTGATTTTGTTGAACCTTCGCACATCGGCCTTTGGTTTAATTGCGAACAGGTGTCGTATCGAAGAAGATTTATGACTCATCATTCCCGGTTACTCTATGTTGTTGGTATTGGGTTACATCTGCTTTCGAACAATCCAAATCAGAAGCGCAACCGCTGCCCAGGCCAGAGTAGAGCCCGCAATGACGAACAGGGCTGAGTGATCGGGAAGCAATCTCCAAATCAGAAGTGCGAACACCAGCAGCCCGAAACTTCCCATTGCGGCTCCTGCTGCCGATAGCGCTGCTGCTTTGCGGGCCCGGCAAGTTCCTTCCACCCCCGCCCGCTGCTTGCGTTGCTTTTCATGCTTTTCGATCAAAGTTACAGTGGCGGGAAGGATTGCGGGAAACGCGAGGAACAAGCCACCCAGGGTCGGCCCGTATTCTTTGGCAATGATTCCGGCAGTTGCCGTCATGGACCCGCCGAAAAGAAAACGGATCGCATATTCGTACCATTTTGTTTGCCGGAGGGCGGAAAGATCGATGCTGATTTTCACTGCACCCCCCGCCAGGGCCAGAACAAAGATGCCAATGAAGCTGGCAGCAGTGAAGACATTAGGGACCAAAACCCCAAAGCCACTCCAAACCAGACCGGCATCGCCAATATGGTAACCACCATGACCGGCCACTTGCAGCGCATGAACGACCAGCTTATGAACCCACTGTAAACCATGAATGCCAGCGCCCCCGCCATCATGAACTTGGCCTCGGTGGCTGCATACAGCTTGCCCTGCTTCAGCACGACAAGCGTCAGTGTAGCGAGAGCAACCGAAGGAGCGGCCCCAAACAGGCCTGCAAAACTTTTAGGCTTGAAGGTGTCGCCTAGAACGGCAAAGACAGATACCACGGCTCCGCCAATCAGGAATCTTATGAAAATCTCTTTCAGCAACGCACCTCTCGACTTGCAGATATCTTCGGGTAGTCTTATCTCAGGCTGCCTTCTGCCATCGCATGGCTTCTTGATAGTGAACAAAAAACCGGCAGATCTCATCGAGGAGTTTGGAATTAAGATCGGCAATGCGTTTCAGGCCGGAATGAGTATGGTTCTCCCTGGCCACGGCTACTCGCCGGTCATTGCGTTCGGTCTTCCCATTTTCGGTTTGCTCGCCTTCAATCACGCCGATGAGCCGCGACTCTACAACGCACCCTGTTTCTACAACCACGCAAACTGTGGATTCATTTTCGTTATCGAACGGGTTAAATACGTTGGGCGCGGCGTACGCGCCTTGGGGTCTTTTAGGCATCATCCGCTCCGGTCGCGACTGCGGTTTGTAGCTGCGAGGTTGAGATGTGCTCAGCTTGCCGCCGGTTGCATCTGGGCAGGTGCAGCGGAGATGCGATATCTGATGAGAAAGAGCCTTACAACTTATATTTCAAACCATCTGAGGAACTTCTTTTCGTGCCGCCTTTGGCGCCAGCTTTTCGAGCGCGGGATAGGAAACTGGAGCGACAATGGTACGCTCGGGCGGCTTTGACTTGCTTTGAATTGCCCGCACCATAGTCTCAAGGGCAATGCCGGCGGTAGGCGGAAGAACGACCGAAGAGGTCAGCAGTCCTCTGCGGACCCATTCTTGTCCGGCAGCAGG
>DASREY010000075.1:0-14574 GCA_035651775.1 Terriglobales bacterium
CGTCTACGGCGGCTTGCAGGATAACAGCGACTGGATTGGCGATTCGGCCTACCCTTCCGGCGTGACCAACAGCCGCTGGGAAAATGTTTATGGCGGCGACGGTTTCTGGACATTCGTCGACCCCGCCGACCCGACCTTCGTCTACGCCGAATCCCAGGGCGGAGAGATCGGGCGCGTCAACCGCCTGACCATGGATACGCGATTCATCAAGCCTCAGCCCAACTACGGCGAAGGCAAGCTGCGCTTCAACTGGAACACACCCATCCACATGAGCCCGCATGAAAAAGGCACGATTTACATCGGAGCGCAATTCCTCTTCCGCTCGCGTGATCACGGGCAAACCTGGGACCGCATCTCGCCAGACCTGACCACGAACGATCCCGAAAAGCAAAAGCAGGAACAGTCTGGCGGCGTAACCATTGATAACTCCGCCGCCGAGACCCACACAACTATTTATTCCATCAGCGAGTCTCCGCGCAACGGACAGGTTATCTGGGTCGGTACCGATGATGGCAACGTGCAGGTGACCCGCGACGGCGGCAAGAGCTGGACCAACGTCGTCGGCAACGTTCCCAACCTGCCCAAGTTCTCCTGGGTTTCGTGGGTCGAGGCCAGCCGCTATGACGAAGCCACCGCCTACGCGGTCTTCGACCGGCACACCTTTGGCGACATGGATCCTTATGTCTTTAAGACCACCGACTTCGGCAAGAGCTGGACGCCAATTATCGGCAAAGACAGCGGCGTGCGCGGATACGCTCACGTGATCAAAGAGGACACGGTCTCGCCCAATTTGCTCTTCGCCGGCACCGAGTTCGGCCTGTGGATCTCGCTCGACGGCGGCAAGCAGTGGGCGCAATATAAGGGCAATGATTTCCCCAATGTCGCCGTGCGCGATATCGCGATACAGCCGCGCGAGTCTGATTTAGTGCTGGCCACCCACGGCCGCGGTATCTGGATTGTTGATGACATCAGCCCGTTGCGCAAGCTTACCCCTGAAGTGCTGGCGCAGGATGCGGTGTTTCTCGAAGGCAAGCCCACACAGCAACGCTTCATCGCCGACAATAGCTGGGCAGAAGGCAACGCCACTTTTGTAGGAACCAATCCTCCGAATGCGGCCGTGATCACCTACTACCAGAAAAAGCGCCACATCTTCGGCAAGATGAAGATTGAAATTTTCGATCAGCAAGGCAAATTCGTGGATACTGTCCCCGCCAACAGCCGCCGCGGCATCAGCCGCGTGCAATGGCTCATGCGGCTCAAGCCGCCCAAGGTTCCACCCGCGGCCAGCGTGGCCTTTGAAGCCAGTGAGGGTCCCCGGATCCTGCCTGGCACTTATACCGTGAAGATGACACGCGGCAAAGATGTCTACACCACGCAGCTTACCGTCGCTCCCGATGCGCGCGCCACCTACACGCCTGAAGACCGCAAACTGCAATTTGACACCACCATGCGCGTCTACAACCTGCTCGGCGAGATGAGCTTCGACGTGGAGCGCATCAACAGCGTGCGCAACGCTTTTGCCGATCGTTCCGCCAAACTCGGCGCCACCGATGCCCTGCGCCGGCAACTCGATCAGCTCGCGGAAAAAGTTAATGCCATGCGCAAGAAAATTGTGGCTACCACTGAGGGCGGCGCCATTACCGGCGAAGAGCGTATCCGGGAAAAGACCACGCAACTCTATGGCTACCTGGTGGATTACGAAGGCCGCCCCGGCGACTACCAGCTCGCGCGCATCGATTCCCTGACCCACGAATTGAATGACGTGGTCCAGGAATTTGACGCCTTCGCCGCCAAAGAGCTGCCTTCAGTGAACAAGTCTCTAGCCGCCAAAAAGCTCGAAGCCATTACGCCATTGGCCCGAGCCGATTGGGAAAAAGCCAGCAGCGAAGCTGATGCTGGCGCTCCGGCAAATGGCAATGCCCATGAACGCCATGAGCGGGATTAGAACAGTCCGCGGTTAAGAGGGCGCTGAAAGCCGCCCGATTCCCAAAATCGTACTTCAAAAATCGTAAATCATACTTCCAAAAAAACGGGGCCGATAGCCGGCCCCGTAAGTTTACGAGTTTGCTCAAACGCTATTGGACGTTCAACGTTACATCGTCAATCACGAATGAGGTTTGCAGGCTTGAATCCTCCATGCCAAGGAAGCGGATCTTTACCGTCTGCCCCTTGAAATTGGTCATGCTGAAGGAGTGTTGCTGGTATCCGGCAGCGTGATTCAGGTTTGAGAATACTCCGAGCGTCGCCAGCACAGTGTTCGAACTGTTCAACACCTGGATGCGGAGAGTATCAAACATGGTTGTGGTTGTGGTTTCCGCGGTGTCAATATGCAGCCAGAAACTCAGCGTCGCGCTGGTTGCACTTGCCGGAATGGTTACCGTCTGAGTCGCCGTATCCTGATGGGTGGTGCCGTAGCCGTCGAGCCAGGCATCCCAGGCTCCGCTGTGCGGCGGCTCTGACGACGAGTTGTTAAGCACACCGGCAGTCAGAGTCCACGGAGCGGTCCCGTTCTCAAAGCCCGGATTGACAATGAGCTGTTGCGCCGCACCCGAACTGATGGTCAGCGATATGGTTGTAGTGTTGGTCAGCGATCCTGATGTTCCCGTCACCGTGATGGTGCTGGCGCCGGTGGCAGCGGTGCTGCTGGCTGTGAAGGTCAGAACGCTGGTGGATGTAGTTGGATTGGTTCCGAACGAAGCCGTCACGCCGCTGGGCAGTGTGGAAGTAGACAGCGTTACCGATCCGCCGAAGCCGCCCGATGGCGTTACCGTGATCGTGCTGCTGCCACTCGAGCCCTGCGTGACCGTTAAGCTTGCCGGCGAAGCCGAAAGCGAGAAGTTGGGAGTTGACGTCGAACCCACCGTAAGCGAGATGGTGGTGATATGAGTGAGTGAGCCGGAAGTCCCCGTAATGGTCACCGTCGTGGTTCCAGTGGCCGCACCGGAACTCGCGATAAACGTCACAGCGCTGCTCGATGTAGTCGGATTCGTCCCAAAGCTTGCGCTCACGCCCGCGGGCAATCCTGAAGCTGACAAGCTCACGCTTCCCGTGAAGCCGCCCGTAGGATGAACGGTAATCGTGCTGCTGGCGCTGCTGCCCTGCGTAACGCTGAGGCTGGAGGGCGAGGCCGAAAGCGAAAAGTTAGGCGTGGCTGTGGCCGGGGGCAACACGCAATTATTTGCGGAATTGGAAAATTCCAACTGGATCGTGTAAGTCGTGCCGTTGGCCGTATAGGAACCCTGCTGGGCGTTGCAGATGTCGCCGATTTCGCCATTGGTCATGTCATACCATGCCAGCGGCGCGGAAAACGTGGTGGCAATGCCGACATCGGCGTCTGTCATCGCTTCCGCCAATTCATGGCTGGTCACTGAGGTGTAATTGCCGAACGTGGAAGACGTGCCGCATCCCGAAGAGCAGCCGCTGCCGGCCTGCATGTCTGGAAGCACGCCGTAAAGAAGATGATTCGAGTTCAGGGTATTCGATGTGGTGCCGTGATATGCGCAGAAGCCGCCCGCCACGCAGCTTGAAGATCCGCCTTGCGTGATGGTCTTTCCCGGGGGAAAGTAGATCATATAAAGAGTGTTCACGTTGCCTGCGGAATCGAGCATCGGCGCGGGCAGGTGTCCCGCATTGATCTGCGCCAGAAGTTCCGCCTGGATTTGCGTATCGTCAATGGTGGAGCCGTTGTTCCCTGCCGACGGAACAATCTGGAATAGTCCGTCGAACGTGCCATTCCCCAGCGTCTGATTGGTGCCTCCTGAAGCGGGCGTGCTGTACTGGCTCAGCAATGTGATAAACCCGCTGCTGGTGATGTCGCTGAAAAAGCTGGCAATGCTGGGCGTCGCGGTTTGACTGACCTGGGGAAGGTAGGAACCGCTTCCGTACAATACCTCCACAATGTGGACGTTCGAAATCACCGGCCCGCCAAAGTAAGTGAGGTGCGCCCCGGCAGGCGCCGCGAATGCGATTGGGTGATTAGGATTTCGCCAGGGGACGATGTGCCGGGGGCCGGCGGAGAAAGCGGACGCGGGACTTACAGCCGCCTGCTCAGGTTGAGGTTGTTGGGCATCAATTCCGCTCTCTGAAGCTGGCTGTGAAACCTGCGCCAGTATCGGCAGGGTTGCGGAGATAAGGAAGAAACACAGAAACAACGCTGAAACACGCGTCAATCGAAACATTCTTGACTCCTTTAGATTTAATAAGACAATTCTTTTTCTGCCGATCTGGAAAAAACCGTTGATGCCTCAAAAAAATGAAGACTCATTCAACCGCAATTCGCTCAAAAATATCCGCCTAAGATCAAAAAGCATTTCATTCAATGTGAAATTTAACTTTTCACGCATTGGCCGAATGCGTGAAAAAAAATGGCAGGATATTGGGCCAACAGTGGTGCTGACCCATGCAAACATGGAACGGCTATAAAAATTGGCCGTACCACCTTCAATTAAGTTCAGACAAACCAGCTACTCCGAAAAACGACAGTCCACAATACGCCACTTTCCCCCAATGTCAAGAGTTCTAAGGTGAAAATTTCAATAAATAAAACTTCAATCAATATTGCGATAGGGAGGATTCCTGAAATGAAACATGGCTGTGTGAATAATATTTACTAACAAGTAAATGTAATCAATGATTTCGTAGGGCTGTGCCAGCGAGCCTCTGGAAACCGCAAGTCGTCATCCAAAATGGTTTTCCACATCTTCTTTTACCTGCTTGGGCTGCATGGCTGTTATGGGAGTAGTTCCCCCTCCCCCTTACTAAGTAACCTCAGGAAGCTGCCCCTTTTGCATGTTCGCCTCATATTTACTGGTGAAAATTGACCTTAGGAGCGGGGATTACTTGGAATGCCTCAGCTTCGGGAGCACCAGATTCTCGGCCAGCGCCTTGAGACCGGAAATCGGAAACTGTTTTCGAATTGTCAAGAGTCCAGGAACGATGCCCGATCCCCTCGGCCAATTCATCCTTATAATCCACGCTGCATCGACGGTTCGTGAGGCGGCGTATTTGCATTCCTATTCTGATTGGTTCAGGTTTCATGTTACGAAGTGGCATGGCTTTAGGCAGGTTGGTAATTCTGTGCCACCATTACTGGCGCGGGCGGTTGCTTGCGAGCTGGCTAAAACGCTTGAATTCAACCCTTCCCATCTGCCCGACTTTCGCGAGTTTCTCTCGAACCGCGAGGGCTGTTGTTACAGGTCGATATGTCCAAAGCCCCCGCTATTTTCGCCGTACCGCGAAACGTAATAGCCAGTCGTCGTAGAAACTCTACATCCACGGAGGTGTATGCCTAAGAAGATTGACGGGTTAAAGAAAACTAATCGTTACCAATCCATTCTCGTCAAGATTTTTTTGCGATCATTACCAACCGCAACTGAAGGCTTTTGAATTTGAGCGTGAGAAGACTGGACGAAATCTTCATCGCCATCTTCCTGAAGCAGCCGCAATATTCCCGAAGTGGAAAACTTAATCCACGATAAAAAGCCTGGCCCCGGTTTGGGTTGAGCTGCGATGCGGCGGGTCTCCGTCGCCTACCTGCCAACTGATCCCCGGCCGCAGGGTGAAGCAATGGCCGCTAGCCAACCTGGTTTCGAGTTCGCCTTCCAGGCACAGGATGATGTGGCCTTTGGAGCACCAGTGGTCGGCGCTGTATCCGGCCGAATAATCCACCATGCGCACGCGAATGTCTCCCACCATCTGCGTGCGCCAGAGCGCGAAACCCGTCTCCCCCGGATGCTTGGAAGAGGGGACCTTGCTCCAATCGGTGATTGATAACGGGAATTCTTCCATCTTCATTGAACCAGTATAAAAGCCTGGAGGATGGAATTTTTGCTTCGTACGCCGCATCCCTGGTGCGCCCCAAACCACATACTTTTGCGCCCTTTGCAGATAATTGCCACCGAGACCGCAAGCGGATACACTTATTAACGTGAATTGGGCAGGCAAATTTGCTGCATTGCTGGTGGCGGTCGCCCTGTTTTCCTCGCCATTGATGGCATGTCTGCAACCCGGCAATGTGCTTACACCCGAAGAGCGCGAGTGCTGCCGCCAAATGGCGGGCAAGTGTGGGATATCGTCTTCGCATTCCTGCTGCAAGAGCACAATCAGAGACGCTGATCCTTACATAAGCAGCTCGCGTTCTGCAATTTCTGTGCCCGTTCATATACCGGTTGCGATTCTGCCTGTGGCAAACAGCTTGGTATCATCCAATAGCAATTCTCAATTTTTTGTGCGATCAAAAATCCGCGCACCTGCTGAATCTCCTCCCGAAAATATTTCCATCCTGAGAATCTAACCGGCTTTCGCTTTCCTGGCACTGGCGGCCTTGGTGCGCCTGCGCATTCGTGCTTTTTGATTCGGAGGAAAGATGAAAGCCATTTTCTATTCATATGCGAGAAAAACCGCCTTGAGCGGCCTCCTGCTGCTTCTGGGTGCTTGCCTTTTGTCTGCACAGCAGTTACAGCCGGCAAATAATATCGGCACCGCCACTCAGGCGGGCGTCCCTGGGAGCCAAAGCTCGCTGCCTGAGCTGCTGGCAGAGGCTGATCACAATAACCCGGAGATCCAGGCCGCAGAGCATGGCTGGAAAGCGGCAACCCACACTATCGGCAGCGCCTCGGCATTGCCGGATACGCAACTCTCAATTCAGTCATTCAGCGTGGGCAGTCCACGTCCGGGGGCTGGATTGAGCAACAGCAATTTCGCTTATATCGGTCTGGGCGCGGCACAAGAAATTCCGTATCCCGGCAAGCGCGCGCTACGCAGCCAGCTCGCAGCGCATGAGGCCGATTCTGTGCGTGAGCAATCGAATTTGGTACGGCGGCAGGTACTTGAAAAGTTAAAAACCGCCTACTTCCAGCTCGCTTATCTTCAACAGACGCTCGGCATTTTGCAGCGAAATGACAACCTGCTCAATGAAATCGGGCAGATTGCCGAATCGCATTACCGCGTTGGCCAGGGCAACCAGCAAGAGGTATTAAAAGCGCAACTCCAGCATACGAAGATTCTGCAAGAGATCACCATGCATCATCGTGATGTGGGCCAGCTTCAGGCGCAACTGAAACAATTGCTGGGCCGGCCGCAGGATTCGCCCGACATCCTTGCTGAAAAGCTAAGCGCACACCCCTTGGCCCCCACTGCCGCCGATCTTTTAAAAGCTGCAGAAGAACAAAATCCCGGCATTCGGGGGCGCGCCGCGATGGCGCAGAAAGCGGAAGCACAAACCCGACTGGCACAGAAGGAATTTCGGCCGGACTTCAACGTGCAATATATGTTTGAGCGCACCGGGAGCAGCTTTCCGGCGTACTACGTGGCCACCTTCGGGATCAACTTGCCCAACCGGGGCAGGCGCCGCGCGGAACTTGCCCAGGCGAATGAGGAGCGCGAACAGGCCAACCAGGAACTGCGGGCGGAAACGCAGCGCCAGTTGGCTGAAGTTCAGAGCCAGTATGTGCTGGCGCAAACTTCAACGGAACAACTCAAGATTTATCAGGAAGGATTGGTCCCGCAGTCCGAAGCCACCTTCCGCTCCGCTCTGGCCGCATATCAATCAAACCGGCAGGATTTTGCAAGCCTTCTATCTTCCTTCATGGATGCACTGAATCTTCAGCTTGAATACGAGCGCGAATTAGCTGATCACGAATCAGCCCTGGCGCGCCTGGAAAGCCTTACAGGAGTGACGCTGCAATGAACCGACAAACTGAAACACGAAACTATCGCAGTGCTTTTCTGGTTGCGGTGATCGTCAACATTGCGCTGATTGCCGGGCTAGGAGTGTTCTGGTGGCATTCACATGCCACTCAAGGCGGGCAAACGCAGACGCAACCGGCAACGCTCCCTGAAACCGGCAACCCAGAAGCCAATGACTCGAACCCTGGCACTCCAGCCGCAACGCAATCGCAGACCCAGCTGGTTCCGATTCAACTCACGCCCCAACGCTTGCAAAGCATAGGCGTAAAGTTTGCAAACGTTGAATACAAAAACGTGAACGATGAAATCAGGGTCACCGGAAACGTGGACATGGATGAAAAAAAGCTATCGTACATTCAAGTCCGCTTCCCCGGATGGATTCGCAAGGTTTATGCCGATGCCACCTATCAGTACGTCCGAAAAGGGCAGCCTTTGTTTACTGTCTATAGTCCCGATCTGGTTGCAACCGAGCAGGAATATCTGCTGGCAAGACAAAACCAGCAGCAATTGCAAAGCAGCTCGATTGGCGGAGTCTCAGATGGTGCGGCATCGCTCGTGAATGCCGCCCGAGAGCGCCTTAGACAATGGGAGGTCTCGCCGTCCGAAATTTCCAAGCTGGAAACAACCGGCAAGGCAATAACTGATCTCACTTTCAATTCACCCGTCTCCGGCTATATCACCGAAAAGAATGTGCTGCCCAACATGTATGTGCAGCCTGAAACCAGGCTCTACACCGTGGCCGATCTCTCGACGGTATGGGTCAACGCCCAGGTGTTTCAAACAGATTTGAGCAAAATCAGGCCCGGTGACGCCGCCCAGATTACGGTGGACGCCTATCCCGGACGGACGTTCAGGGGGCGCGTAGACCAGATTTTGCCGCAGGTGGATTTGACCACGCGCACAGTGCGCGTGCGTCTGGTTTTACCGAATCCCGAAATGAAACTCAAACCCGGCATGTATGTAAACGTCGCGCTCCAGGCTGCAATGGGAAAACATCTTGTGGTTCCGGCTTCCGCCGTGTTTCAGTCAGGCACAAAACAGGTCGTGTTTATTGATCACAGCGATGGCAACTTAGAGCCGCGAGAAATTGCCACAGGACCGCGAGTAGGCGATGAATTCATTGTCACGAGTGGACTCAAGGCAAACGAATCCATCGTGACCTCCGCCAACTTTCTCATTGATTCTGAAAGCCAGTTGCAGGCCGCGACCGGGGCTTTCGCGCCACCTCCGCCCGGAGCAGGCGGCGCAGGGGGGGCGAACGTGGCAGGCCCGCAAACATCCACTGCGCAAGCTAAGGTAGAGCTGAGCACGGAACCATCGCCGCCATCCAGAGGCAGCAACGTGTTTCGCGTAAAGCTGACGGGAGCAAACAACTCCCCGATCAGCGGAGCGCAGGTTGTCGTCGCCTTCTATATGCCGGCCATGCCCGCGATGGGAATGGCCGCAATGAATACAACCGTGCCCCTTGCCGACAAGGGCAATGGCATCTACGAGGGCAAGGGCGATCTGGATTCAGGGGGAACGTGGCAGGTGACGATCACTGCTATCCAAAATGGGCAAACCATCGCCAGCAGACGCCTCACCCTGAATGCGGAAGGGGGAATGTAATCATGATCTCCCGCGTCATTGAATGGTGCGCAAACAATAGATTCCTGGTATTTACCGGGGTTCTCCTGCTGGTTCTGACCGGCATCTGGTCTCTAAAACATGTGCCGCTGGATGCCCTGCCTGACATCTCCGACATTCAGGTGATTATCCACACCCCGTGGGAAGGCGAACCACCCGACGTAATCGAAGACCAGGTGACCTATCCTATCGTCGCCTCGTTGCTTGCCGCTCCGCATGTCAAAGCAGTGCGGGCGCAAACCATGTTTGGCGACTCCTATGTTTACGTGGTCTTTGAAGACGGAACCGATCTTTATTGGGCGCGCTCTCGCGTTCTCGAATACCTGCAGCAAATTGGTGGAAGGCTGCCGCAAAGCGTTCATCCCATGATTGGTCCGGATGCCACCGGCGCCGGCTGGGTGTACGAGTATGTTCTTATAGATCGCTCTCATCGCCATAGCCTGGCGGACCTGCGCAGCACTCAGGACTGGCATCTGCGCTATCAGCTTGAGACCGTGCCTGGTGTCGCCGAGGTGGCAAGTATTGGCGGCTTCGTAAAGCAATATCAGGTGAGGCTCGATCCCAACAAGCTGCTGGCCTACGGAGTCCCGCTTTCCACGGTCATTGATCGAGTCAAGATGAGCACCAACGAAGTTGGAGGCCGCGTGCTGGAACTCACGGGAACACAATACATGATTCGCGGGCTGGGATACCTGCGCTCGCCCAGCGATCTTGAGAGCGTTCCCGTAACCAGCAAGAACGGAACCCCGGTCCTCATTAAGGACTTGGGCACGGTTGCTTTTGGTCCTGACATCCGCGAAGGCGTTGCCGAATGGAATGGAGAAGGCGAAACTGTCGGCGGCATTGTAGTGATGCGTGACGGAATGAATGCGCTGAACGTCATTGAGGGCGTCAAGCAGAAGCTGAAAGACATTCAAGGTTCACTGCCGCCGGGAGTCGAAGTGGTTGCCGGTTATGACCGTTCTGGCTTGATTAACGCCTCCATTGAGACCTTGCAGCGCGACCTGATCGAAGAGGCGATCATTGTAAGCCTCGTCATTGTCGTTTTTCTCTTTCATTTCCGCTCTGCGTTCATCCCCATTCTTACCCTGCCTATCGCCGTGCTGATGTCGTTTATTCCCATGTACTACCTGCATGTCACCTCAAACATCATGTCCCTGGGCGGGCTGGCGCTTGCCATCGGCGTACTGGTGGATGCGGCCATCGTGATGGTTGAAAACGGATATCGCCATCTCTCGGAACACCCCGATGCGGCCAACATGAGCGAAAAAGAACGGCGCGGGATCTTGATCGGGGCCGCTAAACAGGTAGGCCCGGCGCTATTTTTCTCACTGCTGATTATTGTGGTCTCGTTCCTGCCTGTCTTCCTGCTGGAAGCTCAGGAGGGCCGCATGTTTCGCCCTCTGGCCTGGACCAAAACGCTGGCTGTAGGTTTCTCCTCCCTGCTGGCCATCACACTTGTTCCTCTGCTCATGGTCATGCTGATCAAGGGCAGGTTGCAGCCTGAGTCGCAGAATCCCGTCTCGCGGTTCACCCAGGCGCTCTATCTTCCCCTTCTGCGGCTGTGCCTCAAATATCGCAAGACGACAATTGCCCTGAACCTTCTTTTTCTATTGCTCGTGTTTCCCCTGGCTTTCAAAATTGGCAGCCAGTTTATGCCGCCGCTGTTTGAAGGCTCTTCGTTATATATGCCCACGGCGCTCCCGGGCATCGGCATAACTTCCGCTTCGCAGTTGCTTCAGGAGCAGGACCGGATGCTCCGCACCTTCCCCGAAGTGGAAAGCGTATTGGGGGTGATCGGCAGGTCAGACAGCGCCACCGATAATGCTCCGCTCGACATGTACGACACAACCGTCATGCTCAAGCCTCGTTCGCAATGGCGCAATGGAATGACCTACGAAAAGTTGATCAGTGAAATGGATGCCAAGCTGCAATTTCCCGGTCTGTCAAATAGCTGGACGATGCCGGTAGAAAATCGCCTCGACATGGAGCTCACCGGCATCAAGACGCCTGTAGGATTGAAACTGCAGGGACCGAATCTTGACATGATTCAGGAACTCGGGGCGCAGATCGAAAAGATTCTTTCCAACCAGCCGAACGTGCGTGGCGTGTTCGCGGAAAGAGTATCTCAGGGCTTCTATATCAATGTGGAAGTCAATCGCCCCGAAGCTGCCCGCTACGGTCTGACCATCGAAGATGTCCAGCAGGCAGTCACATCCGGCATGGGTGGCGCCAACATCGCGGAAAATGTCGAAGGCCGTGAGCGCTACCCGATCAACGTTCGCTACGAGCGGGATTTCCGCGACAACCTCGACGAGCTGCGCCGAATCCTGATTGCGACGCCGGAAGGAGCGCAAATCCCTATTGAACAAGTCGCAAAGATTTCGTTTTCGCGCGGCCCCGCCATGATCCGCGACGAAGACGGCACTCTCACCGGATACGTCTACATCGATCTGAACACCAAAGACTACGGCGGATTTGTGGAGCAGGCCGGTAACCTGCTTCACCAAAAGTTGAAACTACCGGCGGGATACACCTATCAATGGTCGGGAGAATACGAATTTGAGCTTCGCGCCAAGGAGCGGCTCAAGATCATTCTCCCGGTCGTCTTTTTTGTGATTTTTGTCCTGTTGTACATGGTCTTCCATTCGGTCGTTGAGGCCCTCGTCCTTATTTTCCCAACCCTTTACGCAATGTCGGGCGGCCTGCTTTTGCAATGGCTGCTGCGCTATAACTTCAGCGTGGCCGTGTGGATCGGTTATATCGCCCTATTTGGCATCGCGGTTGAGACCGGCGTGGTGATGGTTGTGTATCTGCACGAGGCCTTGGAGAAAAAGCTGCACACGAGGGGCCGGCTTATCCACAGCGATATAGAAGAGGCGGCAATTGAAGGAGCGGTGCAGAGGCTGCGCCCCAAATTGATGACGGTGATTGCCGTTCTTGCCAGCTTGGCCCCAATTCTGTGGGGAAGCGGCATCGGCTCCGACGTGATGAAGCCCATCGCCGCGCCCATTGTGGGCGGCATGATCACTTCTACGATTCACGTTCTCATTCTGGTCCCGGTATTCTTCGTAATGATAAAAGAACGGGCGATAGAGCAAGAGGACCTGAAGACACCCGAGGAGGTAATAGCCATCTAGAGAGGGTTGCGCATCCCGTCTATTAGATATTTGTTTGTGGTTGCGCGAGCCAGACTTCGGCCTGCTGACGATTGCGAAAGGGCCGAATTTGGATTACATCGCTCAGGATAGTTCCCAGCATTCGCAGTATCCCGTAGTTGACATCACTTGAAACCACAACCGCGGTTGGCCCAAACGGCCATTGTTTTGCCAAGTCCCGCAATGTGTCCGTCAGTTCGTGAATTTCCGTGACAGAAAGCGATACGGTTGCCGAGCACGCGTCAATCAATTCGGGGTAGGCAAATCCACGTTCCCGCTGTTCTTCTTCAAGATGCTTTTTGATCTCTGCCAGGGTAATCAGCCCTTCCGCCTTTACCTGGGTCCAGCGCCGCTCATGGTCAACTACGAGAGTTATCGGCATGGCTTGCTTGCCCCTGATGCAGCGGATTTTCAGCCCCTTGATACAGGCTTGTCTCCGGACGTCCATAAAATTGTACACGCCGCCACTTTGGTTTCATCTTCTTCCGTGTAATTTTCATCTGCGGTCGACCCAAAATGGGATTTTTTCCGGACATGCGGCGGCACGGTTGGCGCGTCTTCGTTCACTGTTGTACTCTGAAGCCATGCTCGTGATTCAAATCACCAGTCCGCCAATGGCGGCCTGCTGCGCTGCGCACGCCCCCAGAGGCTAAAGCCCATCCCATTCTGAACGACTTACGGCATGAGTTTCCAGCAATGTACAAGGATTTTTCTGCAGCTTGTAAGCGGAGGCTTCCACCATGGAATAAAATTAATTGACCAAGATTACTTTATATTATAAAGTACTTGTCCATGATTACTTCCGAAGAGCCGTTCCGACGACAGCCCAAGAAACGCTGGATTCCCCCGGAGATGATCACAGCGCCCGTGCTGGATGCAGCCGCTCCGCGCACACCCATGGCGCAGTATTACGCTTTGCTGATCAATCCGTTTTATCCCAAGGACCCGCATGCCAGCTTTGGCAAGCATGTGCTGACGCCGACTCTGGCGCTGACCAGCTTTGCGGCGACCACGCCGGAGCATTGGCGGCTGCAGTACTGGGACGAGAACCTGCTGGATGGACGTCCGCCGTTTGATCCCATGCCACAGGTTGTCGGTATTACGGTACACCTCACCTTCGCGCGACGGGCTTACGCGCTAGCCGACTGGTATCGCGCGCGCGGCGCGAAGGTGATACTGGGCGGCCTGCATGTCCTGTCGTGCCCGGAGGAGTGCGCTCCGCATGCCGATGCCCTGGCCATGGGAGATGGTGTGCAGCTTTGGCCGCGAATCCTGCGCGATGTGGAAGCCGGGCAATTGCAATCGCGCTATGTTGCGACGTATGAGAATGACTATTGTGACGATCCCGCGCCGCGGCGCTCCATCCTTCCCCGCCACAGCTTTCTTACCACGACCAGTCTCATCGCCACGCGCGGCTGCCACAATCGTTGCGGTTTTTGTTATCTGGCGACTGAGGGCCTGCGCATGCCGTATCGCATGAAGAGGCCGCAGCAGGTGGCGGATGAATTTGCCGCCAACCGGGAGCCCTACGCTGTTTTCATCGACAACAACCTGGGCTCGCGGCGGGATTACCTGCACGCGCTGTGCGGGGCGCTGCGTCCTCTGAAAAAGATATGGAGCGCGGCGGTTTCGATTGACGTGACCGATGACCCCAGCCTTATCCGCAACATGGCATTGGCGGGATGCACGGGCGTGTTCATTGGCTTTGAATCGCTGAGCGACAACAACCTGGCCGAGGCCCACAAGAAGACACCCAAGACCTCAGACTACGCGCGCCGGGTGCGCATGATGCACGATTGCGGCATCCAGGTGAATGGATCGTTCGTGCTGGGTTTCGACCACGACCGCAAAGACGTTTTCGCCCGCACCGCGCAATGGATCGAAGAGAACCGGCTGGAGTGCTCGACCTTTCATATCCTCACACCCTATCCGGCAACGCCACTATTCCGGCAGATGGAAGCCCAAGGGCGGCTGCTGCACAAGAATTGGACCCTCTACGATACCGGCCACGCTGTCTTCCAGCCCAAACACATGACCCCGGAAGAGCTGGAGCAGGGTTACGGGTGGATCTATGAGCGGCTGTTCTCGCACACTTCGATCTGGC
>DASREY010000076.1:0-27284 GCA_035651775.1 Terriglobales bacterium
AATAGCGGGCCCGAGGTATCGAGATCTGAATCGCCTCCATCCAGGTTGGCGTGGTTGGCGGCGGTGAACCAGTCGGCAAGCGTGAGGTTGGGATTAAGTTTGATGAAGCTCTCGCTGAAATTTGAGATTCCATCCCAGGAACCGTTGCTGGTGCCGAAATAAATGTTGCCCGCAGAGTCGACCGCCGGACCTTGTCCTGACATCCACAAGCTATCCTGGCTTCCGGTCGGCGATGTGTTGAAAACCGCCACTTGCGCCAGAGTCGATGCGTTGTAAGCAAACAGGAATCCGTGATACGCGCCCATGTCGCAGTGCGAACTGAACGGAACCAGGACATTTCCATTGCTTAGGACCAGCGCCGCACGCTGGTTCTGAAGCAAGGGGGTGAAAGCTGTGTTGGTAATCTGCACCGGGCTTCCGGTCTTGTCAGCGCCGGTCACGATGCTGAGCGCGTGCAGCATGAAGGAAAAAGCGCCGCCGTTGTTGAGCGAGTTCACGACGTAAAGCGTCCCGGCTGCGGGATCGATCACCGGCGTGCCAACGATTCCGGAGTTGCCGTTGATATCCACGCAGCCGGAGCCGTAGTCAGTGTTTGCAATGGGCGTTCCCAGATTGACATGCCAGTACGGAGCCCCGGTATCGGCGTCGAAGGCGTAAACGCTATTGCTCGTGGTAGCAACATAAACGACGTTATGCGTGCCGCCACCGATGTTGACGCCCGATACGATCAGGGGCTGCGCGTAAACCTGGTTATCGACGGGGGCCTTCAACAGCAACCCGAACTGGTTAACGTTCACGTTTGCCGGTGTGAGTATGGTCTCATTGAGATTTTGCCCGGTCCGCGCCAGATCGTTGTGCTGGGTGGTAACGTTGACTTGAGCAAATATAGAGACGCTCGCAAGCAGCAACACGGCTGCGAGGCGAAAAAAGAACAGACCGGTCCATCTCACCCTCAACATTAGCGCGCTCATTAGCGTTTCCCTTCCTGCAGCTCTCTCTTAAAGGTTTTGAGCGGGAGCAGCCCGTATGGATTGCCCACTACTCACTCAGCTACTGGACCTCAATCCCGCTTACCAGGGAGTTGTTAACTACAGAGGTGAAGGTGATCACGTAGTCGCCAGTGGAGCTGGCGTTTTCCGTGAATTGCTTAATCACTGCCTTGTCTTTGGCGCTCGCGGCGGCAAAGATATCGAAGTTGGTTAACACTTTTGTGCCGTTAATGCTTACGTTGAACGTTCGGGAGCCAGCGGATGAAAAAAAGGTTTCCGCAAAGTGCAGCCGCACCGTGTGGGTTGACCCGGCCGCAAACCCCGGAATCGTGTACGAGAAGTTTCCGCTGCGGGCCGTCTGGTAGACCGCCATGGGCGCCGGATTGGTAACTCCACTTAAATCGATCGTGCTGGCATGAGTGATGGTGCCGCCGCCGGCGAAGTCCTCATCAGCTACGAACGGGCTCACCGCCGGACCGCCGGAGTTGATCTGAACGCTGCCCGTCGTCGGGCATGCGCTGGTTGTAGCACTGGCTTGGGCCGAGGCTGCCGAGGCGCTCGCGGAATCAACGGCCTCCACCGCGTAGTGGTACGTGGTGGCGCACGACGCCGTTGTATCGTCATAAGACGTGGTGCTTACCCCGGTCGCAATCTGGTTGCTGCCCGAAGGGGTGAACCCGGCAGTGGTGCTGCGAAATACGTTATAGAAATTAACCGTGCAGCCCGAGGGCGCAGTACTGGCGGTCCAGACCAAATTGATCTGGCTGCTGGAAATCGCCGTTGCATTCAATCCGCTGGGAGCGCTGGGCGCACTGCTGCACGTCGGAGGGCTCCCGCCCGGCGTCAGGGTCATGGCATCAACGCGAGAAACGCCATCGCTCGCAACGTTGAACATCTGTACGGTATTGGTGCCGGCATTCAGGGGAACCACGATGCTTGAGTTTTCAAAGGTCTCGAAGTTGCCGGTGATGGGAAAATGCATGTCATTGGTGATGACGACGCCATTGACCATGATCCCCTCGGGCCGATCTTTAATGCCGGGAAAGAGGCCGGAGGCGTAGGCATACCGGACAGTCAGCGTGTAGTTGCCGCTTGACGGCGCTACCACATTAAAAAATGTCGCTGTGCCCTGAACTGCGTAGGCCATGTCTACGAGAACTTTGGTCGGAGAGATCGAGTTCGAGGAGTGAAAGTATGATGGGAACCAGGCGCTTAACTGTTCAAAGCAATCGAAACCGCCGAGCAGTGCGTCCTTGAAATAATATTGAGTTCCACCGCCAACGACAGCCACGCCGGCCACTTGGCCGTTGCCCCGCGAAGTCGGTGGTCCTGGGGGGCAGGCTCCTGCCATTGCGGTCCCAACTCCAACAGACAATAAGATCAGCAAAAGACAAAACGCTTTTTTCATACGAACTCCTTTGAGTTATCAAGCACAAGGAATCTGCGGATTCCTTGCATTCTCGATTCATCGTCATTTGGCCTTGTAGCCGAATGTGGCGATAACAATGGGGAGATCTCAGGATCTCCCCATTCCCACGCTTGCTTTTATTGAATTTCGATCCCGTTCACCAGCGAGTTGTCTTTCACCGGGGTGAACTTGATCACATATTGACCACTGGCATTGGCATTCGCCGTGAACTGCTCAATGACTGCCTTGTTCTTCGCTCCGGCAGCCGCGAAGATGTCGAAGTTGGTCAATACCTGTGTGCCATTGATGGTTACGTTGAAGATTCGGGAGCCCGCCGACGACCAGTAGGTCTCGGCAAAGTGCAGCCGCACCGTATGGCTTGAGCCAGCCGTAATACCGCTGCCTGTGATCGTGTAAGTGAAGGCGCCAATGCGTCCGGTCTGGTAGACCGCCATCGGCGCTGGGTTGGTCGCCCCAGTAAGATCAATGGTGTTAGCGTGGTTGATCGTGCCGCCACCAGCGAAGAATTCGTCGGCAACGAATGGACTGACCGCAGGCCCGCCAGAGTTGATCTTCACAGACGTCAGTGGACAGGCTTGCGTGGTTGCGCTTGCCTGGTTCGACGGCGCCGATGTGCCCGCTGAGTTGGAGCCTTCCACCAGATAGAAATAAGTGGTGTTGCAGGTCAACCCTGTATCCGAGAAAGACGTCGCGCTCACTCCACTGGCGACCTGGTTGCTGCTCGAGGGCGTGAACCCTGAGGTCGTGCTGCGGAACACGTTGTAAGTCGGCGTGCAATTTGCCGTGCTTGCCGTCCAGCTCAAATTGATCTGGGTAGTGGAAGCAGCCGTAGCACTCAGCCCGCTTGGCGCCGAAGGCGCTGTGCAGGCGGAAGACGTTGTCGCGCTGGCCGAAGCCGCCGCGGACGCTCCCACAGAATTTACCGCCTTTACCGTGTAGTTGTACGTGGTCGAAGCGGTCAGGCCGGTATCCTTCAAACTGGTTGCGGAAAGTCCGCTCGCAATCTGTGCGCCGTTCCGCGTCACCGTGTAAGTAACCGCACCCCCGCAAGCCGGGCCGGTAACCGCCGCCCAGCTCAGGTCAATCTCACTGCTGGAGACTGCACTTGCAGTGAAGTTCGCCGGCGTACTCGGCGCTGTGCAACCAGCAGGAGGAATAATCTCAATGCCCCTGAGGCTGGGATTGGTATGGGGAGCTCCGTTCGTCCCCACGGTAAAGGCAATCGTGATCGTGCCGCTGCTGTCGGCGGTCACATTGAATTGCTGAACATTGGCGATGAACTCTCCGCCGGCGGCAGCGAAAATGTCAAAGTTCGAAAGCACAGTCGCGCCATTGACGGCAACGTTGAAAGCACGCTGGCCGGCCGCCGCCACTGCGGTCTCCGCAAAGTGAAGACGTAAGGTATAACTGCCACCAGGTGTCAAATTGGGAATAGTATAGGTCGTGGGTCCCCACCGCTCGGTACGATAAACGCCCTGCGGAGCGGGATTGGTGACCTTGGAAACATCAATCACGTCAGGATAGGCATTGGTGGCGCCAAGATTGAAACCAGAGTCCTGAACAAAGTTATCTGTTCCCACCAGGCTGCCCGAACTGATGGCAATCGCCTGGACGTTCGTTCCCGTAGCTGGCAGTGTGACACTGGCCTCATTGGAGAGCGGAGATTCACCCGACTCCTGGCCCGTGGCTGTAACCACGTAGAAGTAGGTCTTGCCCGGTGTCAGCAGTACATCGGTGAAGCTGGTGCCATGAACTCCCGTGGAGATCATGTTGGTCATGTTCGTATTCGAGATGTTGTGCGCAGTGCCCGCTGTGGTGCTGCGAAAGATGTTGTAGGTAATACCGGGGTCGCTGGCCGCGGTCGCACTCGCTCCCCAGTTCAACTGCACCTGGCTGTTCGAGATCGGAGTTGCGGTCAGAGACGTGACAGCGGCCGGCGCAGGCGTCTGATACACACGAACATAGTCAACGTTCATGAACTGCGGCACGACCGTGCCCGGACCGGGAGGTCCAACGAAGCCGCCGCCGACCGCCACATCGTAGAGAATAAAGAAAGGATGGCCCCAGAAATCCCACTGGCCCAGCGTGGATGCGCCATTGGCTGGATCGTTACCTACACCCATGATTTCGCCGGGAGTATAGCTGGCATAGATATTGCTCGGGTTATCAACATAAAACTGGATCAAAAAAGGCGACCAGATCATGCCGAAGGTATGAAAGCCATTGGTGAATGGCGTTGCGGAATTGAAGTGTGCCCCCAATCCGGTGTTCGCATAGCCGATACCGTGGATAGTTCCCTTGATCTGGGTCGGCTTGGCGCCATTGTTCTCCATGATGTCAATTTCGCCGCGGCCCGGCCAGCTCACTCCGTTATCGCCCAGCATCCAGAACGCGGGCCAGATGGCCTGGCTGGTAGGAATTTGAATATTGGATTCAACCCTGCCGTATTGAAAGTCAAAACCACGGCCGCCAATGAGTTGAGACTTGAAGCGGGCGGAAAAGTAAGTTCCACCTGACAGGTAGGTCTTGATCACCAGATGGCCGTTGCCGTCGAGAAAAGAAGTCGTGCCATCGCTGATCATGTCCTCGATCTCGCCGGTGCCGAAAACGCCTTTGCCGGTTTCGAAGGTCCAAAACTGGTTATTGCTGCTGGTGGGCGTAAAAACCCCCGACGTGCCGTTGAACTCGTCAGCAAAGACCGGTGTTCCCCAATTCTGTACCTGCCCATGGGCAAGCGGGACCATAACTAAGAATGCCGACATTATGCACAGCAACAATAGCCCTGCATGTGAAACAAAAGGCAATCCCATTGTTGCGGATCGGTCGGTACGAAACCTTGTCGAGCTAAAGTCTTCCGCTTCGTGTGATAGCTTCCTCATCGTTGATTCTCCTTTTTAGACTTCAAATAGCCCTCTCTCTATCCTTATCCGCATTCCATGGGGCTCGATTCGGCCCGAGTAGTTGTGCGGAAATCTACTCGGGCCCCTCTAGTGCGCTGCTAGCCTTTCGTATGTTTCGATCTTGAGACCGCTTACTGGATCTCGATTCCGTTCACCAGCGAGTTGTCTTTCACCGGTGTGAACTGGATCACATATTGCCCGCTGGCATTTGCGTTTTCCGTGAACTGCTCGATCACAGCTTTGTTCTTGGCTCCAGCGGTCGCGAAGATATCGAAGTTGGTCAATACCTGCGTGCCGTTGATTTTCACGTTGAAGATACGCAGACCCGCGGCCGTCCAGTAGGTTTCGGCGAAGTGCAGCCGTACTGTATGGCTCGAGCCGGCCGCAAAGCCGCCTGTGATCGTGTAGGTGAAAGCGCCAACGCGGCCGGTTTGGTACACGACCATCGGCGCCGGGTTGGTGACTCCGCTCAGATCAATAGTGTTGGCATGGTTGATAGTGCCGCCGCCGGTAAAGAACTCGTCGGCAACGAACGGAGCTACTGCCGGCCCGCCCGAGTTAATCTGGACAGCCGTGGCGGTTAGCGTGGTTGCACTGGCTTGGTTCGACGCAGCCGATGTGCCGGCAGTGTCCGTGGCCTCCACCAGATAGAAGTACGTAGTTTTTGCCGCCAGCCCAGTATTCGAGAAAGATGTCCCGCTCACTCCGGTGGCGATTTGGTTGCTGCTGGAAGGCGTGAAGCCCGAGGTCGTGCTGCGGAAAATGTTGTAGCTAATCGTGCATCCCGACGCCGTGCTCGCACTCCAGCTCAAGTTGATCTGGCTGCCGGAAACTGCCGTCGCTCCCAGTCCGCCGGGGGTGGTGGGCGCTGTGCTGCAAGTATTCGCGCCGGGAACCATTTCGATCCCGCTTATCAGCGCGCTGTTGACCACCGAGGTGGTTGTGATTGTGTACATGCCGTTGGAATCTGCATTGAGCGTGAATTCCCTGATGACAGCCTTGTTTGTAGCTCCAGCGGCGGCGAAGATATCGAAATTCGTCAATACCTGTGTGCCATTGATGGTTACGTTAAAGGTTCGGGAACCGGCGGTCGTAAAGAAGGTCTCCGCGAAGTGCAACCTTACCTTTTGACTTGAACCCGGCGAGAATCCCGGAATGACATAGCTGTAATTGCCGATACGCGCCGTCTGATATACAGCCATCGGCGCTGGATTTGTTACTCCGCTCAAATCGATGGTGTTGGCATGGTTAATGGTAGTGCCGCCATTGAAATCTTCATCGGCCAGGAACGGACTCACTGCCGGCCCGCCCGCGTTAATTGCAATGTTGGTAATCGGGGGCCCGGTCGTGGCTGTGGCCTGGTTCGAAGGAGAAGATGCGCCGGCTGGATCAAGCGCCTCCACCACATAGAAATACGTAGTAGAGGGCGTCGCTGTTACATCGGAAAAAGTGGTTGCGAATATGCTGCTCGCGATCTGGTTGTTGCTCGAAGGCGTGAATCCGGAAGTTGTGCTGCGAAACACGCTGTAACTCACCGAGCAGGCGCCGGCTGTGCTTGCAGTCCAGCTCAGGTTAACCTGATTGCCCGAGACTCCTGTTGCATTTAACCCGGTTGGGGTTGTAGGTATAGGACAGTTGGTCGGAAATAGACCATAAACGCACAATTGTCCGCTGCCGGCGTTGGCTGTGCCAAAGCTGCCAAGGTACACCTTGCCGTTGGCAATGCTGGCATAACCGTTTTTGGCAAAGTTGTTGCAGCTATCGCGGCTGGCATTCTGCTGGTTGTTATAAAGTTCCGTCGATATCTTGTTGGCGTCATATGCCCGTAGCACGCCCGGTACGGTTCCATGGTTGGCATCGCCACTGAGCACAGCGTTGGCCCACACAATGCCGTTAGTGTTGCCGTTGGCCGAAATCGAAAGAAAAGCACCCGGTTCGCCGCCAATAAAATCTGGTCCGGTCTGAAAATTAGGCGTCACCAGGGTGTTGCCATTGAACTGGAACGCCTTCAGGTTATCGCCCTGCGCCCACATATAAACTTCAGCGCCGTTCAACCCGCTGTTCCAAAACACAGGGCTCCCGTGAAGGGCCGCTCCCAACTTGATGGTCTGCACCGCGGTCGCATCGCCCAGATGCCCAAGGCTGGCAGTATCAATCACATACCCCGTTGACGATTTGCCCACCATCACCAAACGGTTGCCCGGCGGGATCAGCAACGGCCCAGAGGTATCGAGATCCAGGTCGCCTCCATCCAGGCTTGCGTGATTGCCGGCGGTAAACCAATCTAGAAGCGCCAGGCTTGGACTAAGTTTGATGAAGCTTTCACTGAAATTCGAAACGCCGTCCCATGTGCCGTTACTGGTTCCAAAATATATGTTGCCGGACGAGTCGACAGCAGGCCCTTGTCCAGACATCCACAAGCTATCGCCATTACCTGTAGGAGATGTGTTGAAAACCGCCAGCTTCGCCAGGCTCGTGGGATCGTAGGAGAAAAGAAATCCGTGATAAGTCCCCATGTCGCAGTGTGAGCTGAAAGGAATCAGCAGATGGCCGTTGGCCAGCGCCAGTCCGGCGCGCTGATTTTGTGCTGTGGCGCTGAAGCCACCATTTGTAATCTGGACTGGACTTCCGGCCTTGTCGGCTCCGGTGCTTATATTGAGCGCATGCAGCATGAACGAAAAAGCCCCGGCGTTGTTAAGCGAGTTCACCACGTAAAGCGTTCCACTGCTCGCATCTATGACCGGCGTACCGATAATTCCGGCGTTGCCGTTGATATCCACGCAGCCCGTTCCATAATTGGCGTTGGAGATGGGAGTTCCCAGGTTTACGTGCCAATATTGCGCGCCGGTGTTGGCGTCGAAGGCATAAACGCTGTTGTTTGTCGTGGCCACGTAAACAACGTCGTGCGTGCCCCCGCCAATGCTCACGTTGGCTGCGACCAGAGGTTGCGCATACACCTGATTGTCGACCGCAACTTTGAACAACAGCCCAAACTGTGTGGCGTTTACGTTACTTGGCGTCAGTAAGGTCTCATTCAGGTTTTGCCCGGTTCGCCCGAGATCGTTGTGCTGGGTAAGAACACTGACCTGGGCCGATGCGAGCATGTTAGCCAGCAGTAGAAATAAGGCCAAACCAAAAAATAGCGCAGTTCCTCTTCTGTTTCTCACTTCGTATATCCTCCTCACGCTTTTCGTGCTGACGACGGGTTACGTTGCAATTCGTTTTGCTTATGCAGGTCGATTGATCTTGGTTATTTGTGGCACTTGTTTCTCAAATGAAACCACTCTCGATCAGGTGCGGCAGTTTGCTCTGCTTTACAGGGGGAATCAAGTTTCATCGGGTTAAATTAACGGGTCTAAACGGTTAATTTAACGGAGTAGAACGATTGACAACGCGGAAAGCGGCGATCGGTCGAACCAAGTGATCTGTATTGGGAGAAAGGACAATCTACAATCGAGAAAAAGCCCAATTTTTATGTGGATTTTACGTTCAGACGGGCCCGAACCTTTTTTCCAAAAATGAAAAAGTACGCTGTACGAGTGGACACAAGTCTTAATGTCCGCTCGTAATCAATAAACCGTTTTGCAGTGAATGTGCAAAGAGCAGTGGTCGTTTCTGTTCGCCCCAAAAACAGTTGGGGTTTTGCCGGCAAGGCTGGTGAAATTTACAAAGTTAATTATGCAGAATTGCTCACAATGGAAGGAACGAATTATTCTTCCCTGACCTCAATGGCGGTCACCAGGGCGTAGTTGTTGATGGGAACAAATGTAAGATTAATTTTGCCCTGGGGCGAAGCTGGCATATTGTGGAAAACCTTGATCACGGCCCGGTTTCCGACGCCAGCTTCTTTGAGGATGTCGAAGTTTTTCAGGAGCGTTGTGCCGTTGCAATAAACATCGAAGACCCGGCTTCCAACCCCGCCCACCGACTCAGGAGGAGCGAAGTAGGTTTCGGCAAAATACAAAGTAATGGCATAGTGGCCGCCTTCCGCCACGGGGATGGAATAACTGAAATGCCCGAACCGTTGCGCAATATACAGCTCTGGATCTGCTGTCCCTTCAATTGCGGTCTTTCGGGAAGACCTGCGGCCACCCATGAAGTACTGGTCCGGCATCCAGACCTGGCCGAGGTGGTCGCGATAGATAGTGTCTCGTGCAGCTATTCGGATAGGAAGCATCTTGCCGGGAGTGCCGGGCAAAATTTCCAGGGCGTTCACGAAACTTGGGCCGGTGCCCTGGAAGGTCAGGTGCAGTATGCCGTCTTTCGCCGGGGAAATGTCTTTAAAAATCTTCATTGTGGCCGTATTGACGCCTTCAGCATCGGAAGCCACGTCAAGGGTCGAAACCGGCAGCCCGTTGATAGCCAGACTGACGCTTCGCAGGGCCTCACTCTCAAAACTGGTTTCCGCAAAATAGAGGTGTAGTTCGTAGCTTCCCGGGCTCAGGGGAATCTCATATACGAATTGACCTTGCCGTCCGCTGCGAAAGATCTCCGGATCCTGCGTGCGTGCGATCTCGCGAGAGTCGCGGCGAAAGGTTTCGCCGCCTTTAAAATAACGATCCGACAACCAAAGATGGCCCGCTTTGTCTACGTAGTTTCCATTATGGTCGCCGGCTAATATGCGTATTGCTTCGGTCTCGCCCGGCAAAGCGCCGACGGGAGCGGTTTTGCCCTGGGTAGCATCTTCTGCGCGTGAAACACCGGGTAGTGTGGTTCTGCTCTGGGCTGTGCTTTCTTTCTCAGCAGGACGTGGCCGGCCGATCATGACCCACAGCAGCGTACCCACCACTGCAGCAACGCCCAACGCAATGGCAAGCCGCAGCCACTTAGGCGAAGAGGCCTTTGGTTTCTCCTCTGGCCCTTTTGCTTCTAAAGTCTTTTCTTCAGCCTCTTCCACTGCCACCGAAGGTAGCTCACCCGTTGGCTCTGCTTCCGGGTGCTCGGTTTGTTGAGGCTGGGAGGATTCCGGAATCAGGACAAATTTCGGTGTGTACTGTCCCGTGGGGATAACAATTTCGATCCGGTGAATGCTGCCCTCGACCGCGTAATACTGCTTAAGCCGTTTTCTAAGATGGTGGGTATCAACCCGCACCACGGCATTAAGCTGTGGATCAAACTCGGTATCGCGCCCCAGCACATCCACCGCAATGCTGTATTCTTTAAGCTCGTCGCCTTCGCCGCTAAAATACTTATCGCAAAGATAGCTCAACAGACGGGATAGCTTTGGCGAGCGCTTGAACATTTCAGATGCAAGCACGCGGGCAAGTTCAGCTCTTTCCTCTTCATTCGTAGGTGGACTTGTGGCTTCGCCATTCGGCCCCAGGAATGGGTCAGCGCTGGAAGCCGTCACTTTTGCAGATGCAACCATAGATGAATGGTCGGATACATGCAGCCCCGTTCGCCCGGAACTGGGGCCTGCGTTTTTGCTCTTCTGAACAGCATTGCCGCTTTCCTGCACAGCATCACCCGATTGATTATTATCAAGCTTTTGCATACCAGGCAGCTTCTAGCGGAATGAGCATATCACAGCAGAATCCCGGCAATATATAGATGATATATAGCCCTGGTTTTAACGTTTTTAACGTGTTGCAGGAAAGTTAACGGCAGTTGCGGACGGTCCTCCCCCTTGAAACCCGTTGCTGGTGTAGTTTTTAGCCCCTTATCTCGCCTGGCGCGTGATTTATCAAAATTGGTAGATTTAACTGGACTAAACTTGACTGCCAGCGGATTGAGACCTATGATTCTGACGTTTTAAGTTCCGAATATTTCAAGGAGTCTCGTATATGACCTGGCAAAAACCGGAATTCGAAGAAATCCTTCTGAATTGCGAGATCAACTCATACGCACCCGCCCAACTGTAAAAACCAAAAATCAACCCGTTACGACGCAGTGATTTTTTTGCAGGGTTGCATTGTAACGGGTTGATTGGCCGCCTGTAGTTTATATTTCACCCCGAAAACATACTTCCGGATTTTTCTGCCCTTGATTCATCAGGATGGCGCTGACACACTTCCACCTCAATGATTACCGATCTTCATAGGTTAAGTACACCGGCTTTCCGCATTTCTTCTTTCATTCCCGCCCAACTTTGCCGGGTTGATTCTTCCGCTGTGCCGGCGCCGCGCCAGTGGGTCTCGAGACTGACGGCGTACTTGTATCCATCATTTTTCAACGCTCGGAACTGCCCAACCCAATCAATGGCGCCGCGCCCCATCGCGGCCCAGTCGTAATCGCCTCGAACTGGATTTTTTACGGCATCTTTGCAGTGGCAATGACGAACTCGATTTTTGGGAAGCAAGCGATAGCCATCAGGATAGGCATTCTCTCCACGGGCAACCGCGTTGCCCGGGTCCCAGTTAAGCATGAGGTATGGCGACTGAGCTTCGCTCAAAAGCCTGGCCGCCTCCGCTCCGGTGGCGGTATTGCACGCAAATTCATTTTCCAGATTGAGAGTAATTCCGTTTTTGCCGGCTTTGGTGGCGGCACCCAAAAGCTTCTGGTCCATGGCTGCGCGATAAGGCGCCGGGTCGTCAAGTCTCCAAAAATCGAAGCAACGGATACATTCTGCGTGAAAAGCCTTTGCCAACTCGATGCTGCGCTCCAGCACTTCATCCTGCTGATCAAAGGTATAGTCCGCGCCGAATTGGTCATGTTGCAGGCCGAACTGCGACTTTGGCGCTCCCGGCCAATCCACTTTGAACAGAGGACTGGCAATATCGGTGACTCGCAACTTGTTTCGCTCCAGGATGCGCCGCGCCTCCGCGATCTCTTTGGCATCGAGCTTGAGTATATTTTTGTTCCACATGCCGCGCAGTTCGATCCATCCCATGCCAAATTCGTGGGCCACGATTTCGCAGGCACGGCCGAAATCCTGCGTGATCTCATCGTTAATGACCGCAATCTTGAAGGGCGATTTCATAGAGCCAAGCCGAGCCTTTCTTCGAGGTATTTCTTACTGATCATCGCCGACTCTTTCGGCGTTCTCGATTTATCGGGCTCGTGATCCAGTTCCACGACGGCCCAGCCCCGGAACTTGACTTTGTGAAGAGCGGCGAAGACTGCAGGCAGGTCCACCTTGCCACGGCCCAGTTCAAGAAAGTTTTCTGCGTTCTTTGGATTTTCCGGATTCGGCCCAGGCTCTCCCAGATCTTTTATATGAAGGAAGAGGAGATGCTCATGATATTTTTCAATGGCCTTCGCGGGATCGCCGCCGCCCGCCTGGTAATGCGCTATATCGAGTTCCAATTTCACATAATGAGGATCTACAGCGTTGAGCAATCGCTCAAGACCTTCAGGACGCTCACTGAGCGAATTCAAGTGATTGTGATATCCCACGGTAATGCCCAGATCGGCGGTTCTCTTGCCAATCTCGGTAAGCAAACGGCCTAGCTGCTTGTAATCTGCGGCGGTAATGGCCTGGCTTTTTGGCTCCTGGTCAATCAGTTGGAGATAAAGCCCCCCGACATCATGCAGGTACTTTGCATTAGCGGTGTGCAGAGCGATATCGCTGGCCTGCGCGGCTGGTTCCACATGAACATCACCACTGGAGAGGGCCACCATGGTGAGCTGGTGTTGTTGCAAAAGATCGCGCAATTCCGCCGGCTGGAAATCCCTTACCGCGTTGGCGCGTAACTGGATCCCACGATACCCAAGTGCAGAGATATCTTCTATGGCCTGTTTTTCATGGTCGCCCCAGGTAATGGCCGCATATCCAATACGAATTTCCGGCGGCGCACCGGTGATGGGCTTATCGAAATAGGCGAGATCCATCGGCGGATAGAGCAGCGGCTCGAATAGAGCATGGGCAGGAATGGACGACATGGCGGAGACGCCTGCAACTGCACCCAGAGCAGATAGAAATTCGCGACGCGAGACTTGAAGCTTCATTGAGTCCTCCTATGTGTGCTTACTCAAGACGAACGTCTTCCGTATTCAAGCGCAAAACGGAACGGTTTCGCTGGCGCTGTTGATCTTACTCCGGGGGAGGAGCTGTGGACGGGGGCACCGGCTTTCCGCTGGCGGTATTTGGTTCCATTAACTCAATGCGGGTGCCGTCAGGGTCGAAGAGATTTGCCTGCCGTTTGCCGTTGACTCCAGTCCTGATCTCAATGGGTTTGCCATAGTTCTTGTATGCTGGACGGGCTTCGAGCGCCGCCACGGCTTTTTCGATATCTGGCGTGACCAGGCAAACATGGTTCTTGACGCCTGTCTCCCTCACATCGGGCGGCTTGGAGTAGAGCATAAGTTCCAGGTAATCGCTGCCATCCGGAACGCGCATATTGACCCAGCTCAGAACTTTACCGGATGAGCTGCCGCGCCAGAACTCCTGGAAGCCGAGAATGTCGCCATAAAACTTCTGGGAGGCATCGAGATGCCGGACCAGCACACCAACGTGTGGTACGTGGGTTGAAATGCGCGTATCGGGCATGTGTTTTCCTTTTTCGCGCCGGGTCCAGCTATCGGGCTCGTATTGCACAATCTCTACGGTGTGGCCATCGGGGTCGGTAATATTGAAGTTGGAATTGCCGATCTTGCCTTTGCCGACTTTTTCCGGCACCTTGACCCCCTTGGAAGCGAGATACACTCGCATACCTTCGGCGTCATCGGTAAAGAAAGAGATATGGTTCAGGTGGACGCCTTCTTCTTTCGGGCTTTCGGCAAACAGCTCCAGGTACTGGTCCTCGTTGATCTTGATAAAAGCGATGCGGTCGGCGCCGTCATCACGCTTCAGGGTGTAGGGCTCATCGAATCCCAGAAAGTCTTTATAAAAGGCGCGCGTCTTCTGCAAATCGGTGACATAGACAGCCATGTGAGAGATGCCGAGAATGTGCGGGCGCTTTACCGCATCTGCCGACCACAGGGTTGCAACTAAACATGATACAAAAACCGTAATCCCGCTGATAAATCGGTTCAAATTTAATCCCCTTGGTTTGATATTTAAGACGTTTTAACCATTTCTCTATGTCCTGTTCCGTCATCACCGTCAGCATGATGACAGAGGTTTCGGCAAAACCTCAGGCAGTCTCTGCAATCGCCTGGCGCAGCTCCGCCAGAAATTTCGGCACGGTCGTAAAAGGATCGTAGTCCTTCCCTTTCACGGAAAGCGTTTCAATGGGAAGGTAACCGCGGTAACCCGATGAACGCACGATGCGGATAAACCTTTTCAGATCCAGGGGCACATCGCTATCAGCACCGAAGGCGCTTTGCTTGACTTGCCAGTTCACGGCATAGGGCGCTACGCGGGCCATGTCTTCATAAGGGTCTTTCGATTTGAAGTAGCCAGTATCAACAATAGCGCCGCACCATTCCGAATCCACCAGATTAATCAGCTTCAAAAGATGGTCTCCGGTCTTGAGAAAGTCACCGTGATTTTGTACGCCGATGATTACGCCGTATTTCTTGCCTCGAGCCGCGCACTCTCGCAGGTCTGCCGCAATCCACTCAGCTACCTGGTCCCAAGTGTATCCTTTTGCCACCTGCTCCCAACTCAGGCCTTTCATCTGAGTATCGGCAAACACCCGTAGCACGGGCGCGCCCATGCGGGAGGCTACTTCGACCCATTGCTTGATGTGCTCTACATCAGCGGCCCGTTTGGCTTTATCTGGCTGGGTAAAGTTGTTGCGCACCCCCGAACCGCTGATGCCAATGCCGAACTCAAAGGCTTTGCGCTTGAGGTCGTTTACGTAGGCATCGCTCGGCACATCAGGATATCCAGGGAAGAAATATCCGGTGGCATCGAAACCGTCGAAATTATACTTGGCGCAAAATTCAACCAGCTCGAACAGGTCGATCCCCGCTCCGTGGCGCTTGACCTTGTCGTTGAGCATTTTGCTGAAGGAATAGGCATTGAGCGAGATCTTAAGCATGGGACCGCCCACTCGCTTGATGGGCTGCGTCTCCGCGAAAGCGGAAACGCCACCGAGCGCCGCGCCTGCTGCTGCCGCGAGCGGGAGCAGGCTGGCGCTTTTGAGAAAATTTCTGCGACTGTAATGATTCTTCATGGTTTGATTATTTTTGCGCTACCGCAGCCGAGAGCTGCTGTATATCTGCGTCTATTTTCTTCTGCTGCTCCGGTGTAAGCGGCGGAGCAGTGTCGCGGCGGGCCGCCTGTTTAACCTGCAATGTCATTGCCTTTTGCTCCTCCGAAGACAAGGCTGGGTAATTGGATATCGCCTGGCTTAGCGACTCTTCCGCATCAAACGGGTCGGCGCTGGCTTCAACTTTTTTTCCGCCGCCCTTTTTTCCGCCGCCTTTTTTATCGCCGCTGAGCGCATCGCTGCTGCCCTTGGAGACAGCTTCTATTTCCGCATCCATTTTCTTTTGCTGATCGGGTGTCAGCAAAGGCCGAATCTGGCGGCGGGCGGCGACTTTAATCTTCAACATCATAGCCTGCTTCTCTTCCGGCGAGAACGCAGCGAATCGCAGCAGGGGTTTACTCACCGACTCTTCACTGTGGAGCAGCGGCTCAATCTTGACTTCCTGCTCGCAGGTCAGTCCAAATGCGGCCGCCATCCTCTCCAGCAACGCGTGCTTGCCGGCGGGCAGTCCCTCGCACGCAGCAGGAGCAGGCTGTGGGGCATCCGAGGATGCAGCCGGCGCAGACTGCGGGGCAGAAGGTGCAGTCTGCGCCGTTAGGGGTGCAGCGTATACAACAGCAAGAGGGTCACCGAGCAAGATCGCAAACGTACCCAATGCCAGCACCAGGATCGGCAAACTTATGGTTTTCATCTGTACAAGGCATCGGTTTCTGTAAGTCGTCATAGTTCTCCTTAATTGCTTTTAGAATCTGTAAACCAGGGCCAATTGCATGATGCGCGCGGCATTGGCTTTGGTGATGCTGCCGCCGGCCGTGCTATCGATTGCCGTATTGGGAAGCTGGAAATTTGTATGATTGGTGACATTGAACGCCTCCCAGCGAAACTGCAATCTGCCATATTCGCTGATGCTGAAATTCCTGGATAACGACAGGTTGATGGCCAGAGAGCCGGGACCATCGAGAATGTTCCTGCCGGAGTTTCCGTACCGGAAAGCAGTGAGCGGAACGACCTGGAAGTCAGCAAGGTTAAACCACATTGAGTGAGAGGGATTGGACAGTGTGCCGCTGCCGATACGATCAGGGCGAGTAGGCTGGCCCGCATCTACTTTGAAATTTTGCGTTTGCACAGGCGTAAAGGGTTGGCCGCTGTATGCCGTTCCAGTGCCGGCAAGTTGCCATCCGCGCACAAAAAGGTTGTTGGTAAACGGAAGCTGGTAGATGACGCTGGTGCTGAAGACGTGACGGATGTCAAAGTCCGAGCGCCCGTATTCGCTCCTCAGGTTGAGCGAGTCCTGGGCAAAGCCTTTGAAACCGCCATCCCCCGCATAGTTCAACCCTGAGTTTTCATCGAGAGATTTACCATAGGTGTAATTTGCGCGGAAAGACAGGCCATTGTGCGACTGTTTGCGGAGAGTCACCGTGCCTGCGTTGTAATGGGAAACGGCGCCGAAGGAGTAGAACTCGATATCGCCATAGAAATTTGAAAATGGACGGGGACAAGCAGGACAAGTGCCGTCGGCCAAAGCCAACTGCGGGTTCTGGTTACGTAATTGCTGATTGAGATCGTATTTGCGCCCCAGATGGGTTCCTTTCGATCCGGTATAACCCGCCTCAATGGCTACGCCTTTACCCAATTCGCGTTCGATAGTGAAGTTCCAGCTTTGCAGGTAGGGCTCGGGCGCATTCACATCGAACCCCGTCGGTGTAAGGATGCTCTGGGCTTTGGCCAGCGCGGACGGAAATGGATTGGAAAGAGTTATCTGGCCCGGATTGCTTGTAGATCCGGTAAAGCTTTGGCTGACAGAAAAGGGAAAACCCCCGGAGATGTCGGTGCGGATGGCGCTCAATCTTGAGCCGGTGTAGAAGATGCCATAACCGCCCCGTACTACAGTCTGGTTATCATTGAATGGCCGCCAGGCAAAACCGATGCGTGGCGCCACGGCCTTGTAGTCGGTGTGAACTGTGGACTTCGGCAGTCCGAAATCGCTTGCCACTCCTACCTGGCCGGTAAGTCCCACGCCGGCAAGGATGGCAGCCAGATTCGGTAACGTGGCAGCGCTGCCCAGGATCACCTTTCCCGTTGCGGGAACATAGTTCGAGAATTGCCCGTCTTTTTCATAGGGCGCAACTGGAACTTCATAGCGCAATCCGAGGTTGAGAGTCAGACTGGGCAAGACTTTGTAATCGTCCTGAATGTAGATCGCATAATTGTTGCTGAAAATATGGTTGGTTACCGTACCGGTCTTCAGAGTGGTTGTGTCGGGAAGGCCGAGAAGAAAATCTGCGAATGGAATACCAGTAAATGTCTTCTTGAACGCGAAGACGCCATTGAATCCGTCATTGGTCGGCTGGAAGTAACCAATCCGCAATATCTCGCCGCCAATCTTGATGCTGTGTTTCCCCTTATTCCAAGTCACGACGTCACTTAAATCGTAACTGTTGACGGTAAACCGAATGGGATTGAAACGGCTGTCGCCCAGGGCCGCGAAACCCGTAATGCTGAAATTAGGAAAGTCTTGCAAGGCCGGATCATTCGTCGTCCCAGGGATTCCAAGCTGCGCTGCAAAGTTCGTTCCGGCATCAACGCTGAACTGATGGCTGGTAGATCGGGTGAGGCCCAGGTGAAACTCATTGATAAGGGTTGGGGTAAAAATTCGTGTCTCAGAAATGCCGTAGATTGCATCGCCGCGGCGTGTGTTGCTGCCGAATGTCCCCAGAGGAGAGCCAGAAGTAGGATTGATAGAGTCTGAAGACCGATGGATTCCATGAAAAGAGAAGTTGTCTTTCTCGCCTAGTTTCTGGTCTACCTTGAGCACGAAGTTGTCATAGTTATCCATGTTGTTATTGTTTGCGATGTAATTGCTGCCTCCATTGAAATTGGGATCGAGATTGGGAAGAGGATAGAAGTTCAGCAACGCCTGCGAGACCGGACTGATGCATGCAGCGGGAATCTGGCTGCCGGTAAAGGTTTTGCACGGCCCGCTCTTGAACGGAGACTTTAGAGTGCCCTTTGACTGCGAAAAATTTCCCTGACGCTCAAGCAGAGTGGGCACAACAGTAATGGAGGGCGAGCCTTGTATTTGCCGTTGGCTTTCCCAACTCACCATGAAAAATGTACGGTTATGACCGTTATATAGTTTGGGAATCAATACCGGACCGGTAAGGGTGCCGCCAAACTGGTTACGGCGGAGTTTGTTCTTGCCGTTCAAGTCGAAAAAATTGCGGGCATCGAACATGTCATTGCGCACAAACTCAAAAAGCGAGCCATGAAACCCGTTCCCCCCTGACTTGAGCAGCATGTTAACCACGCCTCCGGCCAGGCGTCCATATTCGGCGGTATATCCGGAAGTCTGAAACTTGAATTCCTGCAGAGCATCGAGCGGTGGAGTGACCTGTACACCAGCATCGCGGGCACTCTGGTCGTTGAACCCGTCAATGATGACGTTGCTGGCATCAGCGCGCGCCCCATTCGTAACATATGCCGAGCCCTTGGCGCCTTGTTCGCCGGGTTGGACCCCTGGAACGGTGAAGGCCAGATCGTTAAAATCCCGTCCATTCAATGGAATCTCTGCAATCTCAGTGGGTGCAATAACGTCGCCCTTGGAAGAGGTTTCGCTGTTGATGAGAGGCGTCTGGGCATTGACCTCAATGCTCTGCGAGACCGCTCCTACTTCCAGAGGAGCGTCAAGGCGCGCTGTCTGGTCGGCCTTCAATTCCAAGTTGGCTTCACGCAGTTGTTTGAAGCCGGCCTTGTCAATGGTTACTTCATAGACCCCGGGCAGCAGATTGGAAATGATGTATTCCCCTGTGCTCCCGCTTCGCCCGGTGCGGGTTTGGTTGGTGTTGGCGTTGCGTATCTTGATTTCTGCGTCAACGATGGCGGAGTGCGAGGCATCTGTGACCCGGCCTACCAGGGTTGCCGTGGGCTCTTGGGCCGTTCCCACGCTCGCCAGGACGAAAAGCGACACGGCCAGCAAAACAGCAGCAATCTTTGTACTCATTTTTTTCCTCCCAAGCACCCGTTTGCGCCGGTTTCTTTTTGACCGGTCTTATATTTTCGGGGAACTTGCAGCGGTGAGGGCGCTATTAACCACGGCTTCCGCTTTCCCTTTGCTCATTTGTTCTATCAATCCCGTCCTTTGGGGGAGACATCGCAAGCTGGATCCGCCCCCCTAAACCGAGCATTCATCCTTGCAACGTGCGTGCGGACCAATGGCAATCCCGAGGGCGCGCTCACACTAAGACGGCGGAAGAACGGTCAGCAAGTTAATTCACTGTTAAAGGCTGTGGCAACATCCATACGTCACAAACCTATAACTTGCAATTACTTAGCTCTTGAACTCTTTACGTAAAGACTAGCTGGATGCGGCGAAATGCCGGGCGGAACATTTTGTGAGACTGACTACCGCTACATGAGATAGAATGCCGAATGCACACGTGCCTCGCAGAAATTCCATCGCCGCTGTTGATAGCCGAAAACTGCTTGTAGAGCGGGTGGCGGCAAGCAGCTACCTTAACAAATCAGCCCGTTTGCGTGAGATGTTTCTCTATCTCTGCGAACGTGTGCTTGAACAATCTGCCGACGACATTCACGAGCATGAGGTGGGACACAAAGTTTTCGGACGGCCGGTAGACTACGACAGCACGGCCGACAACATTGTCCGCGTGCATGCTTCGATGCTGCGCAAGCGCATTGACCAGTATTTTGCGAACGAGGGCAGCCGTGAGCCTATCATTATTGATATTCCCAAAGGAAACTATGCGCCGGTGTTCCGAAAGCGCCCGGAGAGCCCGCAACCCATCCCTGTTCCTCAAGTTCCTCCGCTCGGTCGCCGATGGAATTGGAGGATGTGGGTTCCGATAGCTCTGGCAGTTTTTTTTGCTTATCTCTCGATTATTCTTTTTTTTCGGGCCCGCGATTTGGAGAAAACCAGTATAGCCATGCCGGCACGGCAGGTCACGGTGCGGCAATTTTGGTCTCAGCTTTTCACTCCCGGCAAGCCCGCTGACATTGTGCTGGATGATGCATCCTTGGGATTTTTTCAGGAGCTTACAGCGCATCCCATTGCGCTGAAAGAGTACTACGACCGCAGTTATCTGCAATCCGTTGAGCAAAGCGCCGCCACCGCAAAGCTGGACCGTGATTTTGCGGAACCGTTGGTCCTGAAACGCCAATCAAATTACGCCGATGTTGCGCTTCTCTGGAAGCTGGCCCAATTGTCGGGCGCACTGCAGGGCAACGGCAAAGTCCAGTTCGCCAGGGATTATTCTTTCCGTGAAATAAAGGCTGACAACGTCATCCTGCTCGGAAACAGCCGTTCTAATCCCTGGATCGAGCCCTTCGAGAATCACCTGGGGCTGCGATGGAAGTTCGACAAGTCGCTGGGCACATACTATCCGGTTGATACAGCCGCGCCTCCGGCTGACCAGGAAAAATTCCACGTCGCACAAGGCGGTGAGCCACGAGAAGGCTACGCCACAGTTTCGTTTCTTCCCAATTTGAGCGGCAGCGGCAAAGTGCTGATCATTTCTGGAACCGGTGGCGCTGCCATGGGGGCAGCTCTCGATTTTCTTTCGGACGAAAGCTCGATAGCGCAAGTTCGCGGGCTCTTGCCCAACAGTAAAGCCGCCGATTTCCCGTATTTTGAAACTCTGCTGCGGGTCAAGAGCCGGAGCAATGTGCCGAGGGACACTGCAATCGTCATCTGCCGCCCGCCGCAACCGTAGTTGGGTCTTCCGACCATCCAGAACAATTCCAGCTTTGGTCTATAGCCGCGCGACCCGCGACTGAACCCGGACCCGCGTGGAGCAGGCTGAAACGGAAATGAACAGAGATGCGACCTGGACTCCAGTAATTGTGGACTTGCTTAAGCGGTTAGACCGCTAAGGAGCAGCGCGTGTCGCGTAAGTCTTGGTTTCTGTATTGGTGAAATCGAAGCTGATGATAAAATCACGCCCTGCATCCTTACTGGAGGGCGTAAACTTCCAACCCTGCGCTGCCTGCATAGACAGCCGGGCAAAGTATTTGCTTGGCCCGGGTGATTCGAGTTCAGCCCCCACCACGCTGCCCGCCCCATTGACATGGACCCGCACACTGACTCTCAAGATTCCATGAATCGTATCTCTGGCTTTTTGGGGCACATCGGGCAAGACCTGATTAATCACCAGACTATCTGCAGGGCTGCGATATGCTGCGGCAGCACGCACTGGAGAGGATGCAGAAATTGGCGAGGGCTTGGCGCGAGACTCTGCCGATTCCGACTTCTGCTCCGGTTTGACCGCAGAAATTTTTTGCCCGGCTTCCGGAGGGCGGCGCAAGAATCTTGAGGCCGCAAATATTACCGCCACTACCAGCACAGCAACGACCAGCGGCACAACAAAACGCCTCCCTGTGAATCCTTCCTGGGCGCCATCCGTTGCCCGTTTCGGGCGCGAGAGCGCGGGATGAAGCCGCGCCGAAATCTCCGCAATCGTCCATCGCCGCTGCGGGTTCCGGCGTAGACAGCCACGTACAATATCAAACAACTCTGCGGGTAGATTTTCCGGCAATTCCGGGTCCGTCTGGTCCCCTTCTTTGCATGAGGGCAGACGCTGGGTCGAGATTTCGGCCAACATCATGCCCAACGACCAGATGTCCGCGGCGGGCGAGCCCCCTGCGCTTGCCATTTCGGGCGGATCATAAACGCTCGATATTCCTGTATTGGGAATTGAATCTCCTGCCCGGCTCAGGCAGTCGCTCGCGAGCTTCAGCTGGTCTTTAACCGCCATAATGTTGGCGGGGTTCAGGCGACTGTGTATGAATCCCTGGGTGTGGAGATAAGCAAGGGCGTCCAGAGTAGGCCGCAACAGGTCGCGGATCTCCTCGGGCGTCAGGGCCCGATCAGGAAGCACTTGAGCCAGATTTTCTTCTGCATACTCCATTACAACGAAGAGCATCTCGCTGGCGCCGAGCCGGCAACGCCCGATCTGTAAGAGCCTGATCAGGTGAGGATGAGACAAACTTTGAGCAAGCTGCCATCGGGAGAGCTGGAGTTCAGCATTTGCGTGATCGGACGGAACCAGCTTAACCGCAACCTGGTGTGGATGCTCCACTCCATCCTGAGAAACGCGTTCTGCAAGAAATACGGCGCTTTGCTCGGAACCGCCCAGGCATTTCTGCAGATGAAACTCATCGTTGACGGCCTGGCCTTCCCACTGTTTCCAGGCTTCGAGCATCTTTTCTTCTTCATTTGCCTTCACATCCATCGGTTCCTCAGTCCGCATCAAGGCAGCATACCACTGGTCGCAACATTTCGTTCGTATTCCCTGCAGGCAAGATTACCAAGGGCTTCAGTATTTCACCAGAGGAGGATGCAGAATTCGGCTGGAAACGGAACGGCAAGCTGTCTGCTAAATCCCAAGCAGGTTGGGCTGCAGCTTTGTATATTGGTGTTCTTGCGCCCAGAGGTTCAGGGGGATTGTCGCCAATTCGTCCACAATGGGTACCGCGTGGCCATTCTTGGTCAGGTCCACTGTCTTGATGTAGTAACGGCAAGTGTCGCATGCCTCGACCCGAACCTCGTGAAATTGACTTGCTGTATAGATCGCAAGCTTCTCGACCGTTCGTTCTCCACATGCGGGACAGACAATTCGCCCATAGGTCCACTCGGTGGAGCACAGTGAGCAGATCAGAGATCGTTTGGCTCCATCGCCTTCCGGCCTTAGTACGCCGACCAAGGGCTTTCCCGAGCAAAATGGACACACCGCCACACTCTCATTGCTCGGCATGGGCGCGCTGCGGTCGGCAAGGTATTCTGCCTGCGGCTGCAGAAAAATCCACGCCAGCCAGGCTTCGGCGTGGTCTGGAGTGGGCTGAAAATCCACCGCGCTTTGCCAGTGTGAAGCGAGCAGATCCTGCCATCGGCTTGCACCCTGCGCATTCAGGTCGCGGGCCGACCGGGCGACGGGTTGTGGCGCAACCGTTTCGACACTCGAAAGGAACTCGGAGAATTTCGGAAGCAACAGAGACAGGTTCAGGTGCTCGTGGAGCAGGCCGGAAGCCGCCTTTGTCGATCCATTCCCTGAAGCTGTTTCGATATAAGAATAAAGTGTCTTCTGGAGACCGGTGATGTGTTTGTAGAATTGCAGCACCTCAGCCGCGAATGGATGCGCGGCTGCCAACTCATCAGCACGCTGAATGCGCTGCTGCCATTTGGATCGCTTCATTTTTGCGATGACTTCTCTTTCGTCACCTGCTCGTACCAAAGGCGATGGTGCATTCTGGCCCAGGCGGCTGAAACTTCTCCGCGAATAATCGAAGTGAAGCCGCCCCGCACCATGGCCGTGCCCATATAAACATGAATGATGAAAGCGCCTATGGTGACCAGTGCCGTCCCTACGTGCACGGTAACAGCGAGATAACGCAGCCAGCGCAAACTCCAGGGAATGGATTCAACGAACCACAGGCCAATGCCCGAAAGCAGCAGCAGGATGGCGCCATAGAACATCACCCAGAAAAATATTTTCTGGCCATAGTTGAATCGCCCAATGGGCGGAAGTTTTTCATCCTCGTTGCGGATGTAGTAAGGCATCGCTTTTTTCCAGGCGAGGTCAACGTCGGTGACGGCCATATCGCGGCGCCAGAGTTTGTACATCCATAGAGCAGAGGCGGTGAAGACCAGACCGACCCACGGATGCCAGAAGCGCGCCGTCGGTCCGCTGCCGGCCAAGGCGGCCATCCAATACATATAAGGAGACCAGAAAGCCAGCCCGGTGAGCAGGCAATAAACATACGATAACCCCGCGATCCAATGGTTGATGCGCTCCGCCAGAGTGTAGCGAAGAATCCGGTCGCCGCTCTTGCTCACTGCCTGCGAAACAGGGATGGCTTGCGATGTACTCATTTCCGCTCCCCTTTCCCATTCTTGTCGCCGTCTTTTTTATCATCAACCTGTTTAGGACCGAAGCGAAGATAGTGCAGCGTCACTCCGATAATGCCGCCCAGCATGGCGAGATTGCCGAGCCACTTTACAGGTCCTTTCCAGAGCCGGACAACCAATGGAATGTGCGGATCTTTGGGCAAATCACCATAGGCTTCGGGATTGCTAGCATCGTGCAGAACGTAGATAACGCCCGTTCCTCCAACACCTGGCGGATCGTAGACCCCTGCCTGCTCAAAGCCAAAGTGCTCGCGAAGCTGCTGGGCGCGGTTCTCTGCCAGCTCTTTCATATCGTCTTTGGTTCCGAAGTGGAGGCAGCCCGTGGGGCAGGCCTTGATGCATGCGGGCTCGAGCCCTTCCGTCACGCGGTCGGCGCATAGCGTGCACTTGAACATCTTCTTGGTTTCGGAATTAAACTTTGGAATGTTAAATGGACACCCGGTTACGCAATAGCCGCAGCCGATGCAATGGTCCTGCTGAAAATCAACGATCCCGTTTGAATACTGCACAATCGCGCCGTCTGCCGGACACGCTTTCAGGCAGCCGGGATCAACGCAATGCATGCACTGGTCTTTACGCATCAGCAGCATCAACGTGCCATCCTCACGTTCGTGCTCGTTGAACTTGATGAGGTTCCAGTAATTCCAAGCCGTCTCGGGCATGGTCTGATAGCTATTATTGAACGTGGTTTCGCTGAAGGTATAGCCGTTCCATTCCAGGCAGGCGACTTCGCAGGCTTTGCAACCGATGCAGGTTGTTGTGTCAATAAGTTTGCAGACCTGCTCTGCCCGCTTCACGCCCGCGCCCGGAACCGGACCGGGATGGCCGGAGATTTTTACGATTTCGAGTGTTGCCTGGCTCATAGTAGTTGCCTATGCCTTTTCGAGCTTTACCAAAAATCCCTTAAATTCCGGTGTGTAGGCATTCGGATCAACGACCGTAGGCGTGAGCAGATTGATGATTGTCCTGGGAACCTTGCCCTGGTCTTCCTGAATGCCACGATACCCTTGATGAATGGGAATCCCAATCTGGTACGTTTTCTTTCCGTCAATCATCATGGGCTTGATGCGCTTGGTGACGAAAGCCTTTGCCTGATAAGAACCGCGCGCACTGGTGACCCTGAGCATGTCACCGCCTCTGATTCCCCGTTCGTTAGCTAGTTCTTCAGAAATCTCGATGAACGGTTCAGGAATCAGTTGCACATTCATCGGGTTGTTCTTGGTCCAGTAATGGTAGTGCTCGGTCAGCCGATAGGTCGTACAAACGATGTCGAAGCCCTGCTCTGTCGTTCCATATTTATCCGCCGGCGTCTTGAATTTTTTGACCACCGGATTGTTCGATTGATTGGGATGCAGCGGGTTCTGGATTGGACTCTCGATCGGCTCGTAGTACTCGGGAAATGGCCCATCCGCAAAGGCAGCTAATGGCCCGAAAATCCGCCCGACTCCCTCCGGGTTCATAATGAAGGGACCCATGTGATCTTTCGGGTTAGAGTCGGGTTTGAAGTCGGGCACATCATTCCCCGTCCATAGTTGCGCAGATTCATTCCACCAGACCTGCTTGCGGTCCGCATCCCAGGGCTTTCCTGCTGGATCGCACGAGGCGCGGTTGTAGAGCACGCGGCGATTGGCCGGCCACGACCATGCCCAATTCGGGAAGATGCCCAGGCCGGAGGGATCTTCGGTGCCACGGCGCGCGAGTTGCGGACCGGCTTCGGTCCAGGAACCGGAGTAGATCCAATTGCCGCAGGAAGTTGTGCCGTCGTCTTTTAACCATGCGAAGCCCGGCAGTTGCTGGCCCTTCTTGATGACCTGCTGCGACTTGGGATTAGGATCGGTTAAGTCGGCAAGCGCTTTGCCGTTGATCTCTTTCGCCACTTCGCCGAGCGAGGGATGCTTGGGATCGCTATATGCCCAGGTCAGATGCAAGATGGGATCGGGAAACTTGCCGCCTTCTTTCTGGTAGAGCTCGCGTATTCTAAGAAAAATCTGCGCGATAATATCTTGATCGAGACGGGCCTGGCCCGGCGTGGGCAGCGCGATATTCTTCCACTGCAGCCAGCGCGATGAGTTGGTCATGGACCCATCTTTTTCGGCAAAGCCGGCGCAAGGCAGCCGATAGACAGTCGTGTTGATATTTTTCATCTCGTCGGTTGAGATTCCCGGCGACTTCCAGAATTCGCTGGTCTCATCGGGATAGATTTCGCCAACGACGAGCCAATCGGCTTTCTTCAGCGCATCAATATTCTTTTGCGAATCTGGCCCGATAGCAACACCGTTCATGCCAAAGGCAAACATTCCTTTAACTGAGCCGCGGTACATGTTGTCCCACATGTTTGTCCAGGAGTAGTTGCGGTCAATCTTGGGCATGTAGCTGAAGGCCCAGTCATTTTCTTTCGTCGCGGCATCGCCGTACATGGCTTTCAGATAAGAAACGGCGAACTTGGGCATATTTCCCCAGTAGTTGAACGAATCCCACGGGGCCGGCTTGGAAGTCTTGGGCGTGGTCCTGTTGAGGTAGGTCTGCAAATCGGTATCCGCCGGATTCGGTACTTTTAAATATCCAGGCCATATGTCATACACGCCGCCCATATCTGTCGCGCCCTGAATGTTAGAGTGGCCACGCAGAGCATTTACTCCACCGCCTGCACGTCCCACGTTGCCCAGCAATAACTGCAACATCGCAGCAGTGCGAATAATCTGCGTGCCGAAGGTATGCTGCGTCCAACCCACCGCGTAGATGATGGTGGCGGCTTTCTTCATGTCTCCATCTTTGCGAACGGAAGTGAACAGATCGGCGGCCTTTAGGAACTGCTCTTTAGGAATGCCCGTGATGCGCTCGACCATCTCCGGTGTGTAGCGCGAATACTGTTGCCGCAATAATTGAAACACGCAACGCGGATGCTGTAACGTAAGGTCGTAAGCCACATTCGGAGGAAGCATGGGCGGAGGCTTGGGAGACTCGGTAGACTTTGCTCCTGCCGCGCTCGCTCCCTGATAGCCCTGGCCCATG
>DASREY010000077.1:0-16711 GCA_035651775.1 Terriglobales bacterium
TTGCCATCAACGTCATCCAGATCTCAGCGCTGATCGTGTTCTCGGTAATGGCGTTGGGATATCGCTGGAACCATCCCCCGGGAAGCGTTGCTTTCCAATGGGATGCTACCTCAAGCGACGCCTATAACTATCAATTCAAAACAGAGAAGACAACCGCTAACGGCCAAACTACGGATACGATTGTTCGTGACTCGAATAATATTCCGCAGCCTCTGCTCGATGCTTCCGGCAAGCCGGTGCCGTATACGGTGACATACCCGGAGAAGGATGATAGCGGCAATTTTGTTGCTCATCCGACCGCCACATCTGTCATCGCGCCGCATAAGTGGGGTTGGGTCTTTGTCCAAGCTACCGTCGCCATTCTGATTCTGGTGGGCTTTGAATCGGTAACGGCGATGGGCGGCGAGGCTAAAAACCCCAAACGCGATGTTCCCATCGCGGTAATTACGTCACTGCTGGTTCAGGGGGCCTTCTGTTATCTCTTCGAGTATTTTGCGGCCAACTACTTCCTGAACAGCGGCTACCCTATGGCGAATGCCGCAGGCTCGGCGGCGCCCATCGGTGACATGATGGTCATGGTGGGCGATGCCATCCTCGGCCCCGGGCATGGACGAACGTTTATGTTGATTCAGGCGTTCACCGTGTTCCTGGCCCTGATTGGCACTACGCTCTCCTGCATCAACACCGGAGCGCGTGTCACCTACGCCATGGGCAAAGATGAAGAAGTGCCGGAGCACTTCGGCATGTTGCATGGCAAGAACCTCACTCCTCATCGCGCCATCTGGACTCTGGCGGCAATTTCAGCAGTGGTAGGATGCATCGGAGCAGCCATGGCATTTGGCGATGCCGGCGCACCGGCTGATTCCGTCATCCAGGCATTGCCACACGGCATTCTGTCGAGCTTCGGATACACGACGCATGACAAGATGGCAGCGCTGCCTAATTCCTTGCTGACGGTAACGCTGGCTTCGAATTTTGGAACGTTCCTGCTCTATGGGCTGAGTTGCGTAATCTGCCTGGTTGCTTATCATAAGCATCCCAACTTTAAACCTTTAAAACACTTTGTTATTCCTATATTTGGGTTGGTCGCAAACCTGGCTTGCATGGCCTTCTATCTGATCGGACCGACGATGGGGTACGGCACCATCAAAGAACCGCTCTACGCTTTAGGAATAGCAGGGGTTTGGGCCATCTACGGTGGCATCTACTTTGTTCGTTCCAGCAAGGCTACAGGGCGAACAACGTTTGTACAGGAGCGTGCCAAAGCCGGCTCAGCGTGATGAATCTCACCTGAGATTGATCGCGAAAAAACAACAACCGATAGAGGTACGGGCGGACGCTTGTCCGCCCGTTTTCCACGAGGCATAGGGCATAATGTACGCTGGTCATGGAGGATCGTTCTCTGGACGCCCTACCGGGGCTGTTTCCGGCAGGCGCGGTTCCCTGGAAAGCTCTATGCTGCAAGTGGAGTTCGCCCAACTTTCTGACAACGGACGCAGACGCGACCATAACGAGGATTACATTGGCCACGTACTGCCTGAGACCCCAGAGCTGGCGCGCAGCCGCGGATGGCTGTTCGCTCTGGCCGATGGAGTCGGTGGACAGGACCGTGGCGAGGTGGCCTCTCGTACGGCCATAGAAAGCCTGTTGGCCGGGTTCCTCAATGCAGCGCCCGGCGAACCGCATACCTCGCTATTGCCTCGACTGGTGCAGGCGGCCAATACTCACGTCCATGAAGCCGCAATGGCGCCCGGAAAAAATAGCTTGGCCATTGCCACCACCCTGGTGGCTTGCGCTCTGCGTTTTGATCGCGCGGTGGTCGCCCACGTAGGCGATTCACGTTGTTATCTCATCCGCCGCAGCCAAGCCAAGGCGCTAACCCGGGATCACACCGTGGCCAACGAGCAGTTTAGTATGGGGCTGCTTTCTGCCCGCGAAGCAGCCAACGTGCCCACACGTCACGTGCTCAGCCGCTCGCTGGGAAACGACCTGTTCGTCAACACCGAGACCAGCGAGCACCAGATTCTGGCGGGAGATGTGCTGGTGCTTTGCTCCGATGGACTGCACGGCGCGATGACGCCTTCCGAGATGGCGCACATCATCGGCCACAGCGCTGATTTGACGGACGCCGCGAAAAAACTGGTGGAAGTTGCTAATCAGCAGGACGGCAGCGATAATATCAGCGTGCAGCTCATCCGCGTTCGCAGCGTTGAACGTGTGGGTATGTATCGCGGACGGCCTTATAAGCTTCTGTGAACCAGCATTCAGCCGTCAGCACTCAGCATTCAGCCAACCAACAGCAATTAGCAATTGGCATTTGGACGCTGAAATAGTCGTATTTCTCACCACTGCAGTGATCTCAAACCATTCTTATGGGCCAAGTGCTAAATGCTAAACTTGACTGAATGCTGAGTACTGACTGCTGAATGCTTCCACAATGATCTCACTTCACACCGGCGACCAACTCGATCACTACCGCATTGAAAACGTCGTTGCCCGCAGTGGCATGGCTTCAATCTTTCGCGGCACCGATCTGCGCACCGGCCAGCCGGTGGCCATCAAGGTTCCCCATCCGGAAATGGAGAGCGACCCCGTATTCTACGAGCGCTTTCACCGCGAGCAGGATATCGGAACAAAACTCGATCACCCCGGCGTGATGAAAGTGATGGCCGATGACGACCGCAGCCAGATTTACATGGTCATGGAGTGGGTGGAAGGAAGATTGTTGCGCCAACTCCTCAATGAGCAGAGAACGCTTCCACCGGAGCGCGCAGTCAAGATCGCGTTGGGAATCGCGCGTGCGCTGGATTATATCCATCGCCACGGCGTGGTACACCGCGATCTGAAGCCGGAAAATGTCATGATCGATGATCAGGACAACATCAAGCTCATTGACTTCGGCATCGCCGCCAACGCCGGTGCGCGGCGGCTGACGTTTGCCAAACTTTCGGCAACCATGGGAACGCCCGACTACATCTCCCCGGAACAGGTAAAAGGCAAGCGCGGTGATGCGCGCAGTGATCTATACGCGCTCGGTATCATGTTGTACGAAATGCTGACCGGCAAAGTGCCGTTTCAGGGGCCCAATCCCTTTGCCATCATGAATGACCGGTTGCTGAATAACCCTGTGCCTCCACGCGAACTCAATCCTGAAATATCTCCCCAGTTGCAGGAAATTATCTATCGCGCACTGGAACGCGATCCCAAGAAGCGTTACGCCAGCGCCCACGAGTTTGCCTGGGACCTCGAGCATCAGGACCAGGTAGGAGTTGCCGACCGTCCCGAATTGCGAGACTGGAAGCAGCGCCGCTCGCCCTGGCTGAAAAAAATCCTGTTCTACATCATGCTGGCGTTGATCCCCATCGTTATTTTCGCCCTGATGTTCTATGTGGCGAAACACGCATGATGCTTCATCTTTCTTCCGTCCCCTGGCCTTCCTGCTGTTGATAGCTTGTTTACGAAATGTTGATGTTTCATTTACATCGTGCGCGTTAAATTCCTTTAACGGGATTTTCCCTATACGAATAACTTATGCGTCCCACAAAAATTATCTCTTTGACGAAATTTTATCTCTCCTCTATTTTTGCAAGACCCTGGTCAATCTTTGAGGTCAGCACTCCTCAGCAAGCAGGGGAGTGTTCTGACCTCAAAAGTAACAGGGCGTTAACAGGGACTTAAAAAAAATTCAAATAATAATCTCAGGAAGGGAGAGTTAATCGATGAGGAATAATACGAGGACGGTTTTGATGGCACTGGCACTATGCTTTCTTCTGTCGTGCTGCACGCTTGTAGCGTTTGGCGCAGAAGGCAACGGCGAGCCAGCCGCTGCACCGGCAAGTGCCGCTCCTGCCGCCGCCCCAGCCGCCGCACCGGCAGCCAGCCCCACTGCAGCAGAGGTTTCTGAGCGGGTGGACGACATGCAAAGCGAAATTGAACGCCTGCGCAGCGAGGTCAGCGAGATTGAACGCTTGAAGGGCGAGGTGATACAGCTTCGCCAACAATTGGCTGCCAGCCCGCAGCCAGTCGCATCGGCGGCGTTAACCGCACAAGACGCCGCCGCTGCTCAAACTCCAGCGCCGGCCGCAGCGGCTGCTCCCGCGGCGCCCGCAACTCCTCCGCCGACGCCCATGGCAACCGCTTTGGGCCCAATGAACATAACCGGATTTTTTGATGGTTATTATGCTTACACGTTTGGGCACCCGACCACCAACGCGCCCAATACAACATTCGGCAACCCAACTACTTTTCCGTTGGCAACCACCGCTTTTTCCCCGGCCCCGGCGACTTTGGTTTCCGGCTTCCGGGCCTTCACAAGTCCTGACAGGCAGTTTGGACTGAATCTGGCCGAAGTAATCATCAACAAGGCGCCGACAGACGTTAACCGTCTGGGTTTCAATTTGACCTTAGGCTTCGGCAATGCCATGAACGTGGTCAACACCGCCGATCCTGGAACTCTTGGATTTGCCCAATATGTCAAGGAAGGTTATATCTCCTATAACGCTCCTATCGGAAAGGGTCTGGCGATAGACTTCGGAAAGTTCGTGACCCCGGCCGGCGCCGAGGTCATCGAGACCATGACGAACTGGAACTACACCCATAGCGTCCTGTTTACTTATGCCATTCCGTTCTATCACTACGGCGCCCGCGCCAAGTACACCTTCAACGACAAGGTGAACTTGACGGGCTACATCACCAATGGGTGGAACAACATTGTTGAAAACAACACCGGCAAAACCTACGGCTTGAGCCTTGCAGTGAACCCAGCCAAGAAGTGGGGCTTCATCCAGAATTATTTTGCCGGGCCGGAGCAGTTCGGCGTCACCCACAGCGCCAGCAGCCACTGGCGTCAACTGAGCGACACCGTGGTGACCTTCAATCCAACCGGCAAATTGTCGTTGATGTTTAACGGTGACTATGGCGACGATCATCCCCTGACTGCTGTCAAGGAAAGCTGGTGGGCAGGCGTAGCCGGGTATTTGAAATATCAGTTCGATCCTAAGTGGGCAACCGCGTTCCGTTATGAGTACTATGACGATCATGCCGGTTTCACAACGGCGGTGGCGGGACACTACCATGAATTCACGGCAACCATTGAACGCAAGATTGCCGGCAACCTGATTACGCGCTGGGAGTATCGTTATGATCTCTCCAACAACCCTGTGTTCGCCGAAAACGTTACACCCGAAAAACACCAGAGCCAGGTCGTTGGTGGGTTGATCTATACCTGGGATTTCAAGGACTTGAGGTAAACATGTAGCGGGTCGATCCGGTACGGGTTTTTTCGACGGATTGACCCGCGCATTGATTTCAAATGCTTGAGCTAATACCCTTATTCGGGCGCGCAAGCGCCCGAATTTCAAATTTTAAAATAATTTGATTTGATGGGGGCGAATTGCATGACACCAAGTGAGGTCATAAAATTTATTAAAGACAAAGGGATTCAGGTGGTCGACCTGAAGTTTGTCGATCTGCCCGGTCTCTGGCAGCATTTTTCTGTTTCAGCAAAAGAGTTTGAAGAAAGCGCCTTTACGGAAGGCGTAGGGTTTGACGGATCGAGCATCCGTGGATTTCAGGAGATTCATGAAAGCGACATGCTCCTGTACCCGGACCCGGCCACGCTTTTCGTAGATCCCTTCACCGCGGCCCCGACCGTGAGCCTTATCTGTAACGTAGTCGAACCGATTCACAACAAACCCTACACCCGCGATCCTCGCCATGTTGCCCAGAAAGCCGAAGCTCATCTCAAGACCATTGGTCTTGCCGATACGTGCTATTTCGGACCCGAAGCTGAGTTCTACATTCTCGACAGCGTGCGCTTCGACCAGTCTTACAACTACGGTTACTACCATATCGACTCCGAGGAAGGCTTCTGGAACAGCGGCAAGGAAACCCCGGATGGCAAGAACCTGGGATACAAGGTGCGCTACAAGGAAGGCTATTTCCCGGTTCCGCCCATGGATAAATTGCAGGACATCCGCACTGACATGATGCTGACCATGGAGAAAATCGGCATTACGGTTGAGGTGCACCACCACGAGGTGGGCACCGCAGGTCAGACTGAAATTGACATGAAGTTCGACACTTTGACCAAGATGGCTGACAACTTGTTGAAATACAAGTATGTCACCAAGAACGTCGCCTACAAGCATGGCAAGACCGTCACCTTCATGCCCAAGCCGCTGTTTCAAGACAACGGATCCGGCATGCACGTGCACCAGAGCTTGTGGAAGGCAGGGAAGAACCTGTTCTATGGCAAAGGAGGCTATGCCGACTTAAGCGAGATGGCGATCCACTACATCGGCGGCCTGTTGGCCCACGCCCCGGCGCTGCTCGCCTTCTGCGCTCCGACGACGAACTCTTATCGCCGCCTCGTCCCCGGCTACGAAGCGCCCATCAACCTGATGTACTCGCAGCGCAATCGCAGCGCCTGCGTTCGCATCCCGGTGTACTCGCGCAGTGAGAAGGCAAAGCGGCTTGAGTTCCGTTCGCCTGATCCCTCTGCGAACCCGTATCTGGCAATGTCAGCTTTGCTCATGGCCGGATTGGATGGCATTAAGAAAAAGATCGTGCCACCCACACCCATAGACAAAGACTTGTATGAGCTTGCGCCGGAAGAGAAAGCCAAAGTCAAATCCGTGCCGGGAGCTTTGAATGAGGTGCTCGATGCCCTCGAAGCAGACCACGAATTCCTGCTCGAGGGTGGAGTATTTACCAAGGATCTGATCGAAACCTGGATCGAGTACAAGCGCAAGAAAGAGCTTGATCCGGTACGGCTGCGTCCGCACCCTTGGGAGTTCGCCCTGTACTTCGATATCTAACCCGCATTGTAGAATCCAGGGTTCGCGGCTCGGACCCTGGATTTTTTCTGGCATTGGCTTTTGTGCAGTATTTCTCTTCCTGAATAAAATCTCTGGTAGTGACTCAATTTGAAGTAGCGTCGGCGTCTCGCCGGCTGCCGCGGGGCATCCTGCACCGCTTTCTTATGCAGGATATCCAAACTGTACTACTGCCAGATCTCTTACTCTCTCAGGTTCTTCCTGCGCTTTTGATACAATCTTGGACTTGTTCTTGAATCGGGTGATGTACAAAGTTCCATTGAGAGCTGTTTTACAATCGATCCGGACAGCGAACCTCAAGCAACTATAAGTGTGACTGGCGTCACGTTGCAGGTTGCGCGATTCGGATATTATGAGCAGTGCAAATAAGAGATTCAGCATATCCCGCCACAATTCGACGTAGAATGTATAGTTTGCTTGCAGCTTATATCTATAAGGAGGAATGCTTCCGGTGGCGCTAACGATTGGTGTGCCTGCCGAAACTTTTCCGGGTGAGCGTCGGGTGGCCATGACCCCGCGAGCCATGGATGCGCTGGCCAAAAGCAGCGTCGAGTTTCTTATTGAACCCGGGGTTGGTTCTGCCGCCGGGTTTCCCGATTCGGAATACCAGCAGAAGCGTGCTCGCGTAGCCGCTAACCGCGCCGAAGTGTTTGCTTCCTCCGACGTGGTCCTGCAGGTTCGTGCTGCAGGCGCCAATCCCGAAGGCGGCCGCGCGGATTTGCCTCTGCTGCGCTCCGGCCAGGTGCTCATCGGGTTCGGAGAGCCACTGAGCGCCGGCCCCGCCTATGCTGAATTGGCCACGCGCGGCGTTACCAGCTTTGCCATGGAACTTATACCGCGCATCACGCGTGCCCAAAGCATGGACGCGCTTTCCTCCATGGCTACCATCGCCGGCTACAAGGCCGTTCTCATGGCCGCGGACGCGCTGCCGCGTATGTTTCCCATGCTCATGACCGCCGCCGGCACGCTCACACCGGCGCGCGCCTTTGTGCTGGGCGCGGGTGTTGCCGGATTGCAGGCCATCGCCACCGCCCGGCGGCTGGGCGCGGTTGTACAGGCCTATGATGTGCGCGCTGCGGTGCGCGAGCAGATTGAGAGTCTGGGCGCGAAGTTCGTTGCCGTCGAGCTCGATGCTGCCCAGGCGGAAGATAAAGGCGGTTATGCCAAGGAGTTGGGCGAAGATTTTTACCGCAAGCAGCGCGAGCTTCTGACGGAAGTCGTACGCCAGCAGGATGTGGTGATCTCGACCGCCGCTGTGCCCGGCAAGAAAGCCCCGATTCTTATTACCCGTGACATGGTGGCGGGCATGGCGCCGGGATCAGTCATCGTTGATATTGCCGCCGAGCGCGGCGGCAATTGCGAGCTGACGCAGCCGGGCCGTACCATCGTGGAAAATGGGGTGAGCATCATGGGGCCGCTGAATCTTCCTGCTTCCATACCTTTTCATGCCAGCCAGATGTACTCTCGCAACGTGGCTACATTCTTGCGCCACATTATTAAGGATGGCGCAGTCAACATTGATCAGCAGGACGAAATCACGCGCGAGACGCTGGTGACCCACGGCGGGGAAGTAGTGAATGCGCGCGTGCGCGATCTGCTGGGACACGCAAAACAATCCTCGTAGGAGGCGAGAACCAGGTGCAATTTGACCAGTCGTTATTGTTCGTTTTCATACTGTCAGGATTTCTCGGCTTTGAGCTGATCAAGCGGGTGTCGCCGCTGCTGCACACTCCGCTGATGTCGCTGACCAACGCCCTTGATGCCATCGTCGTCGTCGCGGCGATCATCATCGCCGGCCGGCATGAAACCAGGCTCTCAACCACGCTTGGCTTGATTGCCGTGGCCGCCTCCTTCAGCAACATGGTCGGCGGTTTCATCATCACCGACCGCATGCTGCACATGTTCAAGACAAAAAAGGATAAAAAGCAATGACTGTCGCAGCGACGCAGCAGCTCATTGACCTCACCTATATCGTCGCGGTCGTAGGGTTCATCCTCGCTATCAAATGGCTGAGTTCGCCTGTCTCTGCCATGCGCGGGGTCCTCATCGGCGAGATTGCCGCGGCCCTGGCGGTTGGAGCCACCCTTTTTGATCCCCAGGTAACGCATTACAAGTGGATCATCGTCGCTCTCATCATCGGCGCGGCTGTCGGTGTGCCTCTCGGCATGGTCAAGACGACCGCTATACCCCAGCGAACAGCCTTAAGCCATGCCTTCGGCGCCTTGTCCGCGGCGATTATCGGCATCGCGGAATATTATGTCGGCACTCCCAATATCAGCAAGTTCGGAATGGTTGAGATCGGCCTGGAAGTCATCATCGGTTCGCTCACCTTCACCGGCAGCTTGATTGCCGCAGGCAAGCTCCAGGAGATCCTGCCGCAGCGTCCTATCACTTATAAGGGGCAGAACTTCGTCAGTCTCTCCGTGCTCGGCACGGCAATTCTCTTGATGCTGATTCTCGTATTCCATCCGGAATACAGACATGTCTTCGAGGCCATGGTTATCGTGGCCCTCGTCTTTGGAGTCATGCTGGTCACCCCCATTGGCGGCGCCGACATGCCCACCGTCATTTCGCTCTTGAACTCCTACGCGGGCTTCTCTGCCGCACTACTGGGCCTGGTGCTCAACAGCAAGGTGCTGGTGGTTGCCGGCGCACTGGATGGCGCTTCCGGCTTTATTCTCTCGGTCATCATGTGCCGCGCCATGAACCGGTCGTTTACCAATGTTTTATTCGGCGCATTCGGGCAGATACAGGAATCCACCGCCAAAGTGGAACAGAAGCCGGTGCGCTCAGCCAGTCCTGAAGAAGCCGCTGAGATGCTGAGTTCGGCCCGGCTGGTGATTGTGGTTCCCGGATACGGCCTGGCCGTTGCGCAGGCACAGCACAAATTGCGCGAGCTCTATGACACGCTCACCAAGCGAGGCGTGGATATGCGTTTCGCCATCCATCCCGTCGCCGGACGCATGCCCGGCCACATGAATGTCTTGCTGGCCGAAGCCGATATTCCTTATGACAAGTTGTTTGAGATGGATGACATTAACGGTGAATTTCCGCAAGCTGACGTCGCCTTGGTAATCGGAGCCAACGACGTTACCAATCCCGCCGCGCGCCATGACAAGAGCAGTCCCATCTACGGCATGCCGATTCTCAACACCGACCAGGCGCACACCGTGATGGTCATCAAACGCAGCATGAACCCGGGCTTTGCCGGCATTGACAACGAACTTTATTACCTGGATAAGACGTTAATGCTATTCGGCGACGCCAAAGTATTCCTGACCAGCATTGTGAAAGAGCTGTCGGCGGTGCACGCGTAGCTGGCAGTCATGTGTCATGCGTTTGTGCTTCGCGCCTGAGTTTTTGAAGTAGGATAAAGAAGCTCCTGCCTGCAAGGAGCTTTCAGATATAGCTACATCATGAAGCATCCAGCTTGGGGCAGAAGGCGCAAAAAACTCGTTCTTGCTTTTGTGTTGACCTTGCAGGCAGCAACCATTTGCGCCCAGGATGCGAAGCCAGATCAACCCGCCGCTAATCCAGCACGGCCCACCGTTTCAACCCCGGCGACCCTTCCACCCGCCGGTTACCTGCAATTTGAAACTGGTGTGCTTGGTGCAACCCATTCTCCTGAGTTTTCTTCGCTCATAAGCATTAACGAGGTAATAAAGCTCGCTGTTACCCAGCGGCTTGAGCTGCTGGCTGCCTCAGGTCCATTTGTCCATTCCAGGGCACAGGGCATCTCTGCGAATGGGAGCGCCGAAGTTTTTCTGGGAGCGCAAGCTGTGATTTATCAGGGAGAAGGCGCACGGCCCACAGTGGCGGCAAGCTACCTTCGCCGCTTCTACGGAGGCAATACGCCCGATCTGGACCAGGGAAGTCCCAGAAATTCCTTAGCTCTTCTGGCCAGCGCTGATGTTAAAGGTTTCCATTACGATACCAATGCCATTTTCAACGAGGTGATTGAAGACGCCGTTCATCGCGCTCAATTTGCCCAGACCCTCTCGGTTTCACATCCGGTTGGAAAGAAATTTGCCATTGGGGGCGAGATATGGCACTTCACACAACCTTTTCTGCGTGGCCATGCCGTAGGAAACTTGTGGGCTGTGGCCTACACTGCGCGGCCTAATCTTGTATGGGATGCCGGTTTCAACCGGGGACTCACCAGTACTTCCACGCGCTGGGAAGTTTTTGCCGGTTTCACCTATCTGCTGCCGCACAAGCTGTGGCGCTGAACGAGAACCACATTCCAGCTATCGAGACTTCCATGGACTGGTTTTGAAAATGCGGTCCCACTCTGGTTAAAACAGTACAGATATGGTATAGTTTTACTTGCAAATCATTCGCAACAGGGATTGTTTTGATGTGCCGCGATTATTTGCATTTTTAACGTGCAATCGATTTTAAGGATAAACCGATGGAACAACTGGCCCCGCGGCGAAACCTGCGCGACGAATTGAAAGACCGGGGAGTGCGCATGACGCACCAGCGCGAGATTGTGCTGGAGCTGATTCAGGGCTCTGCCCGGCATCTGGATGCTGAGTCGCTATGGAAGCTGGCCGTGCGAAAAGATCCGCACATCAATCTGGCTACCATCTATCGGACCCTCACCTTGCTCAAGCGATTCGGCCTCGTCGATGAGCTTGACCTGATGCATATTGAGGGAGAAAAGCATTATTACGAAGTCGCCCGCCTGCGCAGCCATATTCATCTGGCCTGCTTCCAGTGTGGAGAAATTCAGGAGTTCCAGACCCCGCTTTTTTCCAAGCTGAGCAAACAGGTAGCGCAGGAATGCGATTTCAACATTAAGACCGGACGCCTGGAATTCGGCGGCCTGTGCTGTAAATGCCGGCAGAAAGAGCGGCCGGCAATAGATTCATCCTCGCAGTAGAAATCATAAAAATATTTTGGGGTAAAGATGAGAACAGTTGCACGCTATATTTTCTTATTCATGCTGGCGGCGTTGCCGGCCTGGGCGCAAGAGAGCCCGTATTTTGTTACCTACGATCACCATCTGGAAGAACCAGGAAACCTTGAAATTGAAACCCAATCCAATGCCGGGGTTCCGCGTCACGGCGAGCCTTCTTATTTTGCTCCTTATATAGAACTTGAGTATGGCATCAATACCCGCTGGACCAGCGAACTCTATCTGGAGGGGCAATCGCGTTCCGGTGACAGCACCATTTTTACCGGCTGGCGATTCGAGAACCGCTTCCGTCCTCTGGCTGGCGAGCACCGCATCAATCCCATTCTGTATTTCGAGTACGAAAATATTAACGAGGCCAGCCGCATCCAGAAAGAGATCCCAGGACAGGCCGCCGAATTTGATGTGCCGAATTCCGAGAGCCGTCATATCCGCGCCCATGAGCTCGAAACCAAGCTGATTCTTTCCAGTGATGTGCATGACTGGAACATCTCTGAAAACTTTATCGCCGAAAAGAACCTCAGCCACAACGAAGGCATTGAGTTCGGATACGCCTTCGGGATTTCGCGTCCCCTGCGCACAATCGCCTCTGCCGCCAATTGCCATTTTTGTCGCGAGAACTTTATTGCCGGCGCCGAGGTATTTGGTGGTGTGGGAAGCACTCATGCTTTCGGCTTTCAGGATACCGCTCATTATTTAGCTCCCGCTCTTTCCTGGCAGGTAAGCGACAACAGCTCACTGCGCTTTTCCCCAGCCATTGGACTGACAAGCAAGAGTGCCGCCGTGCTTTTGCGCTTTGGTTACAGCTACGAGATCCGCGGCTTCAAAGACAAGCTGGCTGGCCTGTTTCGGAGCAAGCCATGATGAAGATAAAGATGAAGACGGCTATATCGAAGATGAGATCGCAATCCTGGAAGCTAGTATTGTTTGTAGCCGCCGCTTGGTTGGCGGCAATTGCTGCCGGGCAAAACCTGACCTATCGTCAGGACCCCAACTGGCAGCCGCCGCAAGCGGCAGCCGCTCGTTCGAACCCGCTGGCCCAGAACAGCGGGGCCGCCGGTGGCGGACGTAAACTTTTCCTGCGAGAGTGCTCCGAATGCCATGGTCAGGAGGGAAGCGGACGTAAGCGGGCGGCGGACCTGCTGCTGCCCCAGGTCCAGAAGCAATCCGATGGCGCGCTTTTCTGGAAGATCACCAACGGCAACGACCGCCATGGAATGCCCTCGTTCAGCCGGCTGCCCGAGCTGCAACGCTGGCAATTAGTGCTCTATTTGCGTCAGTTGCCGGTATCGGCATCCACTGCATCACCCGCGCAAAGGGAATAAAGCCCCAAAATTCGGGCATGGGTTGTGATAAGCTCTCGCAATCGCCTGTTTCCTGAGATAGTTAAGATGTCGTCCACTGGCACTGTTACACAACCTGTATCGTCCTCTGGCCCAATGAAGCCCACTTTGCTGCTCATAAAAGATGGCAAACAGCAAACCGTTCCCATTGAAGGCACGCCCGTTTCCATCGGTAGAAGGGCGAGCAACCACATTGTATTGAAGGATCCCCACGTCTCTCGCGATCACGCGATCATCGTCCAGGAGCTCACCGACTACTACCTGATCGACAAGGGAAGCAAACACGGCACGTTCATCAACGGCGAGCGCATCCAGCGCAGACGCCTGGAAGCCAACGACCGTTTGGAATTCGGTGTCCCGGCCGCGGGCTTCCTGATCTTTAGTCCCGATAAACCTACTTCTACCACCCGCGAATTCCTCAACCAGGTGACCGCGCTTCCCGGACAGGCGCCGAAATCTGACCTGGAAATGTTGACCTTCTTTCTGGAAGCGGCGCGCAAGCTCAACACCGCCGGCGTATTGAAAGACGTGCTTCTCACCCTGATTGATACTACCCTCAAGCTGACCCGCGCCGAGCGCGGATATGTGTTCCTGATGGATGATGAAGGCAAATTAAAGCTGGCCGTCGGGCAAAGCGCGCAAGGGGTCCCGTTGTCTGATGACGGCACCATCTCGCGCTCGCTGCTGGAAGAAGCGGCGCATACGACCTCCGAGTTTCTGGTGCAGGATGCGCTCAAATCGAGCCAGTTGACCCAACGGAACAGCATCGTTACCAATGATCTGCGTACGATTATCTGTATTCCATTGCGCAAGTCGAAGCTCCGGGAGAAGAGAGGAACACAGGCCAACCTGGTGGAAGAATGTGCCGGCGTGCTTTATCTCGACAGCCGCTCAGTGGGCACCGATGTTTCCACGACGAACAGTGACATTTTGCGCGCCATAGCCACCGAGGCCGCTTCGCTGCTGGAAAATGCCAGGCTGGTGCAGGCCGAAGAAGAGACCCGCAAGGTGCAGCAGGAGCTGAACATTGCCTCTTCCATCCAGCAACGCCTGATGGCGGTGACCATTCCCGAACCGGGATTTGCTACCGTGCGCGCCCGCAGCATCCCCTGCAAAGAGATCGGCGGTGACTTCTTTGACGTGGTCATGACCCGCGACGGTCTGGCCGTAATCGTAGCCGACGTCTGCGGGAAGGGAATCTCGGCCGCTCTGCTGGCTTCGATCCTGCAAGGCATGATTTATTCCCAGCTCACCAATAACGTGTCTCTGCCCGAAATCATGAAGGCGACCAACAGCTATCTATGCCAGAAAAATCTGGATGGCAAGTTTGCCACCCTCATTCTCGCCCGCCTTGTCCGCGACGGCAATTTTGAATATATGAACTGCGGGCACGTTGCCCCCATCCTGGTGAGAAACAATAGCGTTTCCCGGCTGGAAGATGCCTCAGTCCCCGTCGGTCTCATGGCTGATGCCGTCTATGCCAGCACCCAGTTGAAGCTGCAACCCGGCGATCGCATCGTGCTCTTCAGCGACGGAATCACCGAGGCCCAGAATGCCAAAGGCGAATTTTACGGCGATGAACGCCTGCACGCCGCCGCTACATCACACTCCCCGGTAGAAAATATGCTGCAGACCGTAATCCAGTTCTGCGCCGAATCGGCCTTCGAGGACGATTGCACCGTTGTGGACCTGGTGTATAAAGGCTAGATCCATACTGTTCAATTAATGGAAGTGTCATCCCGAGCCCAGAGGCGAGGGACCTCGGATGGAGCCAGGAACCACCCGCGCCTTCAATCGGATTACGTTTGGATTTCCCTCTCCATGGTGAAAATCTAGACAATGTTCAAAGGATGTCAACAGATCGCACCGTCGATGGTCACATAGTTCTCGCCACTTGCTTCTGCTCCGCAAATTTCTCAGACCAGCGAATTCTTCCCGTCATCTGCATCACCACAAAAAGCGTTACGATGGCGCCAATCGTAATTGTCAATCCTGTCAGTCCCTTAAAGAAAAACGCATAAGAAAACAGGACAAGATAAACAAACTGCGCCAACCCTGCCTCAATAGCGGCAAAACGGATGCCCACCACCAGCCGCAGATAACTGACCACCAGAAACATTGACACCAGAGAACAAATGATGAACGCCAAGTGCAATGAAATCAGGTCCGCCGTATAGGCCAGCAGCAGATGAAAGGCAAAGAAGGCGCCGGCAAGAAAGAAATAATTCATGGGGTGCAGATCGATGCCGCGCATGGTGGTAATGATGAACATCAGGAAAAAGAAGAAGAACAGCGAGACGGGAGCAAAGAAGCTGATTTGTCCGGCAAGCGGTCCGGGCTGCAGCTTTTGCGGCATCGGCATTCCAATGCGGAAGCCGGAGACCAGGTTGTTGTAAGCCCAAGTCAGATCCCAGCCCGTGTCAGTGGTTTGCCTGGCAGTAGGGGAGAGTGTATTTTCGGGAAAATCTATTTTCTTGAAGTCAGTGGTCATGTGCAGGCGAAACTTGCGCACCTGTTCCACGCTGCCACCAAAGCTGTAATACCAGCTCTCCAGCCCTTGCGAACGGTAATTGACGCGCAGGCGAACGTCGCCACCCGCGGGAACCAAGGCGGTAGCCGTGGCTATCCCTTCCTGGTTGGTTACCGCAGCCGGGGTGTCATTGACCGACATCACGAAGTCGTCATAGATCGCCTGCTGCGCCGGAAATTTGAAGCGGAACAGCACGGTTTCGGCTTTGCTGCTGGTGTTGTGAAAGTTAAAGGCTCCGCCAAAATTCACTTTGTACAAGCTGTACCAGAGCAGTCCTTTCTGGCGGTATTCAAGATTCAGGTTTACCTCAGCATCGGTGCCATCCAGGGGAAGAGGAACTTCTGAAGGAACGGTCTCAATATGTTCTGAGACTTTGCCGTCTGGCAGCGTGGTCTGCACTTTCTTGGAAATCAAAACGGTATACGAAGCTGTGGGCGGCGTCTGCTCCTGCGGACTGCCCCAGGTTGAGGCCACCTGCTCTTGCAGCTTTTTATCCACATCATTGGTGCGGGAAAATATTGTAGCGCCCAGAATGAACCAGGCAATTGAGGCGCAAAAGAAGATCAGGATCAAAGCCAATATGCGGCGTGTCATCATCGAGTTTTCCTTTTTACTTTATAACGTAAAGCATGCTGGGTATAACCATCGCCGTGCCTTGTAAATCTTCGATTACGATCTAACTTTCCGCCGGCAAAGTGCGTAGGGAGAGGCGTGCATTGGCCGCGGTTTTGCTGTGCTGCGAGGAGTGGGGCAGCATCTCTGACAAGACTTCCAGATAATCGTCCAGGGCGGTGCGCCCCCGAGCCGTAAGCTTGTAAGTGGTTTTTGGCTTGCGGCCCTCAAAGCGTTTAAGGCAGGTGATGTATCCCGCCTCTTCCAAACGGCGCGCCTGTACGCTGAGGTTTCCGTCGGTGGTCTGCAGCAAGTCGCGCAACTCGGTAAAAGTCAGGGCATCGTGCATGGCCAGCGTGCACACAATGCCGAGGCGCAAGCGCTCATGGATAAGCTGATCGAGATCGGCCGGGGCCGGTGGAGAAGAGCGTCGTTTAGCCATCGTGCCTCCAATGGATGTAAGCGCCAAAGA
>DASREY010000078.1:0-27780 GCA_035651775.1 Terriglobales bacterium
TATTTCTGGTGATTCAGACCGGGACGATCGCCGCAGTGGGGGTGGCTTTCGGAAAATTTGCCGGCTTCTTCTTTAAGCCTATCTCTGCCGACCACTGGATTGGGCATCACGTGCATGTCCCCCCCTACACCATAGGTCCCATGGTCTTGGGTAATATGGATGTTGGCCTGAATACACAGAACCTGGTGGGGATCATTGTTATCGTGCTTCTCACCGTCATCAACGTTTTTGGCATCAAGACAGGCGCAATCATCCAAAATATCTTTACCATCTCCAAAGTTGCGGCCTTGCTCGGCCTTGTTTTTGTGGGCATCTTTGTAGGACGCAACCCACAGGCCATCGCCGCCAACTTTGGCGGCTCCTGGAGCAATTTCTGGCACAATGCCGGGCTGGGCGCATCCCATGAAATTCAGGCGGGAGTATTGGTGGGGACTCTCACCGTTCTGTGCGTGGCCCAGGTGGGTTCACTGTTTTCCGCCGACGCCTGGAACAACGTTACTTTTACCGCTGGTGAGGTGAAAAATCCAAGCCGCAACCTGCCGCTGGCGCTGGCCCTGGGAACAGGAGTAGTCATCGGCCTGTATGTCGCCATTAATTTTATTTACCTGAGCGTGCTGCCGCTGCACGGAGATCCCAATGGGGCTACGGTCCTTGCGCGGGGCATTCAGTATGCTACCGCCGACCGTGTGGGAACTGCGGTCATGCTGCAGATGTTCGGGTACGCTGGCGCCGCACTGATGGCTTTTGCAATTCTGGTTTCTACGTTTGGCTGCAATAACGGACTCATTCTGGCCGGCGCCCGCGTTTATTATGCGATGGCAAAAGACGGGCTATTTTTCCGGCGTGTGGCTGAACTGCATCCTAAATATAAGACGCCGGTCAATGCCCTGGTTGTGCAGGCCATTTGGACCTGCTTGCTGTGCCTGTCAGGCACCTATGGCCAGTTGTTGGATTACATTATTTTTGCGGTGCTGGTTTTTTATGTCCTGACGATTCTCGGCTTGTTTGTGCTGCGCAGAACCCGTCCGACTGCAGAAAGACCCTACCGGGCCTTTGGGTATCCTGTGCTGCCTGCTATTTATATCGTCATCGCCTTTTTTATCGATATAGTATTGTTGCGCTACAAGCCTCAATATACATGGCCGGGATTGATCATCGTCCTGCTTGGCATTCCGGTGTACTATGTCTGGTCGCGCAGACAGGCACAACAGGCGAAAACTGCATAAAACAAGAACTTGGTTTTGAAGGAGATTAACGGCGAATGGCCAATCTATTGGCAAAAAAAACTATAGAGCAAATTCTTTCCGAGTGTGGAGAATCGGGCACGCACAGCCTGAAGCGCACGCTGGGAGCATTTCAACTCACAGCTTTAGGCGTAGGGGCAGTCATCGGAGCCGGAATTTTCGTACTCTCGGGACTGGGGGCCCATTATGCGGGCCCCGGCCTGATGCTCTCGTTTGTCGTATCTGGAATGGGCTGTGCCTTCGCGGCTCTGTGCTACGCCGAATTTGCTGCCATGATTCCGCTGGCGGGCAGCGCCTATACCTATGCCTATGCCACCTTAGGAGAGATATTCGCCTGGATCATCGGCTGGGACCTCACCCTGGAGTACGCCATGGGCGCCAGTACCGTCTCTTCAGGATGGTCGAATCACTTTGTAGAACTCCTCCAGATCTTTCACATCAAGATGCCCTTGTGGCTTGCTTACGACCACTGGACGGCCTTGGGTACAGCGGAAAAACTGGTTGCCCGGCAAATGGCCCAAGCTTCGGATCCATCTTTGGTTGTCGGTACGCAGGGATTTTTGGATAAGGTTGACGCAATCCTGAGTGCGCATTCTCCGGAACTGGTACAGCGTGGTCATGAGTTGCTCGGTGCTCCACAACTCTTTGGACACGAAATAGGCTTCAACTTGCCCGCATTTGTGATCGCCCTTGTTATTACCGCCATTCTTGTGATCGGCATCAGGGAAAGCGCGCGTTTTAACGCTGCCATCGTCGTCACGAAGGTAGCGGTGGTCTTGTTTGTGATTGGATTGGGCTTCCGGTATGTCAACGCCAGCAATTGGGGAAGTGATTGGCACAGCTTCGCCCCGTTCGGATTTTCAGGGATTGGCGCAGGCGCGGCCTATATATTCTTTGCTTATATAGGCTTTGATGCGGTATCCACCGCTGCCCAGGAGACAAAGAATCCTCAACGCGACCTGCCCATCGGCATAATTGTATCTCTGCTGGTGTGCACCATACTGTACATCCTGGTTGCGTCTGTGCTCACAGGCATGGTGCCATGGCGCGACGTTAATATTGAAGCCCCGATCGCGCGCGCATTTCTCGATCGCGGTCTCACCGGTGCTTCCCATATCATTACCTTGGGAGCTCTGGCGGGCTTGACCAGCGTTATGCTCGTCATGCTTCTGGGGCAAACGCGTGTACTGTACTCGATGGCCAATGACGGGTTACTGCCGAAAAAATTCTTCGCTGATGTACACCCGAAATTCCGTACCCCCTGGAAGAACACTATTCTTGTCGGTTTTCTTGCTGCCATCGTGGGCAGCGTCACGCCGATTGATGACATAGGAAAGATGGTGAACATTGGCACCCTGCTGGCTTTCGTGATTGTCTGCATTGCCGTCATGATCTTGCGGCGCACCAATCCCGGCCAGCCGCGACCGTTCAGGACTCCCTGGGTTCCGTTCGTTCCGATTCTCGGCATCATTTTCAACGGCTACATGATGTACAAACTAGGGTGGGTCAACTGGGCTCGGCTCTTTATCTGGCTGGCAATCGGCATGGTGATCTACTTTACCTACAGCCGGCACAATAGCCGTGTGCAGACGGCATTGAGCAAGACGGCGGCCAGCGGAGACTAGATACTCCACAGATTCATGCCCTTCGCATTCTCCATGGGTGCGAAGGGTTTTGTTTTACAATCGCGCTTTGTGAGGAGTCCGTAATTCTTGCGTGCCCTTCGCCATCTCAAGTTCCTGGCTGCCGCTTTAGTGGCGCTGGTTGCAGTGGGGATGGCTGGCTTTCATTACATTGAGGGTTGGCCGTGGTTTGATGGTTTTTACATGGTTGTGACCACGTTGACGACCATCGGATATGGCGAGGTACATCCTCTTTCGCAAACCGGCAAGGTCTTCAATGTTGGGCTGATTGTCGCCGGTGTGGTGCTGGTTACTGTCGTCATCGGTACCCTCACGCAGTATTTGTTAGAATTCGAACTCACCAAGGTTTTGGGAAGGCGGAAGATGGGACGCGAAATTGCGCGGCTCCAAAATCATTACATCATCTGCGGCGCCGGGCGTGTAGGACGCCGCGCTGCCCATGAACTGGCCCGCAAACCAGTCCCTTTCGTGGTGATTGAGAGAGATGAGCCCCGCCTGCAGAACCTGGAGCCGGAGTGGCTGGTCATCCAGGGTGATGCTACGCATGAAAAAGTCCTTCGTGAGGCCCAGATCGAGCATGCTGTCGGATTGGTAGCCGCCACCACTACAGACGCTACTAACATTTATATTGTGCTGACAGCCCGCAGCCTGAATCCTAAACTGCGGATCATTGCCCGGGCCAGCGAAGAAGCGGCAGAAAAGCATCTTCTTACTGCCGGCGCCAATTCCGTAGTCTCGCCTTATGCTTTTGCCGGACATCGCATTGCCCAGAGCTTCCTGCGGCCGAATGTCCTTGATTTTCTCGATCTGGCCACCACCCGCGAAGGCGGTGTGGAGATGGTGATTGAAGAAATCTATGTGGGCGCTGATTCTGCTTTTGCTGAAAAGACAGTAGGGAATTCGCAGATCCACCGGGAGTTCGGAATTATTGTCCTGGCCATAAAACACCAGCAGGGCAAGACCATTTTTAATCCAACAGCCAACGTCGTTATCCTGCCCGGCGACCATCTGATTGTTATGGGTGAGCCGGCAAGCATGGCCCGGCTTGAAGCCGCGGCCGCCAGCACCCTTCAACGCTCATGAAAATCGTGACCTCTGCCGAGATGCGTGAGATTGACCGCATCACCACCGAAAAATATGGAGTGCCTTCGCTTACTCTCATGGAGAATGCAGGCACGGCCGTGGCCGAGTTTGTGCTGGAGTACTATCCCAATGCAGAAGAGATTGGTGTGATCTGCGGCAAAGGCAACAACGGCGGCGACGGGCTGGTTGCCGCCCGCAAGCTGCATGAAGCCGGGAAGAACGTGCTGGTGCTTCTTCTGGCCGACCCCAAAGAGCTGAAGGGCGACGCCGCGGCAATGTTCCAGAAGCTGCCGGTGGCCGCGGTTTGCGCCCGCAATGAACAGGAGTTGGAACATGAATCCGCCATGTTGGTTGCCAATGCCGACGTGCTGCTGGATGCCATTTTCGGAACCGGATTTAAACCTCCGCTGACGCCTTTCTTCGTGAAGGCGTTTGATCTCATCAATGGCGCTCGCCCCGTAGTGTCAGTGGATATCCCCTCAGGGGTCGATGCCGACGAAACTGACATGAAGAAGATAAAGAGATCAATCTGGGCATTTTCCAACGGCATTGTTACCTTTACCGCGCCTAAGCCTGCTCATGTCTTTTTGAACCTGACTTCAGATCCCATCGTGGTTGCCCAGATTGGAACTCCGCGAGAGGCCATTCGATCGAAATTAAAGCTGGAAGTGATTGCACAGAGCGATCTGCACAGCCTTTGGGCTGTGCGTCGTCCGTGGGATTCCCATAAAGGACTCTTTGGCCACGTCGGAATCGTCGGAGGTTCGACCGGCAAAGCCGGCGCCGCGGCCATGGCCGCAATGGCTTGCATGCGCTCGGGCGCCGGCCTGACCACTGTAACAACAGCCAAGTCAGTTCTGCCTACAGTGGCTGGCTTTGCTCCGGAACTGATGACCACCCCACTGGCTGAAAGCAGCGCGGGCGCAATCGCAATTTCTTCCGACGAGAAGGCAATCAAGAAGGTTCTGGAAGGTAAGACTGTCATCGCTATCGGCCCGGGTATCTCACGCGAGCCCGAGGCAGAACAATCGGTTCATGCTCTTGTTTCGCAGTCCAAAGTGCCGACTGTCATTGATGCCGACGGCCTGAACGCCTTCGAAGGCAAGGCGCACTTGTTGAATGGCTCGCAACGCCCCCTGGTGCTGACCCCGCATCCCAAAGAGATGTCGCGCCTCTCGGGCTTGGCGGTGGAAGAAATTGAGAGCAATCGGGTAGAGATTGCCCGCAAGTTTGCGGCAGAGCATCAGCTCATCCTGGTGCTCAAGGGGCATCGAACCGTGGTCGCCGAACCCGATGGGACGGTTTGGGTCAACATGACTGGAAATCCAGGTATGGCCAAGGGCGGTTCGGGAGACGTGCTGACCGGAATTGTTGCTGGCTTGATTGCCCAGACTCCAGACCGCCTGGCCAATGCCGTCTTGGCTGCCGTGTACATTCACGGCGTTTGCGGCGACATGGCGGCGAAGTCCCTGGGCGAGCGTTCGGTGGATGCCACTGACATCATCCAGCAGATTCCTCATGCTATTCAGTTCTCAGACCGGTTTTCCAGTCGTAAAATCCAGCTTACACTCGGACGCGAATGGAAACGGCGGTGAACACAAAGAAAGTTTACGAGACCGCCTCGCCGGAGCAGACAGTGGCGCTCGGAAGGGAACTGATAGCGCAACTTCGGCCGCCAAAGATCGTTCTGCTAAGCGGTAATTTAGGAGCAGGAAAGACAACATTAGTTAAAGGGATAGTTGAAGGGTTTAAGGCGGCCGCGCAAGAGGAAGTTACCAGCCCGACTTTCACCCTCATCCATGAGTACCGCTCTCCTGAAGCCGATATCTATCACATAGACCTTTACCGCATCGATACCCAGCGTGAACTGGAGACGCTTGGCATTGACGATCTCATCGGCCCGCGCAGCCTTATCATCATCGAGTGGGGCGAGAAATTCGAGCGCTTCCGCAAAGAACGCGATGTGGAAATTGTGATTGAGCGCACAGGGGAAGAGCAACGGCGAATCAGGATTCACAGTAGATAATTGTTCCCGCCTGCCATTAATGTTTTCGCACCAGTCGAATCTGAAAGATGCTGGGCCACAGTTTGCCGGTGACAAACAGGCGTTTTCCTGCCGCATCGTAAGCGATGCCGTTCAGCACGGCATTCTCGTCCCGGCGATACATCGGGCTAAGAAGGCCCTTCAGATCGATCCATCCCACCACTCTACCTGTATGCGGAGAAATCCTCGCAATCCGGTCTGTTTGCCAGACATTAGCGAAGAGCTCTCCGTCTACAAATTCCAGTTCGTTCAATTGATCGATAGCAGTGGCGCCATCGCGGATTTTCAGCCGCCGTTTTTCCGCAAGCGTACCGGCGTCAAGAACACGGATCTCAGCCGTTCCGTCACTCATGAAGATGTCATGGCCGTCGGTGGCAAGTCCCCAACCTTCCCCAGGATATGAAAACCGGCGCAACAGGCGGAAGTCGCTTGCGTCGTATACAAAACCTGTCTGTGAAGTCCAGGTAAGCTGCAGGATTTGGTTTTTGAGAATAGTGATTCCCTCGCCGAAAAACTCCGGCGTCAAATTGACTTCTTGAACAACTTCGCCGGTTTCCAGATGAACCTTGCGCAGCGACGACTGTCCGTTGAGACCTGTGCCTTCATAGAGAAAACCGTCACGGTACGCCAGACCCTGCGTGAAAGCGGTTGGATCGTGAGGAAAGACGTGAACGATCTTGAAGGTGTATTCAGGCGGTTTCGTCGCCTGGACATGATGGGAAATCTGGCCGAAAACGCATGGCGTCGCCAGCAGAACGGCAAGCCGTGGCACGATCACTCTGATTCTTATTTGGGCTTTGGCCATGACAGCAGAATGATGAAAGGCTCCGAGCGGCTGCAATGACCGAAGGATACCACGAAGCAGAGCGTGACAGTATTTCCGCGGCGGCAAGAAGCCGTGAGGTGAATTAAAGCACCGCTATAACCGCCCATGCTGTACGATGGCTGCAGAGGTGTTTATCATGTCGCTACACAACGGAGACAAGGCCAGAAGCAATCGCCAGCGCAGAGCGCGGCTGAAAATGCGCGAAAAGGTGCGCGATATCAGGAAAACTGTAGGAGCCGTTCCTGAGAAAAAACAGAAGGGCAAATGAAGCGCTAAGATTTGAGTCTAATCAACAAATCGTAATCAGAAATCTTAAAATCCTCAAAATCCCATAATGTTGTAGCCGCAATCCACGTAGATGGTTTCGCCGGTGATGCCGCTGCCGGCGTCAGAGGCGAGAAAGAGCGCGGTTGCGCCGACTTCGTTTACATCCACGTTGCGCTTCAACGGGGCGCGTTCGGCGTGCGATTTCAGCATGTCTCCCAGCCCGGAGATGCCGCGGGCTGCAAGAGTTTTGATCGGCCCGGCGGAGATGGCATTCACCCGGATATTTTGCTTTCCCAAGTCGTCGGCGAGGTAGCGCACGGTTGCCTCGAGCGCTGCTTTGGCTACACCCATGACGTTATAGTGGGGAACAACTTTTTCCGCGCCGTAATACGTCAGTGTCACAATGCTGCCGCCCTGCTGCATCAACGGCGCTGCACCGCGAGCCACGGCAATCAGGGAATAGACGCTGATGTCGTGGGCCATACGAAAGGCTTCACGAGTGGTATTAACGAAATTGTCCTTGAGCGCTTCAGGAGGGGCAAAAGCCACACTGTGCACGAGGGTGTGCAGCGTTCCATATTTCTCTTTAAGCTGCGAAAAGAGCTGGTCAATTTCCTCGTCGCGAGAGACATCGCAGCGAAAGGCTTCGGCCCCGGGCAGGGCCTCGATTAAATCTTTGGCCTCCTGCTCCAGCCGCTCATTCTGATAAGTGATGGCCAGCCTGGCGCCGGCCTGTTGCAATGCCTGCGCGATGGCCCAGGCGATGCTGCGCTTGTTGGCGACTCCGAAGACAACTGCAGTGCGTCCTTCCATGGTTTGGGACATGTGGGCTCCGTTGAAGAACTTAAAGGATAACAAATTGAGATGAGCATTCAGCAGTCAGCACTCGGCATTCAGCCCCCTAGCATCGGGCTAGCTACTTTTGCTGTGCTGATTTGTCCTGAGCTGTCGTAACGATAGGAGCAGAGGGAAGCTCAACAAGCTGGCCATCTTTACGCCAGTAGTCTATTCCCACTGTGGTAACGACGGGAACGGTACGTCCATCTTTCCGAGCTGGTTGCAAGTGCCATTGACGCAATGTTTTCACGGCCTTCTTGTTAGTCTCTTTATCTAAACCCCGAATTACCTGAGCATCGCATACATACCCGGTATTGCTGATAACGGCCATCAGCGTTACGGTTCCAGCATATTGCATACCCGGACTGGGAGGAACTGGCAACGTTGATTTCCCTGCGACTGCGCTTGGCTTCGGAGGCAGCGGAGGACACAAACCTTTATCATCACCGATGGCCGGTATTCCTGCTCCCAAGAACATTGCCCAAACAAGAAGTTTCGCCCATGTCACGTAGTTATACTACTACCCTTACTGTCATTGTGATTAGGTTTTGACTTACGTCGGTTCAGTTGCTGTAGCTTGCAGCGTTCGAGCTCTGCGCTCCACCGGCCACATGGCGGCAGCGCAGGCCAGCGCATAGATGCCACCGATGCAGGCAAACGCCAGCGTGAGGCTGACGCGGTGGGCGATCGTGGCGACGCCGATCCCCAGGAAGAGTTGCAAGATGGTGCCGCCGAAATAGAAGGTGTTCTGTACCCGTCCCATGAAGTGTTTGGGCACAATCTCCATCATCTCGCTGGCAATGGCGGTGTGAGTAACGCCCCGGCCCGAACCCATGATGACGTAAATGAGCACGGCAACGGCCAGGAACTGCGAGTAAGGTAGCAGCACAAGACATACAGACAGGACTCCGAGCCCGATTCCGGCAGAGCGATGCGCGCGCAGACGCTGGATCAGCCAGGGAGAATACAGTGCACTGGTGAAGGCTCCCACGCCCCAGCCGCCATTGAACCATCCGTAGCCTACGGCCCCGGCATGCATGATGCGGTCGCTGAGCGGGGCCGTCACTGCGCCCTGCGTCAGCATGGCGCCGATGAAGAGCGCCCAGCCTGTGCCCAGCAATTGCAAATGAGGTTTGCCTTTAAGGTAGCGAACGCCTTCCGCCAACTCGTGAAAATATTTTTTCCAGCTTTCCTCCGGCGGAATAGTCGCTGCACCGGCAGTTTCAGGTTGAGGATGGCGGCCGACGACATGGCGTCCCTTGCGCACGTTGTAGTAACACAAGAAGGAGATGACGTAAGTGGAGAAGTCAATCACCAGGATCCAGCCCAGCCCGATGTGGTCGTAGACAAAGCCGACCAGCGCGCCGGCGATCAGCCATCCGCCCTGAAAGCTGGCCATTAGAAAGTTATTGGATTGAACGTACTGCTCCGGCGGCGTGACCTCCTGCAGCAGGGCGTTCATGGCGGGCCAAAACATCCAGAAGCCCGCCGAAACCAGCGTGAACATGGCATACAGGTGCCAGGTCTGCACCTGGCCGCGCAGAGCGAGGATGGCTACCGCCAGGGTGATGCTGCCGCGGGCAAAATCGAGCATCAGGATCATGTGGCGGCGGTCCTCACGGTCAATCACCACGCCCGAGAAGGGAAGCAAGAATAATGCCGGAATGGTCTGCAGCAGCAACAGCTTGCCCAAAGACATCTCCGAGTGCGTAATCTGCAGCACGTGCCAGAAAACGGCGGCGGCATTCATCCCGCTACCGATCATGGAGACAAGATTGGCGGTAAAGATCCACCGCATGGCGCGATTTTGAAAAATGCTGAACACTGCTTCCAATGTATCGCATCTTGGAGCAGTTGTCGGTTGTCAGTTTCCAGTATTTAGTTACTTCCCTCAGAGAAAGCTCTTAGTTGGCGTTCATGAATGCGCCGAGCGGCGCATGGTCAGGGCCCCGGATTTCAGAGGCAGCAAAAGACTCAATTTCTTGTCATTCCGATCCGCAATGCGGGAGAGGAATCCCTATTGTGTCGATGATTTATGGTGTGCCACCATAAACCAGAAAGCTCATAGTCGTGAAACTCATGTTCCGGCAATCGTGGGTTTTTCCGCAAGCTCTGAAGCCGTGCCCTGACAGGACATAAAATCTCGATAGCCGTGACATATACTGAATATTAAGAGAATATTTTTTGCGCTGAGGTTTTTCTGCTTCCTTTTATTCACATCGGCAGACTTGATCTGCCTACATACGGTCTGCTGGTCGCCATAGCCACGCTGATTGCTTATTTTGTTCTGCGGGCTGATCTGTTGCGGCGCAAGCTGCCCGATATTGCCGATAGTGTGATTCTTGTTACCGCATTGTCTGGCATCGTTGGCGCCAAGCTTTATCACGTCTTGGAGCGCCCTGCAGATTTGTTCGCCAATCCGGTTGCCGAGCTGTTCAGCCGCGAAGGTTTTGCCTGGGCAGGAGGATTAATTGCCGGTGTGCTGAGCCTGCTCTGGTTGGCGCGGCATTACAAGATTCCGATTCCCACTATGTTCGATGTCGCCGCGCCCGCTGCGGCTCTAGGGTATGCAGTAGGACGCATCGGATGCCTCGTCTCCGGCGACGGCGACTACGGCATCCCTACTTCGTTGCCCTGGGGGATGAGCTTTCCCAATGGATTGGTTCCCACTACGCAGCGTGTGCATCCCACGCCCATCTACGAATTCCTCGTCGGCGTGGTGATTTTCATTTATCTGTGGAAGCTGGGTGGCCGGTCGCTGCGCAAGCCGCGTCCTGAGGGCGAGGTCATTGCTGAGTATTTCATCTGGACTGGCCTGGCTCGCTTCCTGGTTGAATTTATCCGCATCAATCCGCGCTCGGTGTTTGGGTTACTGAGCAACGCACAGTTGATCGCATTTCTTTCCATCGTGGCCGGGGTGGTGATCCTGTTTTATGTCCGCAAAAAATTTAAAGCGGAGAAGCAGGAGCACCGCATCTTGCGCCACTCCAGCGAAAAGGGCGATGTGGAGCAGCCGGAATATCACAAGGCCACGCCCGAGTGCCCCAATCCGGAGCGCTGGCGCATGTTCGACTCCATGACCGCCGAGGTTGAGGTGCTGGAGTTCCTGCAATCTCTGGTGACCACGATGAAGCCGCAGCTCATCGTTGAGACCGGAACGTTCATGGGAATCAGCACCCTGTGGATGGCCGAAGGCGTGAAGCAGAACGGTTCTGGAAAGATCGTGACCTGTGAGTTCGATCCTGTGGTATGCGCCAAGGCGAAGGAGCGCATTCAGGACTCCGGCCTGAAGAAGTGGATCGAACTGCGCAATGAATCGAGCCTTGAGACTAAGGTCAAGGGGCCGATCGATCTATTTTTCAGCGACAGCGCAATTGAAATCCGGGAGCAGGAGGTGCGGCACTTCTTGCCCCAGATGAGTCCCGGCGGCCTGATTCTCATGCACGATGCCAGCTCTCATCTCAAAACTGTGCGTGAGGCTGCTCTGAAGATGGAGCAAGAAGGATTGATCTCAGTCCTGCTGCTGCCCACTCCGAGAGGATTAGTGCTGGCACAGAAGAAGCAGTCAGCTCTCAGTAATTAGCACTCAGCCCGCGAGTCGAGCTATTACTGAGTTGATATGGTCACAAGAATGATGACACCGGCGCGAAAACTGACAATTCAATTCACAAAAGCAGTGCGCGGCGGCTTTGCGAAGAATGCTCAGTTCCATCCACAGGCCCCTGAATTTGTTATGCAATACCTGGAAGAAAGCGAACCTCTCATCGTCAGGGTCGATGCCAGACCAGGCCATCTCTACCATCACTAACTATTGGTTCACGGATCGTAGAATACTATGGCAGATCGGAAATAGTGTTTGTACGCTATTCCGTTATGATGGCGTTGACCAGGTACATTGGATGCGCAAGAAGCCAACCGACCCCTTCCAGAAGCCAGAACCACCTATGTCAGGAGAGCAAATGATTAAGATGAAGACGGAGAACTACGACCGATTGGTGGTGGATGTGGGCCAGAGCGAGGTTGTAATCGATGGTCTCGATCAAGCGTACGTTCCAGTTCTAAGCTTTCTGCAATGGCTCATCCCGGTTCAACGCCCGTAACACAATCATCGTAGTCTCAGAACCACGCTTCCTGGTTTCCGCTGACGCATACGGTACTTCTTAGCGTTTTATCAATGCATCAGACAGCAGGTGAGCTTTGACCGCCAGGTTGTTGGCGCGGAGAAGATCTCCGTCGGTTGCGGCGGCCCGGGATTGCGCCATGTAATTTCGGATTTGCTCTATCATCGCGCGCTCGTCGTCGTTCAACGGCCGGCTAATGCCCTTGAGGGTGTCATCCGTTGATTGCAGCAGTTGTTCTGTCGCATTGCGCTGGCGGGCAGCTTCGTTCTGGTCCATGCCAGGCAGAATCTCTCCAGGGGAAGCATCTGGGGTTCCACCGTCATGCACCACCGTTTTATTTGGGATATTGGCCGTTGTAGCAGGCGCAGGTCCTGGCGGGGAAGCGGAGGGCGAAGCAGGCGTTGCGCTCGCCTCTTTACCAGTCGCTGGCGTATTGACGGCAGGGACATTCTTTTTGGCGTGATTAGTTTTTGGTTTTGTCTTGGCTTTGGGTTTGGCCGCGGTGCTGGTCGCCGGCGGCGGGGTCGCAGGAGCGGTTGTCGGCGGCTGGTTGACGGGAATTTGCTGGCCAGGAGTCTGCGTCGCAGGTTGCGGAGTTGAAATTGGAGGCGCCTGCGCCTGGGGCGGCACCGTAGGCTGTTTTTTCTTATTGCAGCCTGCAAGCAACGTGATGGCCGCAAGCAGCCCTATTCCGAGTTGGGACGAGTGGCGTTTCATCGCAACAGATTCTTCCATTGTACCGTGTGCCTATGGCCTTTTGGCCGCAAGCTCGCGCTGCACATCGTTGGTGGCGGCCAATGAGGGCAGGCGCAGACGGAAAGTTGTTCCTCCACCGTCCACAGATTCAAAATCCACCGAACCGTGATGGAGCTGCATGACCTTGTAAGTCATGGCCAGCCCAATGCCTGTGCCGGTTTTCTTGGTGGTGAAGTACAGGTTATAGATTTTATCGCGAATCTCGTCAGGAATCCCGCCGCCCTGGTCGCGCACTTCAATCGTAATTTCATCGTCTTCTTTCCAGGTCCGAATGCTCAGGGCGCCGCCTTCCGGCATAGACTGCACTCCGTTGAGCACGACATTCAAGATGGCCTGTTTGAGCAGATCGGAATCGGCCCGCACCAATAAAGGTTCAGCGGGAAGTTGCCGCTCAATGCGCACTCCGTGTCGCGAAGCGTCGGGTGAAGCCAGTTGGGCAACATCATCCGCCAATTTGCGAACATCAAGTTCGACGAGACGCAATTCGACAGGGCGCGTGAAATCCACCAGCATTTGCACCACGCGGTCAAGACGATGAATTTCGCTTCCGATTACATCCATGTGACGGCGAGTGGTGGGGTCGGCCTGCTGCAATTTCTGGCGGAGAAGCTCGAGGTGCACCACAATGGCGTTGATGGGGTTCTTGACCTCGTGGCCAACGCCGGAGGCCAGCCTGCCAATGGCCGCCAGGCGGTGCGAAAGTTCGATTTCGTTTTCTATGCGGCGTACGGATTCGGCGTCGCGCAACGTCAGTAACGCGCCAATCCGTTCACCGCCTTCCTCAATGAAATCCAGGCTCATCAGGATGCGGCGCCCGCTCTCTCCTTCGATCTCGCGCTGGTCGACCGGCGTGTGCGATTCAAAGCTCTCGAGCACGACTTTTCCCAGCTGGGTATTCGGCAGAAAGAATTCGTCAACGTTATGTCCCAGCATGTGGTCGCGGGTAATTCCCAGGAAATTTTCAACCGCGGCGCTCACCAGGATCGCCTTGGAATCGCGCGTAAACAAAATCAGGCCGTCCTGAAGGTTGGCCATAATCTGGTCGAGATTATCTTTGAGGGCGGTGAAGACCTCTTTCACATCGCGCATCTGGCGTCCGAGGCGGTTGATTTTTGTGGTTACGAGGCCAACTTCATCGCCGTGCGCTGCCTCGGGCTCGGCCTCGCTGGCGGCAGGACCAGCCATCAGGTCCAGACGACGGCCAATCATCACCAAAGGCCGCAGCGCAAGATTGGAGAGACCCGCCGCCAAAATAAAGGTCACCAGGATCGCAATCCCTGAAAGCGCCAGTGCATGGTTTAACTGCGGGCGTAGTTCGCTTTTCAGAAATATCGTCGAGATTCCCACCCGCACCGAACCAAAAGGAGCGCCATCGCGTTCGATAGGAACGCTGATCTCATATACCTTCGGAGGACCGTAGACCATGGCAAGCTGCTGGCGAAAACTGCCATCGCGCACCACGCGGAAGCTCTCGCGCGGCGGCAGCGGATTGCCCTTCAGCGCAACCGTAGGATCGGTGTGCAGCAGGGCGCGTCCTTCAGGGTCGGCGATAGCTGCGTCATAAATAGGGCGCGAGTAGCCAACGATGGATTGCATCAGATCATTAAGTCCTGTATCGGTTTGGAGGATTTCTTCGGTTGCTTCGCGTACCGATTTTGGGTTGCTGGTATCCACCTGGGTGCTGCTGAGATCTACTTCTAGAACCTGGCGCGCCATAGAGAAAATCTGATGGGCAACGAAGTCGCCGTTCTCGTAGGTATCCTGCACCCGCTGTCGGACGATCTGCAGCACGTAAATGCTGGAAAAAGCCACTACCAGCGCCATCACCATGCCACTGATGGCCAGTACAAGCTTCGTCTTGAGTCGTAAACGGGGACGCATTTCTAATACACAGTCCTCAGCCAGCGGTACTCAGGTTGAGGGCTTATCATCCGTTGCCATCTGCGGCGGCGCCGATGGACGCTCCATACTCTTTCAATTTGTTGTGCAAAGTTTTCAGGCTGATGCCCAGAATCTCTGCGGCGCGGGTCTTATTGTTATTCGTGGATTCCAACGTTTTCAAAATCAGCAGTCGTTCGGCCTCGCCTACCGTGGTGCCTACTCCGACCCGCACGGAATTCGCATCGCTTACCGCCGAATGTATTCCTACTGAACCAAAGGTGGGTGGCAGGTGCTGGGGCTCGATCACTTTGCCGCTGCAGGCGATTACTGCGCGTTCCAGCGTATTGCGCAATTCGCGAATGTTCCCCGGCCAGTTGTAGCTCTGGAATGATCGTAGGACGTCTTCGCTCACCATGGCTGCTTCGCGTTCGTGCTTGCTGCTCATATCGGCCAGCAGATGTTCGACCAGCTCGGGCAAATCTTCTTTGTGCTCGCGAAGCGGAGGCAGGTGGATGTTGAAGACATTCAGCCGATAATAGAGATCATTGCGCAATTCGCCCTTGGCCACAGCTTCTTCAGGAATTTTATTGGTTGCCGCGAGCACGCGTACATCTACAGTCGTCTCAACCTTGCTGCCCAGGCGGCGCAGTTTGTGATCTTCCAGCACGCGCAGCAACTTGGCCTGGGTATTGACCGGCATCTCGCCAATCTCGTCGAGCAGCAGAGTGCCTTCTTCCGCCAGTTCGAAGCAGCCGGCCCGGCGCTCCAGCGCTCCGGTAAAGGCGCCTTTTTCGTGGCCAAAGATTTCGCTTTCGATCAGGGTCTCAGGAATGGCCGAGCAGTTGATGGCAAGAAACGGCTTGGTTTTGCGCGGGCTCAGATCATGTACGCTGCGCGCCACCAGTTCCTTGCCGGTCCCACTTTCCCCGGTAATCAGGACCGAAGCTGTGCTGGGCGCCACCATTTCGATCAGCCGAAAAATTTCCTGCATTTTTTTGGATGATCCCACCATGGGACCAAGCACGCCAGTGTCGCGCAGTTTGCGGCGCGTGACTTCAAGCTCGCGCTCGGTGCCGCGCTGGCGCGAGGCATTGTTCAAAATGGTTTTCAATCGAGCAGGGTCAACCGGCTTCTGGATAAAATCGTAAGCCCCGGTTTTCATGGCGTCCACCGCGACGTCAATACTGCCTTGCGCGGTCAGCAGCACCACCGCAGCCGGTTGGGATTGCGCCGCGATCCGTTCCAGCAACTCCATGCCGCTCATGCGCGGCATCTTCAGATCTGTAATGACAATCCCTGGAGCCCATGTCGTAAACTTTTCCAGACCCTCAGCGCCGTCTCTGGCGGTTTCTGTCCGATAGCCCCAGGCCGAAATCAGCTCGGCCAGGCCGCTACGCTCATTTTCTTCGTCCTCGACGATCAGCACTTTTTCCTGGTTCATAGAAGCTTCAATACCATTATGGCATCAGCGGGCAGGCTAATTTTACCGGGTATAAATTTTCCGTTAGGGCCTGAGAGATTGCCCATACGTAGGATGCAACCTGCGATGGGCAAGTCGCTTTCCAAAGCATAGCTTTATATTTACTATATTTACTCAACAGTAACTAGCGAGAGTAGCAATTTGAAATCAATGCTTTGCACTTGTAAGGCGTTTACTTGTACAATTTCCTGCTGCACGTAAGTCGGGCATTGCAGCCCATCGTACAGCCCTGGTTTTCCCAACGCAGTAAGAAGTCAGCCTTACATTTTGCTTAAGTTGCAGACCTTAGTCAGTCCGTACTAAAAGTTCCGGAGGGTTTTTCATGTCACATCGAAATAACAGAGGTATTGCCCTTTTAGCGGTCGCTGCCGTCCTATTGCTGGCAAGCGTCGCGGCGTTTGCGCAAGACCAGCCTGCTCCCAAGTGGGAGGTTTTTGCCGGTTATTCCTGGGCAGATGCCAATACCAAAATCAACCATGTTCCTTTGCGGAACTATCCCGTTGGTCTGGGGTTGGCGGGGACCTATGACTTCAACAAGTGGCTCGGCCTGACGCTCGATTACGGCGGTCACTTCAATAACGGCACCAGAGGAACCAGAATCCCCAGCACGCTGAATACGCTGATGGTAGGTCCTAAGCTGACCTTCCGAGGCGAACATTTCTCGCCATTTATTGAAGCATTAGTAGGAGCTTCGCGCCTGGCCCCCGACCATTTTCAGCAGGATACTCGCTTGGGCGCCATGGGTGGGGTCGGTATCGATATGAACCTGACCAAGCACTGGGCGTTGCGTTTGATTCAGGCCGATTTCATGACGGCTCACCATCGCTTTGGGGCAGGAGCACTACCCGGATCGGGCGTCCCCAAGACGATCCTGCGCGGCGTACGCCTGCAGGGTGGCATCGTTTATACAGCAGTCGCGGAAGAAGAGGCCCCCATCTCCGCAAGCTGCTCGGTGGATCCATCAGAAGTCTGGGCGGGTGAGCCGGTGAAAGCCACGGTCACGCCGCACAATTTCAATCCTAAGCACACGTTGAATGTTGATTGGACCACCAATGGCGGCAAAGTGGAAGGTACGGGAGATTCGGTCACCATCAATACAACGGGCGCGGCGGAAGGACAGAGCTATAACGTCAGCGCTCATGTCACCGATCCGCACGACAAAAAAGCTGTAGCCACCTGCCAGGCTCCCTTCTCCACCAAGAAGCGCCTGCCTCCGACCATTACCTGTAACGCAAATCCTTCGAGCGTGGAGCTGGGCGGCCCGATCACGATTCATTCGGATGCCAGCAGCCCGCAGGGCGGTCCGGTCACCGTTGCGGTCACATCGAGCTGCGGCGCGAGTGGACAGGGTACGGACGTTGCCGTGGATACCTCGAGCATTCAGGCCGGCACTTGCAACGTGACCTGTACGGTCACTGACGACCATCAGCTGACGGCGAGCTCCACCACTAGCTTCTCTGTTCGAGCAAAGCCGATAGTTATACCGCCGCCGACTCTTGTGCTCCGCAGCGTCTACTTCGCCACGGCGCTGCCGACGGCCAAGAATCCTAACGTCGGCCTGGTCAAGAGCCAGCAGGCCACGTTGACCGGGATAGCTTCTGAATTCCAGAAATATCTTGCCGTCAAGCCCGACGCCAAGCTGGAGTTGGAAGCCCACGCTGATCCGCGCGGCAGCGAAGAATACAACCAGGCATTGACCGAACGTCGCGCAGCGCGAGTCAAGAGCTTCCTGGTAGCTCAGGGTGTGCCCGCTGACAGCGTTGATACCCGCGCGCTGGGCAAGCAGGAGCAGCTCTCAGCCGACAACGTAAAGCAATCGATGGAAGACGATCCTTCGCTGACGGCTGGAGAAAAGAGAAGGCTGCAGACGAACATGCGCACGATTGTCCTGGCCGCGAACCGGCGCGTGGATATGAAAGTGGAGGCGCCGGGCGTGCCTTCGCAGTTGTCCGAGCGGCGGTATCCGTTTAGCGCCGCTGATGCCCTCTCCCTGATCGGTGGAAGAGAGAAACCAAAGGTGGCGCCGCCGACTCGCCGGAAGAAAGGGCCAGCCAGAAAGGGAGCTACAGGCGGAACCCGAAGAAAGAAGAAATAATCAACTTGGAAAGATAACGATAACTCTGCGGCACGTGAATTCCTTCACGTGCCGCAACTTTTTGCGCACTTGGAAATCCCTGCCCGGACCGCTATTTCTGCTGCACGGTTTACCTGGTTTCACGCAACCCCATAGGCCTTTTGGTTACTCATACGCAGTCAGACGTTTGAGCCGCGCACCAGTACGGCAGACGAAATAAAGTGGAAGTCTGGATTGTGCCTGAAGGTACCGCCTTCGACCAGCCCAGGACTCCGGTCAACGAGACCAGGGTAAAACCACAATCTCGTGCGCCGGCTGCACCGGCCAAGAGGGCAGCTCGACCGAGAAAGAAAGCGGCAACGCCAAATCCCTAAGTACCTCGATTTACAATGGTTCGGGCCGGTCGGCATGTTCGACTGGCCTTTTTTAGTGTCCCTCAGTAACCTTGCCTAATTGTGTTCCCTAATGCATCCTAGAATGAACGCAGTAGCTCAACTTAGGTTATTCTGGCCGAAGCGTAATAAGCTTTCTGGCAAAAGTGCTCCCCCAGATAAGGTGAAATTCAATTAGGGTGAAATCTATGTGGAAACAGCAGTTCTTTGCTCTGCGGATTTTTGTTTCGGCCATGTTTTTTACGCTTGCCCCTTTGGCCATCGCCGCGCACTGGACATCGCTGGGGCCTGATGGCGGTGATGCTCGCGGATTCGCTTCCGATCCGCAAAATCCCGATCGCATCTACATGGGCACGATGGCTGGCAAACTTTTCCTTTCCACCGACGGTGGCGCCAACTGGGCGCGGATTGCACATCTGGGAACCGACGATAGCTATGTTCTCGATAAGATCGCCGTTGATCCCACCAACAGCAAGATCGTTTACGTTGCCACTTGGGGAGTAGGGAATGTAGGCGGCGACTTCTTCCGCTCGAAAGATGGCGGCAAGAACTGGCAGATGATCGATGCCCTTCACGGCAAATCCCTGCGCGCCCTGGCTTTGGCCCAGACAGATCCGAAAATCGTCGTGGTAGGCGCATTGGATGGCGTGTACCGCAGCAACGATGGCGGCGACAGTTGGAAGCTGATTACGCCCGAGCACCACAATGAGATGAAGAACTTTGAATCAGTGGCCATCGATCCCAAAAACCCGGACATCATTTACGCCGGAACCTGGCACCTGCCCTGGAAGACCAGCGACGGCGGAGCCAACTGGAAGATCATCAAGAGCGGCGTGATCGACGACTCCGACGTGTTTTCCATCATCATTGATCAGAATAATTCGGATGTCGTCTATATCAGCGCCTGCTCGGGAATTTACAAAAGCGAGAATGCCGGCGAGCTCTTTCATAAGATCCAGGGAATGCCTTTCTCGGCCCGGCGCACGCATGTGTTGAAAATGGATCCGACCAACTCTGAAGTTGTGTATGCCGGTACAACCGAAGGCCTTTGGAAGACCGTCGATGGCGGCAAGAGCTTCCACCTCATGACCTCGCCCAGCGTGGTGGTCAACGATATTTATCTTGATCCGCGCAATACCAGTCGCGTGCTGCTCACCACCGATCGCGGAGGAGTTCTGCAGAGCGAAAACTCGGGAACAACGTTTTTCGCCTCCAATCGCGGCTTCGCGCATCGCCAGGTAGCCAGTCTGGCGATTGACAACAACGACAGCAGCACGATCTACGCCGGCGTCATCAATGACAAAGAATTGGGAGGCGTTTTTGTCTCCCACGACAACGGGCTGCACTGGAGCCAGATGAGTTCAGGCCTCGGTGGACGCGATGTTTTTGTGGTGCGACAGTCGCCCGATGGTTCACTGGTTGCCGGCACCAATCGGGGCGTCTTCGCTTCGAGTAAGGAAGGCTCCGGCTGGCGGCCGCTCAATGTGGTCATCACAGAGACCACAATCACAAAGCCCGTGCCCCGCACCAGCGCCCAGCTAAAGCCCGCAGCCCAGGTAGTTTCCACGACCAAGGTGGAGCGCACTGAATTCACCACGCGCGTCAACGACATCGCCTTTACCGGCAGCAACGTTTGGTATGCAGCCGCGGTCAATGGCCTGTTCACCTCTACCAACCATGGGCAGAGTTGGAAGGGCGGTTCGATCGCGGGACAGAGCGACTTTATCGCCGTCCGCACGCAGCAGAATATGATCGCTGCCGCCAGCCACACCGGAGTTGTGGTTACGGTAGACGGTGGAGCGCACTGGTACGCCGCCAAGGTTCCTTACTACATCAATGGAATCCATGATCTGGCGATAGATCCTGAGGACACTCTGTGGATCGCCACCCGCATGGGCGTCTTCCGCAGCACCGACTCCGGCGACAACTGGGAGCATGTGCTGAACGGATTGCCCTCCACCAATGTGGATTCGGTTGCCTACGACCTGGAAGGCAGGCGTTTGCTGGTCACCAGTACCACGACAACCACCGTCTATGAATCCAGCGACGGCGGCCGCAGATGGCACTCGACCGGCCACCTCGGATGGGAGGTGCGCTCCGCAACTGCCTCCAGAGGCAAGCTGTTCCTCACCACCACGTACGACGGAGTGGTCACGCCCAGCGACACGTTCAATAACTCTGATACAGCCATGGGCACAGGCGGAGGCCCAAGCCAGTAACGTTCAAGATTGTATGGTAGAGACGTAGCTTTGCTACGTCTCTCTTAATTTCTTAAAACCATTAAAGGCCCGCAGAAAAGATTCTGCGGGCTTTGTTATTGCAACGGTCAACCACAAAGGGCAGCAAGGATACTGCTGTAAGGCGCTTGTGGAAATTAATCGGACCATTCCCAAAAATCTGTGTTGATTTGCATATGCACGTGCCCCCGTTTTCTATGCTAAAACTCTATAAATGGGAAGCGACCTGTCCAACCTTGCCGGACTTTATCTTCATGATGCGGTTCTGAAATCCTGCGCTAGCCACGGGGCTCACGCAGCCATCATTGATATTTCCTTGCCGCAAGACGACCCCAACCGGTCGCTCAGCTACTCCCGCTACGGAGAAATTGTTGAGGCACTGGCCCGAGGGTTGGTCAGCCGAGGCATTCGACCCGGCGACGTCATCGCAATCTATCTTCCTAATTGCTGGGAGTTCGCTGCCGCATATCACGCAGCCACGCTCGCCGGAGCTATACCTACCCCTCTCAACCCAAGTTACCGCGAGCGCGAGTTGCGCTTTCAGGTCAAGGATTCGGGGGCGCAATGGTTGATTACCGATGGCGCGCTCGTCGCCGGCATGAATCTTGCTGCGTGCACATCGCTTACAACGATTGTAACCACGAGAAATCATGCAGATGTATCCGTTCCATTTGCCGCATTGCTCCAACCCGCGAGGGCATCGCTGCCCACACCGGAGAAATCCACTTCGGAAACCATTGCCGCGCTCCCGTATTCCAGTGGAACCACAGGCATGCCCAAAGGCGTAATGTTGTCGCATTCCAATCTGGTCACCAATGTCTTTCAGTACCTGGACGCATCCAAAGGCAGCGCGAGCCGGCTGTACCAGCGGGTCTTATGCTTTCTTCCGCTCTACCATATTTACGGTCTCAACGTGATTCTCAATCCAACGTTGTTGGTGGGCGGCACGCTGGTGCTCATGCAGCGCTTCGATGTAAACATAGCGCTGCAGACGCTTGTGGAAGAGCAAATCACATATTTGCCGCAGGTTCCTCCGGTCATGAACGCATTCTGTCTTGCAGCGGAACGCGGAGAGTTTCCCAAGACGCATTGCGTCCTTGGAGCAAAATCAGGCGCCGCGCCCCTTGCTCCCGAACTCGCGCGCCGCTTTACAGAGCTTACCGGCATCAAAGTCAGGCAGGGCTATGGCATGACGGAGGCCTCGCCCGTGACTCACGTGGGAAGCTTTGATGGCGACCTTTGCCCTTCCGATACCGTGGGCCACGCCGTGGCGCAGACCGATTGCCGCCTGCTCGATGAGCAGGGAAACGAAGCGTCGTCCGGCGAGCCCGGCGAACTGGTCATGCGCGGTCCTCAGTTCATGCTGGGCTATTGGCGAAATGAAGCGGCTACCAGGGCAGTGATGAAAGACGGTTGGTACTGGTCGGGAGATGTCGCCCTGCGCGACGATCGCGGCTTTTACAAGATCGTGGATCGTCGCAAAGAGATGATCAAGTACAAAGGATTTGCCATAGCCCCTGCCGAAGTTGAAGCCGTGTTGCTGGAGCATCCGGCCGTTCGCGATTGCGGAGTGATCGGCTGGCCCGATGATGTTGCCGGCGAAGTGCCCTGCGCCTTTGTCGTTTTGACGGAAAAGCACAAGCCTTCTGCAAAGCTGGAACAGGAGCTGTGCAGCTATGTTGGGGAACAGCTAAGCGGCTACAAACAGCCCAAACAAATCATCTTTGCCTCCTCGATTCCGCGCACGCCTTCGGGCAAAGTCCTTCGCCGTGAATTGCGCGCAGCTTCTGAGGGAGAGAAAATCTTGTGATGCCCAGGGCGATTGTATCGAACCAAACAAAGACAAATCGTACTTCGTAATTCTAGCCTCTGGCTTCCCCTGAATCCGTCTTCGCAGGAAATTCCCCCTCCCAGCGGGCAATCACCACCGTCGCCAGACAGTTCCCCAATACGTTGATCGCAGTGCGGGCCATATCCAGCAGTTGATCAACAGCGAACAGAATCAGGATGGGCTGCGCGGGAAGCCCCAGCGAATCCGCCGCGCCCAGAAGAATCACCAGAGAGGCTTTGGAGACCCCGGCCACGCCTTTGCTGGTGAGCATCAAGGTCAGCATCATCTTGACCTCCTGGCCAAACGTCAGGGGAATGCCGGCCACTTGCGCAACAAAAACTGCTGCCAGCGAGAGATACAAAGTGCTGCCATCGAGATTGAAGCTGTATCCGGTGGGCATGACAAAAGCCACGATAGAGCGCGGCACGCCGATAGTTTCCATAGCTTCCATGGCGCGCGGCAGTGCGGCCTCTGAGGTTGCGGTACCGAAGGCAATGGAAACCGGTTCTGCGACGGCGGCGATAAATCTTCGCAAAGGCACGCGGGCCAGCAGCGCAATCGGCAGCAAGACCAGGAAAATAAATGCCAGCAGCGCGCAATAGAGCGTTACCAGCAATTGAAAAAGATTTCCAACAATCTTCAGTCCACCCTGGCTCACAGTGAAAGCTATAGCTGCTCCAATACCAATGGGCGCATAGAGCATGACCAGGTTGGTGAAACGAAACATGACCTCAGACAGGCTCTCGCAAAACGGCAGCATGGGAGTGCGGCGGTTCTGAGGGACAAGCGCCAACGCAATGCCGAAAAGAATGCTGAAAATTACTACCTGCAACACCTGACCCTCGGCTACCGATTTGGCGATGTTCTCCGGAAAGATATGCAGAATGATCTCAGAGGCCGAAGGACGCGCGGGAGCTTGGCCTGCCTCCGACGTAAGACTGGCAGGCAGGTGCACACCCATCCCTGCTTTGCTGATGTTGATGGCCGCCAGGCCGATCAGCAAGGCTAAAGTTGTAACGATTTCAAAATAGAGAATAGATTTAATGCCCAGGCGTCCGACTTTCTTTAGATCGGGGTGTCCGGCAATTCCGCTGACCAGGGTTCCAAACAACAGCGGAGCAATAATGACTTTGATCAGGCGCAGAAAAATCTGGCTCAAAATTTGCAAATGCGCGGCCTTTTGCGGCCAATCATGCCCAAATTCCGCACCGGCAAGCATGCTGACCAAAATCCATGGAGTCAAAGACCGCCGCACAAAAGCATATGCCATCAGAACCGCGATAGCCGCCCAGCGGGCTGTCATTAGGACCGATTCAGGAATGCGCAGCGTCGTCCAGTGCGCCAGGGCAGTCAGCAGGGCGGCCAGAGTGATAACAGCCATGCCGATGGGTAAGAGGTTTCTTTTCATTGCAGTTTGAATAAAAGTTCAAGCGTTACCGCAATAAATCTTCAAGCTCTACCCGGCTGTCGGTCTTTTCGTCGCGGTACTTGACGATGACGGGGGTATACAGCGAAAGGTTCCATTCTGTCCCTTTGCCCTGGGTAACGGCCCGCGATCCGGGGACAACCACTGCGTTCTCGGGGATGATCAGCGGTTGCTCTGCCGTAGCGCGATAGACCTGTCCGCGGACTACGTCGTATACCGGCGTTGAGCGAGTGAGAATCGTGCCCGCGCCCAGCACGGCGCGCGCCCTTACCTGCGTGCCCTCATAGACGCCACAATTTCCTCCAACCAGTACTTCATCTTCGATGACCACGGGAGAGGCATTCACCGGCTCCAGCACGCCGCCAATCTGCGCCGCGGCACTCAGGTGCACACGCTTGCCAATCTGCGCGCAGGAGCCGACTAGGGCATGGGAATCTACCAGCGTGCCTTCATCCACATAAGCGCCCACGTTGATATACATGGGCGGCATGCAGATTACCGATGGCGCCACGTAAGCGCCTTCGCGCACCGATGAGCCGCCCGGGACTACGCGGATATTATCGTTCACATGCCAACGGCGGGCAGGGAAGGTGTCTTTGTCGACAAAGGAGAGAGTTGTGTCGGAGCCCATCTCCGTCAAATCGCCTAAACGAAAGCCGAGAAGGATACCTTGCTTCACCCAGACATTTGCGTGCCACTGGTTTCCACGTTTTTCCGCGGCGCGTATTTTTCCCCGCGAAAGAGAGGAGCGGAATTCCAGAAATATTTCACGCGCAGAGGCATCGGACTTCGCCTGCGCTCCCAGGGCACAGAGCCGTTCAATTTCATTTTGTAAAGGTTGCATCGCGGCTGAGTATACACGACATCATGCATATTCGAGCAGCTTTGCCGGCCTGGTATATGTACATGTCTGTTCGTGTTGCCAGTAATTCTGAACATTTCTAGCCACAACAGACCCTGCTTTTGCATCAGAGATGCACATGGATGAATTACGGCAACTCCTCGGGCATACGCTGGTGCTGGTGGCCCATCCTGACGACGAAGTTATCGGTTGCGGCGCGCTTTTGGACCGCATGCGCTCCTCCACGGTCGTATTCGCCACCGATGGCGCCCCACGCGACATCTTTTTCTGGCAGGCCTACGGCTCCCGGCAAGCCTATGCCGAGATCCGGCGAAAAGAAGCTTTACAGGTTGCAGAACTGGCCAGTGTATCCAGGGTCAAGTTCCTCTCCGACAGCCATGACAATATGTTCGTGGACCAGGAGCTATTTCGCAATCTGGCTGCAGCCATAGATGAACTTCGCGCCATCGTCCAAGACACACAACCTGGGTGCTTATTGACGCTTGCCTATGAGGGCGGCCACCCTGATCATGATTGTTGCAGTTTCATGACTTCGGTGCTGGCCTATGAATTCCGGCTGCCGGCGTGGGAGATGCCGCTCTATCATCGTGCTCCCGATCTGGAAACCAGGCGGCAGCAATTCATGGCTGAGAGAGGTCATGAGTTTGTTTACAATCTGACTGCGCCCGAGCAGGCGAAAAAGCAAAGCTTGCTCGATCTTTACCGCTCGCAGCACGCAGTCTTGCAGGATTTTAAAATTTCAGAAGAGCGTTTTCGTCTTCTCCCGGTTTACGATTATTCCCATCCTCCTCATCCGGCTCCGTTGAACTATGAGATGTGGGGATGGCCTGTGAACGGCAGGGAAGTCTCAACCGCGTTTTGCAGGTACCTTGAGCAAAGCCGAAACAGGAAACAGGCGAGGGTTTCATGAAGCAGAAAGTGAGCAGGCATTGAACATTTTGTATGTCGCATATCCGCTGTTGCCGGTCAATGCGGAGAGCGGTGGCGGGGCCGAGCAGATGCTCTGGCTGCTTGAGCGCGAGATGCATTGCCGGGGCCATAGGACCACGGTTGCGTGCTCTCCGGGTTCACAGGTTTCGGGAGAGCTGGCGCTGACCTCTCGTGGAGTCAATGGGAACGACGAGTTCGAGCATTGCAATACCGATCACATTGCCAATATTTGTAAACTCGTGCGCGCGCGGGAGAGGGCGGGCGATCCGTTCGACCTGGTTCACGACGAAAGCGGAAGTTTCTGGATCCATGCCGGAAGAATCAGCACTCCGGTTCTGGCCACCCTGCACCTGCCGCGGCATTTTTATCCTTCTCAGGCATGGCGCGAAGTCGCGTCCAATGTCAGTTTTAACTGCGTCTCACAGGCGCAGGCCGCCACCTTCAGCAACTTGGTCAATATCTGCCAGACCATTCCCAATGGGATAGACCTGCCGCAATATAAGTTGCGCATCACCAAGGCCGATTACTTATTATGGCTGGGCCGCATATGCCAGGAAAAGGGAGCCCATATCGCCCTCGACCTCGCCTGCCGCATGAATGCAAAATTGGTTCTGGCAGGCAAGCTTTACCCATTCTCTTATCACCAGCAATATTGCGAGCGCGAGATTGTTCCCGCACTGCAGCGCGCCAATGGCAAAGTGGTCTTTGTTGACTCGCCCTCACTGCGGAAGAAAGTCAACCTCCTGCAAAAAGCGCGGGCCGTGCTGATCCCCAGCCTGGCCGATGAAACCAGTTCGCTGGTCGCAATGGAGGCCATGGCCTGCGGCACTCCTGTCATCGCTCTGCGCCGCGGAGCGCTGCCTGAGGTAGTGGCCGACGGCGTTGCCGGGTTTGTTGTGGATTCCCCCAATGAGATGATCGATGCCCTCTCCCGCGTTGCGGAAATCACTCCACAAAGGTGCCGCAAGAGGGCAGAAAAATATTTTGATGGCTTGCGAATGTGCGATGAGTATGAGCAGCTCTACGAAAGAATATCGGTTGGTGAAGTGGAGCAGGCGGCCTGAAATAGTAATCAGCATTCAGCATTCAGCATTCAGCCAATCAACCAGTATCGCCATACTATTTTCCAAACAGGTCTGAAAGCATAAGCGCCAAAAACTATTTGTCATCCCGAGGCTGCAGAAAACCCCCAATTTTTGTTATCCCGAGGGGCGGGAAAAACTCAGTTTTGTCATCCCGAGCGGAGCCGCGCTTCGCGGCGGAGTCGAGGGACCTTGGTGTTTGCCGGCGCCACCAAGACTACGGTCGAGTGAAGGAATAAAATTCCGCTCCATGAAAGAGCATACCTATTATGTCTACATCCTGACCAATGCAACCCGGCGTCCTTTCTATACAGGTGTAACCAGTTCCGTGGTAAGCCGCACAGATCAGCACAAACAAAAAATAGTCGAGAATAGCTACACCGCCCGTTACAACCTAAGCCGACTGGTTTATTTTGAGCAGTATCAGTACGTCGGCGATGCAATACGTCGTGAAAAACAGCTCAAAAATTGGAGCCGCAAAAAGAAAATAGCACTGATTGAAGCGATGAATCCTAAATGGGATGATCTCGGCCGCGAGTGGGGAAAACCCATTGACTTGGCCGCGATCATCGCGGCGCAGAAGAAAACCTAGGTCCCTCGACTCCGCCGCGAAGCGCGGCTCCGCTTGATTGCATAACAACAACGGCTCCCATTCGGTGCCGAGTAAACTTGAGTTTGCGAAAACCAAGACTCGGAAGGAAAGGAGCCGTATATGAGCATTATATGGATTGGTTGTGATTTTCATCCGAGTTTTCAGTGCATCG
>DASREY010000079.1:0-19142 GCA_035651775.1 Terriglobales bacterium
CCGGCAACAGTGCCGGTGGCCGCATCAATCGCGGTGGCGTCGTGGCTTCGGCCATTGAAGGTGAAGACGCGTTTGGAGGTCGGCTCATAAACAATGGAATCAGGATTGGTTCCCGTCTTGACCCGTGCTGTTTCTTTGAGCGTCTTGAGGTCAAAGATGACGGCGCTGTTATCGCGGCCGTTGCTGATGAAGCCTTTGCCTAGGTCCTTGACCAATGCAACGCCGTGAATCCCGTTCAGGTTGGGGATATCTCCCACCACCTTGAGATCGCCGGCGTCCAGCACCATCAGGTGCGTGCCGCGTGTGATGTAAAGGCGATTGGCGTCGCTATCCATGGCGAGATAGTCCCAGCCTCCCTCGCCTCCCAGCGTGCTCTTGGTTTTCACGGTGTAAGGGCCGCTTCCCTTTTCCGCCAGTAGAAGACCGAAGGTGAAAAGAATGAACACAAAGCAGGAAAAACGAACCAGCTTGAAAGTTTGCATGAGGTGAATCCTCCTGATCATAGAATTGCGCAGGCCAGTGTAACGCAGCGGATTCAGGAGCGGATGTTAATTCTTCTTTACCAAATTCTTTCAGCTTCCTTCATCGATTCTTCATTTTTTCTTTGTAGCGCCGGCGTCTGCCGGCCATCGTCTATTTTTCCTGGGACTCAGCCGCGGGCTCGGGAGCTTCTGGAATTTCCACCGCGCTTCCGTGAATCTCAAAGGTCAAAGGCGCGCTGCCGACAGGCTCAAAGGTCACCCGCGCCGGCTGGCGCTGCCATTTGGGGGTGGAACATTCCGAATCGGGAACGTCGCTGTTATGGGCGGCGCCGACTTCTTTGCGGATCAGCGGCTTTCTGCGCCCAATCTGCTCCACCACGGCATAAACCTTCTCGGCATCGCTGGAGATGCCGCAATAAGCGGCGTAATCCCTGTACCAACTCACCGCCGAATAAAAAGGATCGAACTCCGGCAGCGTCAACGTAGAGACCCGGCCAGTCTGGCGGTCCACCAGCAGCCATCCGCTGCGCTGCCACTTCCATTTGGGGACCGATTTTGGATCGTCGGGCAGCCAGTCGTTCACCCGGTAAGCCCGTCGCACCACGAAGACGCGGTCGGTGACATCGTGCGGATCGCCCATGGTGAATTCGCGCAGCTTGGAATCCACGTAGAGCCCGCGGATTTTCATGTCCTGGGCCTTGTTCTCCGCCGGGCCGACAAACCACTTCACCGCCATCCATTGCCCGAAGGTGACGGTGTGCTGCCGGGGCGCGGCAAATGCTTGCGCACAAATTGTTACAAGAAAGAAGACGCTACGGGAGAGTGCTTTCATCGGTAGAAATATATATTAACTGCTTGGCATCTCACCTGCATAACTCATGATAGTCCTGCCATTCCGCCTGGAACGATCCGCGTTCGACATCGCCATCTTTGAACTTTAATTCATAACTCCCGGTAATGCTGGTGTCGCTGTAGCTTGTGAAGGTAATCGTACTGCCGATGGCCGCCTCGCAATTTTCAGAATGAAGACAGCGCGTAGCCACTCCCACGCTGCTTTGCAGGGAAATCGGCTGGTGGATGGGTGGCGGCAATTGTCGCCACAGGCTGAGTGTAATTGAAGGCAGAGGAATTTCGCGTCCAGCGACCTTCGACTTTGTCAGGTGAATTCCAACCGCCGGGCCATCCCAAGGGGCGCATGTGTGGCGAGCTACCGCATAAGGGTAAGTTTCTTTCGTTGCTGTTGGCGCCGGCTGCAGTGCGGGAGCAGGAAACGCAATCGCGTCCACACAGCGGTTTTGACGGCACCTGGCCTGAAAAGGAACCGGAGAGCAGGCTGGACGCTGGCTCCACGACTCTCCGCAGGCAGCGCGAACCTGGGCCTGCAACTTCAGCAACTCCGCCTCTCGCGCCTTGCCCATTCCGGGCTTGGCCAATACCACGGGAGCAGCGCAAGAGTCGGCGCGAAGGTAATATCCATCGCAATCCACATCCCGGATGCAATGGTTGGGCTGAGCGCTCAGAAATGTCTCCAAAGCAGCCTGCTTTGCGTTACAGGTGTCGCCCGCCCACGCCGGCACCAGCAACAGGATCGATAGCGCAGCAAGAATTGCCGGTCTTTGGCAAAAAATTGTCTTCCCCGCAGATCGTAAAGACAAAATGTCCATATCGTTTAGAACGACGCAAACCGGCAAACTTGCACTATCTGGCCCCGATCTCATTTGCCAGGGACGGGCAATTGTAAAATCATTCCGTTTCCCTGGCCTGATTCCACTTCGGGCATCTGCCCATTCCATTTTTCCACCATCGCGCGCTGTATTTCCAATTTACGCATCTCGAGCAATTGCGGTGTCAGCGAACTCTGCAGAATGTGGTTGGCATCGGCCTCGCCCTGGGCGCGGGTAACGGCAGACTTGGCGTCGCCTTCAGCTTCGGCGATTTTCTTGGCGGCCTCGGCCTGTGTGGTCGCCAACTCGTTTCTGGCGCGCTCCGCCTCTTGAATCGCCTGTGCCTTGGCGGTAATGGACTGCGCAATCATGGTTGGGACACGCGGCGCCCCAATGAAGCCGAACTGCTGTACCTCGACACCCACGGCTGCAACTTTCTTCTCAATCATCTCCTGTACGTGGGAAAGGAACTCCGCCTTTTTCTCTCCGTAAATGTCTTCTACGGTGTAGGTGGAAGCGACTTCGTTCAAAGAATTACGCACAATGTCGCGCAAGACGCCGTGGGTGAACAGCTCCAGGTCGCTGATGCGGTACTTCACATAAAAATCCGGCGCTTTGTCGCGATCAATGGAATATGAGAGCGAAACATCCACCAGGATTTCCATGCCTTCTTTGGAGTTGAACCCCATCTCTTCGTTCAGCGGATGTCCCTCGCTTGTATCGCGTGTCCACTTCACCGTCTGCACGTAGGTGGGAAACTCGATAATCTGCGTTTGCAAAGGGCTATAAAAGACCCAGCCCGTGCGGATGGGGATTTCCGAAGGCCCGCGCTGGCTGCCAGCAAGGTTGATCTCAATGCCCACGTGTCCGGCCTCAATGCGCGTGACCTTCACGAAGAGGCTGCTGACGATAAAAAACGCAATCAGTCCCAACGTCGCCCAGATTGCATATTTCATCAATCTCCTCTTAAAAGCTTCGCTGCCAAATACATCGGCATGCTGTTCATCGGGGGTAATCACCTTCATAGTTGTTTCCTCCAGATCAGGTTCAAAACCATAGGAACGAGCAAGAGCAATCCCAGAATCATGGCGATTCCGCCATACAATGCGCGGTCACTGGGAAGGTTCATAAGATGAAAGGCCTCAGTCAGCAGGCCATAAGCGACCAGCAAGATGGCAAGCGTGAATACCAGGCGGATTAATCTGCCCATTGCATCCCTTCCTTATGGGGTGCGGCGCGAGTCCAGCCACTGAAAAAATAAAGCTGAGAATGTTGCTGTTTTATCACGTTGCAAGCAACCCTTCAACCGAAGTATCCTTTCCAACCACAATACTGATGATGGCCACCGCGACTCTTCCCCGCCGCCGCGCGCAGAAAATCCTGATCGTTGATGACAATCTCGATAATCTCGTGATTACCGGGCACCTGCTCCGCGCCCGCAATTATGAAGTTCAGACCGCAAGCAGCGCGGAGGCAGGGCAGGAACTCATTCGGCAGGACCCGCCAGACCTGATCCTGCTGGATGTCATCTTGCCCGGCCGCAGCGGCTATGAACTATGCCGCGAACTGAAGGACGATCCGGCCACGCGGCTGATCCCGGTGGTTATGATCACCGGCCTGAGTGACCGCGAAGACCGCGTCCGCGGACTGGAATCTGGCGCAGACGAGTTCCTCAGCAAACCCATTTTTCCCGAAGAGCTTTTTGCCCGGGTGAAGTCGCTACTGCGCCTGAAGGAATTTACCGACGAGTTGGATAACGCCGAGGCTGTCATCTTTTCCCTGGCCCTGGGCGTGGAATCGCGCGACCCTTATACCGGCAACCACTGCGAGCGCCTGTCGCGCTATGCCAGTGACCTGGGCCGCTATCTGGGGCTCGATGCGGAGTCCGTCCTCGCCCTCAAACGCGGAGGCTATCTGCACGATTTGGGCAAGATCGTGGTGCCCGACGACGTGCTCAAGAAGCACATGGACCTCACCCCCCAGGAGTGGGTCATCATGAAGCAGCACCCGGCCACCGGAGAAAATATCTGCCGTCCGCTTAAATCCTTGCGCCTGGTGCTGCCCATTATTCGCCACCACCATGAACACATGAACGGCACCGGATATCCCGACGCATTGCAGGGGGAAGAGATTCCCCTGCTCGCCCGCATCCTGCAAGTAGTGGATGTCTACGATGCCTTGCGCACCCAGCGTCCATATAAGGCAGCCCTGCCGTTTGAACAGACCCAGAGCGAAATGCTGCAGGAAGCCAATGCCGGCCTGCTCGATCCGTCGCTGGTCAATGAGTTCTTCTCTATGCTGAAAGCCAGCGAACAGGCGGCGTAAAGCCAGTTTCAAGTGGTTGGTTCCGAGTTTCCAGTTTTCTACTCGGATTATCTGCCGGTGCTTAGGTCGGGCCGTAGTTTCCCGCCGCCGTTGTTATGCCCCAACGAAACGCGCCTTCTACTGCGCCTCCATGGCGATCCAGGTCCGGTAAACCCAGGTCCTGTAAACCTTAGATCCATGTTGACATCTGTTGCTTGAAACTTGAAACTTGGAACTTGAAACTTTTTCAGTCAGCTCACAACGTTCCTGTCGGCAGAGCCGTCTAAGTTGCTCATGGATGAGTATGTGAAATATAGCATCGTCATTCCGGCCTATAATGAAGCCGCCCGTATTGCTCCGACATTGGAAAAGGTGTTGGCGCACGTCGCCCACCAGGGATGGCAGGCCGAAGTCATTGTGGTCAATGACGGGTCGCGCGATAATACCGCCGAAATTGTCCGCGACTGGGCCCGGCGTAATCTGGCGATCAAGCTGGTGGAAAACCCCGGCAACCGCGGCAAGGGATACAGCGTGCGCAACGGCATGCTTCACGCGCAGGGAGATATTCTGCTGTTCAGCGATGCCGACCTCTCCTCTCCTATCTATGAAGCCGGCAAACTCTTTACTGCCCTGGAAAACGGAGCCGATGTAGCCATTGGCTCGCGCTGGATGAATAGCGCATTGCAGACCGAAAGGCAACCGCTTCATCGCCAGCTCTTTGGGCGCGTCTTCAACCTGCTGCTCAGGATGGTTCTGAATCTGAAGCAAAGGGACACGCAGTGCGGATTCAAAGCCTTCACCCGCCGCGCCGCCGATGCCATCTTCCCCCGGCAGCGCATCGAACGCTGGGGCTTTGACCCGGAGCTCCTCTTCCTGGCAAATCAGCTTGGATTTAAAGTGGCGGAGGTCCCGGTGGAATGGGCGCACGACGAGCGCTCAAAAATCAATCCAGTGCAGGATGGCATCAAGATGTTTTTTGAGATGCTGAAGGTCCGCTGGAACTCGATCACCGGCAGATACAAGGCCCCGCACCTGACCTCGGCTCCGCCAGGGGTCTCCGTTACCGAAAAAACCGCATAAGCGATAACGTGTGGCACAGCCGTCCCGGCTGTGGATCTGCTTTGGCTGAATGCTGATTGGTCTTCGCCAAAAAGCCCAAACCATCCGGCCTGGGCTCTTCAAAATTTTTGTATGTCAAAGACTTACGAAGCTGCGGCGCGGAAAGTTCTGGCGCGCGGCACGGCGGTTACTCCTTTGCCGCGCTCGAGCATGAGGGTCATGCTGTTGGAGCACCGGCCACAGAGCCAGAAGTGCTCCAGGCGCGGGGCTTTGCGGGATGAAGCAACCAGTTGCGGGCCAGTGGGGCGAATTTCTCCCGACCCATCTACTTCCACTTGAAAGATTTTGCCTTCACGGAAGTAATGGAACGGTGTTGAACAACTAGGATTGGCGCATTTTGAAACCATTGACATCCTCCCGAATCAAAATCAGTAAGTTCTGCAAGATTGTCCTGGCAGGGCGGAAGCCATTGGGTTTGATTGCTTGCTCGGCCAGGGGTAACTGAGCAATCGCCGTTAATCTGATGCAGAAACCGGACGCTGAGTCGCCGGGATAATTGAAATTTTTTAGAAGCTAAATGCTTCCCGGGTACGTTCTTCGTATAATGGATCATATCCGCAAACTTCGCCTGAATTCAACCCCCAAAATGATTCGGCGTAATTTGGCGCAAGGAACTCATGAGCATTACTCAAACCGTGCCGGATACGGCACTGCAACGTACTGATAATGAAAGGGTTTTTGAACTCTTTCGCCGCTGGGGATACCTCCAGGCCACCCTCGACCCGCTCGGGCATATGGCCCCTGAACCTCATCCGGAACTCGAAGTTGCCGGTGATGCCGCCGATGAGGCCAGATCGATTTACTGTGGCTCGATTGGCGCCGAATTCATGCACCTGCCGCAGGCCGAGCGCCGCCTCTGGGTGCAGGAGCGCATGGAACAGCGCTCTCAAAAACAAGCCCCCGATGCCGGACGCATTCTGGAGCGGCTGATTCGTTCCGAGCTCTTCGAGCAGGTCATCCAGGCGCGCTACCTTGGAACCAAGCGCTTCTCTCTGGAAGGCTTGTGCGGCCTGGTTCCGCTTCTGGATGAAGCGCTGGAAGTTGCCGCAGCTCACGGAACCGTCGAGGCCCTGATGGGCATGAGCCATCGCGGCCGGCTCAACGTCATGTTGAATATCGTCGGCCGCGATGCCGCTGAAATCTTTGCCGGCTTTGAAGATGTTGACCCTCGCAGCGTCCTGGGCGCAGGCGACGTGAAGTATCACATGGGCGCCACCGGCGAATTCAGCACGCGCAGCGGAAAGAAAGTCAGCATCCACCTGGTTTCGAACCCGAGCCACCTGGAGTCGGTAGACCCGGTCGTGCTCGGACGCACCCGCGCCAAGCAGACGCGTTACCACGATGCCGACCGTACCAAGTACCTGCCCATTGAGCTCCACGGCGATGCCGCCTTTGCCGGCCAGGGGATTCTGGCCGAAACGCTCAATCTTGCCGGCCTGCGGGCTTATGACGTCGGCGGAACGCTTCATATTATTTGCAACAACCTGATCGGCTTTACCACCAACCCCAGTGAGCTGCATCCGACGCGCTTTGCCTCCGATGTCGCCAAGCGGCTGCCCATTCCCATTTTTCACGTCAATGCTGAAGACCCGGAAGCGATCATTCGCGTGGCCAATATGGCGGCTGAATATCGCTATGAGTTCTCCAGCGATGTTGTGATTGACCTGATCGGCTTCCGCCGCCACGGACACAGCGAGGTTGACGACCCCACCATCACGCAACCGGGCCTTTACAAAATCATTAACGCGCATCCTCCACTGTGGGAGGTCTACGCGCAGAAAAACAAGCTCGATCCCGCGCCTATCATCGAGCAGATAAAAGCCGAACTGCAGGACGCCCAGCAGCGCGGCAAGACCATAAAAAAGAAGCCAATTTTTTATTCCCTGCCCCGGTACTGGGATAAGTTCGTCGGCGGCAATTACAAACCGGAATACGAAGTCCGCACTGGCCTTGATGCCGCCGAGCTTGGCGCCATCACTCAGGCGCTGACAACGGTGCCGCCGAACTTTACGCCACATCCCAAGATCAAACGTTTGCTGGAAGAGCGTGCCCGTATGGGCTCTGGAGCCAAGCTGGTGGACTACGGCATGGCTGAAGCGCTGGCCTTTGGCTCGCTGCTGAAGCAGGGTGTGCCCATCCGCATGAGCGGGCAAGACAGCCGCCGCGGAACCTTCAACCAGCGCCACGCCGTGCTGATTGATGTGGAGAACGAGCAGGAATATATTCCCCTGTGCCACGTGTCAAAAGACCAGGCAAACTGTGAAATTTACAACTCCACCCTCTCCGAAGCCGCTGTGCTCGGCTACGAATACGGGTATAGCCGCGATTATCCTGAGACCCTGGTGCTCTGGGAAGCCCAGTTTGGCGACTTTGCCAACGGCGCTCAGGTAGTGATTGACCAGTTCACCAGCGCGGGTGAAGACAAGTGGAACCTGTTTTCCGGCCTGGTTCTGCTGCTGCCGCACGGATACGAAGGCCAGGGACCGGAGCACTCCAGTGCCCGCATCGAGCGTTATTTGCAACTGGCGGCTGAAGACAACATGCAGATTTGCCAGCCCTCGAATGCCGCCCAGTATTTTCACCTGCTGCGCCGCCAGGCATTGCAGAAATGGCGCAAGCCCCTGGTTGTCTTTACTCCCAAGAGCATGCTGCGGCACCCTGACGCCAGCAGCAACCTCGACGACTTTACCCGCGAGCGCTTCTGGCGCGTCGTGCCTGACGACGAGGCCGGCGATGCATCGCGCCTGTTGCTATGCAGCGGTAAGATTGGCCACGAGCTGCGGCATGCCCGCGCCGCGCGCAAAGACACCAGTACCGCCATTGTCTTTCTCGATCAGCTCTATCCCTTTCCGGAAAAAGAGCTGGCAGCCGAGCTGGCGCGGCACCCGAAAGTTCGCGAAATTATCTGGATCCAGGAAGAGCCGGCCAACATGGGCGCTCATTCCTACGTGCTGCCCTGGCTGGAGCGCGTAGCCCGCAATATCCCCGTGCGTTCGATCAAACGCTCAGCCAGCGCCAGCCCGGCCACCGGCTCGGCCAAAGCGCACGAAATGGAACAAAAGACGCTGGTGACGCTGGCGTTTGGGAAGTAGCCGTTAGCAATTAGCAGTTGGCAATTAGCACTTGGTATTTAGCCAGACCAGTTTCCGGACGCAGTCTAAGGTGGATTCATGGCCGCTGAACCCTGAATACCAAACCCTGAACTCTGTTTACGGGCCAAATGCTAATTGCTAAGTGCTAACGGCTCCTTAAAGCGTAAACTAAATCTTGGCTATCATAAAAACCTAGGAGCGGATTCATGGCAAATGAAACGGTACAAGCAAAGCGCATGGTCCATTGCGTGAAATTAAACAAAGACCTGCCCGGGCTCGACGAGCCTCCCTTTGACGGCGAGCTGGGCAAGCGCATCTATGACCAGGTTTCAGCTGAGGCATGGCAAGGGTGGAGCGAGTTCTGCAAGATGGTGCTGAACGAATATCGGCTGAATCCAGCCAGCCCGCGCGACCAGCAGGTCATCGTGCAGCACATGGAACAATATTTCTTCGGCCAGAATCAGGCGGCGCACCCACCCGATTATGTCCCCCCAAGGCCTAAGGCCGGTTGCAAAAAGGATGATTGGTAGAGACGTAGCTCCGCTACATCCCCATGCCGAAGAGCACAAATTAGACGGCATACGACATGATAAACATCCTCCAACTCGGACTGATCGACTACGAGACGGCGCTGAAGCTGCAGCAATCGCTGGTCGAACTGCGCAAACAGGACCGCATCGCCGATACCCTGCTGCTGCTCGAGCATCCTCCGGTCATCACCCTGGGACGCAACTCCAAAGCCGGCAATCTGCGGGCCTCCGCTGAAGAGCTGGCCGCGCGTGGCGTGCAGATCTTCGAGTGCAACCGCGGCGGCGATATCACCTTCCACGGACCAGGCCAGCTCGTGGGCTATCCTATCTTCGACCTGCGCGCCTTCACCGATGAACATGGCAACCGCAAGACATTGGGCGCAGTAGACTTTGTGCGCCGCATGGAAGAAGCCCTCATCAGGACTTGCGGCGACCTCGGCATTCCGACCGAGCGAGTCGAAGGATTGACCGGGGTATGGACGACAGCAGATTCACCGCAGAGCCGCGGAGGCGCGGAGAAAAATTCTGCGGATCAACAAGCTAAGATCGCCGCCATTGGCGTGCATATTTCCCGAGCCGTCACTTCGCACGGCTTCGCCCTCAACGTCAGCAACGATTTAGACTATTTCAACTTAATTGTTCCCTGCGGAATCCCCGACAAGCCCGTGACCTCAATCGAAAAAGAGATCCGCGAGAAGCGCGCCTTGCGCGAAGGAGAACCCCCCACCATGCAGGAAGTAGCCCACACGATCGCCCGCAACTTCGGCCGCGTATTCAAGAAACAAACTCTATGGCTGGAATCGCTGGAAGATTTATTCGCCAGCGCCTCGCCTGCCCTACCTGCCAATCAGGATACTCCGGCCAAGCCTCCCCGCGAACTGGAAGAGATGCACGGCAACAGGACATTTTCTGTTTAAGATATAGGATCTTAAAGTACGGGTTAGACCTAGCTTCCCCGCGCACTATGCAAAAGCAATCATTCAGTGTCTTCGCAGATTACTACCAGTTTTATCTCTGGGATGAGGAAGCTTCCCCTGAACCACCAATCAACTGGACGGATGAAGATGTCGCGCGTCGTTTAAAGGCGGAAGCAAACGTGGTGGTCGTATGTCCCATTCGTAATATGACCGTGCCGGTGGAGATGGAAATTCACGAGACTGAGCCTGCTTATGATGCGGCAGCGTGGGACCACATTGCGGAGTGCAGCCTGAATCTGCCATCCGGCAAGTTGCAGGTTCACGAATGTACCGGCGGTCCGGTTGCAAATTTTCGGGTTTCTCCCGGCACTTACCGGGTCCGGGCATTCTATGGCTCACTGGGCAGCCTCAGCGAAGATGGTCTGGATGGAAATGACCACTATCACATCGTTCTTTGGCCTGCGGCTCACGGAGATTTGTCTGTTATCAAAAACTGGACAGGAAACAAGTAGACACCTGGTGGCATATGTAATCGCGGGTACTTCGGCCAAGTCTTCAAATATCCGACTACTCGTCTGTTGTACATTCAATCCCAGCGTTACAATAAAAGCCAGCGCCGGCTCGCATGAAGAAAACCCCAACGCCGAGCTCCAGGAAGACTTCAAAGAACTTGAAGACTCGTGTGGCACAGCCGTCCTCGGCTGTGGGCGACGGTGCATCGCGGAAAGCCTTGTCTATTTCCCGTCCCAACAGAGCCTCCCGCAACGGCGCATCATCCCAGCCAATCGCCACAAATCCCCACGGTATCCCCGACTGGCGTCTCGAGCGGCCCGACTTCACCACGGTTGAAGTCAGCAAGAACGGAAACGTTCATTACGAAATCCGGGGAAACCTGCGCGCACCGGCGCCGCCCATCCGCGATTCCAAATACCTGAAGCCGGAGCAATGCGTCGAGCTCTACCGCTGGATGCTGCTCAACCGCAAGATGGAGCAGACCCTCGAGACGCTCTACAAGCAAAGCAAAGTCGTAGGCGGAGTCTACTTCGGCCTGGGACAGGAATCCTGTTCCTGCGCCTCAGCCTATGCTCTGGGTAAAGATGATTGGTTCGCGCCCATGATCCGCAACCAGGGCGCGCAACTGGTGCGCGGCTTTCATGCCCGCGACATCATGATGCAATACATGGCCAAGGCCGGCTCTCCCACGCATGGTAAAGACGGAACTTCCCATTATGGGGATATCGAAAAACGCCACATGGTCTCGCCGATTTCCATGCTGGGCGATCTGATTCCCGTGATGGCCGGCGTGGCCCTGGGCGCGCGCCTGCAGGGACGCAACCTTGCCGTGCTCACCTGGATCGGCGATGGCGGCCAATCCACCGGCGTGACCCACGAGGGCCTGAACTTCGCCGCCGTGCAGAAGCTCGGCCTAGTGCTGATTGTCGAGAAGAACCTCTGGGCCTACTCCACGCCCACCGAGATGCAGTTCACGGTAAAAGACCTGGCCGACCGCGCCATTGGATACGGAATCCCCGGCGTGATCGTTGACGGCACAGACGCCTGCCAGGTCTATGACGCCACGCACGAAGCCGTGCAGCGTGCCCACCGGGGCGAAGGCGCGTCACTGATCGAAGCCAAGATGATGCGCATGAAGGGCCACGCCATCCACGACGCCGCCGCCTACGTCCCGCAGGAGCTGATAGAGTACTGGCGCAAGCGCGACCCCATCGCCCGCTTCGAAAAATACTTGCTGGGGAAAAAATGGCTGAGGCCCAAACAGAACGAAGCGCTCATAGCCGAAGTGGAAAAAGAAATAGAAGAAGAACGTACCGCTGCCGAGGCCTCCCCCATGCCCAACCCCGAAGACGCAGCCAAAGGCGTGTGGTGCGACGGATGTCACAAGATCAACCCGAAATACGGAAGGCCCAAAGTTGCCAAGGGCTCCGGAAAGTTGAAGGAGTCAGGGGCGGCGATACATTTTAAATAGCATTCAGCACTCAGCATTCAGCCAAAAAGAGTTCGCCACAGAGGCACAGAGAAAATTGAGTCATTGTGTGATTAGGGCATTGCGGATTAAAGTCGACGTGCCATTGTGAGATTCGATGAAGCTATGGGTAATGATCCGCTCACTCAATGTCTTTTGCGCTTCTGTGTGAGTGTTTTGTGGCTGAATGCTGATTGCTGAGTGCTGAATGCTCACGGAGAACCGATGTCCCAAGCAACCTATCTCGAAGCCATTCGCCAGGGAATCTGGGAAGAGATGGAGCGCGACCCTGCCGTCTTCTGCATCGGTGAAGATATCGGCATCTACGGCGGGGCGTTCAAGGTCACCGAAGGGTTTATTGACCGCTTCGGCCCCGAGCGGGTGATTGATACACCCATCGCCGAGTCGGCGATCGTGGGCGCGGCCTACGGTGCGTCGCTGACCGGGCTCCGTCCGGTAGCCGAGTTCCAGTTCATGGATTTCATCGGCTGCGCCTTCAACCAGATCGTCAACATGGTGGCCAAGTCGCACTACCGCTGGAGCGCGCCCGCGCCTCTCGTTCTGCGCGGCCCTTGTGGCGGCGGGGTGCACGGCGGGCCCTTTCATTCCCAGAACCCGGAGATGCCTTTCGTGCATACGCCGGGGATGAAAGTCATCGCGCCGGCCACGCCGCGGGACGCCAAAGGGCTGATCAAATCCGCCATCCGCGACAATAATCCGGTGCTCTTTCTGGAGCATAAGTTACTCTATCGCCGTATTAAGGAAGAGCTTCCCGAAACGGGAGAGGAAATTATTCCCATCGGTAAAGCGCGTGTGGCGCGCGCGGGAAAAGACATCAGCGTGATTACCTACGCCGCCATGGTGCATACCGCCCTAGAAGCCGCCGGCATTCTGAGCAAAGAAGGAATCGAGCTGGAAATCATTGACCTGCGCACCCTGCTGCCCCTCGACCGCCAAGCCATCGCCGCAACCGTGAAGAAAACAAACAAAGTCATCATCCTGCACGAAGACACCAAGACCGGAGGCCTGGCAGGAGAGATTACCGCCATCATCAACGAAGACGCCTTTGAAGATCTCGATGGGCCGATTGTTCGCATCGCCTCGCTCGACACGCCGGTGCCCTTCTCGCCACCTTTGGAAAATTTCTTTCTACCCAAAGCTGAAGATGTGGTGCGCGAGGCCAGGAAGCTGCACATCTATTAAAGGGCCGAGGATTCCATGGAAGCCACGCTTAAAAAACTGCGTATCGTACAAATCTCCTTGATAGGCTGGCTCGCATTGCTCATCTATCTTATGGAGCGTATGCCCCTGCACTCAGCGCCGAAAACATTAAAACCTGCTGTTCTGTGGACGATCGCTGCTTTCGGCGTTTACCTCACCATTATGATTTTTGCTTATCGAGTGCGCCGTCTTTCCCCCGCCCGGGAGAAACTGCGGCTTCAGCCTACCGATGTTGTTACGCTAAGAAGGTGGCAGCTATGGAACATCGTGAGTCTTGTTTTGTCTGAAAGCCTCGGTTTCTATGGAATCTGCTTAAGAGTGCTGGGTGCTTCTTTCTTTCAAGCAGCAGGCTTCTATGCTGGCGCACTTGTTCTCCTGTTGCTCTTCACACCACGCCGGCCATAACATCCTTGTTGAGAAAATTTCTATATGAAAATCAATCCTATCGTATGGTCAAGCATTCAGGCTGAAGACATGTCGCCGCTGGTCACGCGCCAATATGTCTCTGGCGAACAAATTACGCTGGCGCGCTTTGAGCTGAAGAAGGGTTCGGTAATCCCCGAGCACAAGCATGCCAACGAGCAGATCAGCTCCATCATCTCAGGCTCTCTCGTCTTCCACATGGATTCGCGCGAGATCATCGTGCACGCAGGCGAATTTCTGGTAATTCCGCCCCATGTGCCGCATGGTGCGGAGGCGCGCGAGGATTGCATTGCCATTGACGTCTTCAGCCCTCCCCGCGCCGACTGGGCGGCAAAGCAAGATGGCTACCTGCGGCAGAAATAATTCTGAAGCGCGGGAAATCGCCTTCAGGCAGTAACGATTTTTTCGTCGCTGCTCTTTTTCGCTCCATCCAGGACTTCAATCTGATGGAAGCGTTCCAGGTCAACCATGACGGGTTTGCCACCGGTCTGTTTGGTGAACACGCTGGCAAAGCGCGCGTTCCACATGATTTCGTCGGCGGTGTAGGAAGTGCGGCTGTATACGATCTGGGCAAAAGCTTCGTCCACACCATTGAGCAGGATGAGGAATTCGCTCTTGCTGTCGTACAAATCCTGTGCCTTCATGCCATAGAGCGGGCTGTTCCCGTCAATGGGATGCACCACAGTCCACGTTAAAGGAAAGAATGTCACCCTCTCGCGCTCCAGCGCCAGTTGATAGTACTGCCGTATATAGCCGCGATCGGTGAGCTCGAAGCGCGAGAACAACAGCTTGGCCTGCACCTCGATAATCTCGTTGCGGCGGGCATTGACGATGCGGAATTGAAAGGCAGTAATGCCGCGGTAGGGCGCGATGACGGCATGACGGCTGTAAACGATCTTTGCCGTGGGACGCGAGAAGCGGGCGAAGATCACACCAGCCACCAGCGCGACCGCCAACAGGCTCACGAAAGATTCCAGCGTGGCCAGTGTATTGGCGGCAAATCCCGCGGGAACCACATTGCCATATCCGATGGTGGTGAAGGTCTGAATGCTGAAGAAAAACGCCCGCCAGAAGCCGGTGCCGGTGTTCGAGTTGCCCTGCAATGCCTGTGGGCCAAGCATCATGAAGCCCAGCGCAAAAAGAACATTGATGAGCGCGAACGAGCCCGCCATCGTGGCGGCAAATCGCGGCAAGCTCATGGTCAGCAACAACTGGTAGGCGTGGAGCGAACGCCAGAACCCCAGTCCCTGGCGGCGCACATTAAAGCTGCCATCGCGGTTCAGCAGGCGCTGTGCAGATTCCTGCGAAACCACGCTGCCAAAGCCCAGGTCGCGGTCTGTTTTCTCTATATCAACCGGCGAAAGCTTGGTATTCATGGTCGCCATTGTAGATTGTACAGAAAACTGAAGTGGCTATTTTGGCGCTTGGAATATCCGAAAAGCCGGGGTAGAGTTGTGCCGTGGCACTGCATTATCTTTACGCTCCGGCGCTGTTGCTGGTCTACTACATGGTGGTGTGGTTTTTCTATGGCCGTGACCCCAGGCCCGGGCCAGTGGTCACACGCTATACGCCTCCCCTCGGACTCACGCCCGCGGCAGTGCGTTATCTGCTGTTACACAACACCGATGGCCGCGGCCTGGCGGCATTGCTGGCCGACCTGGCTTATCGCAAGCGCATCACCATCGAACCACTGGATGGCAAATATCGCGTACGCTTCGTAAACTCTTCCGGCCCGCCGGAACCGCTGCCGCCCGAGGAACAGATCGCCATGGATCTGCTGCTTGCATGGGATACGCCCACCACCGCCGGCCCCGTGACCCTCGACATGGATTATGCCCCGCGCAATTCGGGGCTCATTATGGGAGTCCTGGGCTCGCTGCAAAAGCAATATGACAGTGTGTTCTACACGAACAATTACGGCCTTATCGCATTAGGAGTGCTGGCCACCTGCCTGTTGTCCGGCGCCATGATATTCACCATGCCGGCCACCGGCGGCGAGATTACATTCCTGACTCTATGGTTTTTGCTATTGTCTTTAATATCGGTCATCGTTCTCTCCACGGCGAAAAATGCGTTGACCGGAAGATCGGCCGTCAAGAATGTGATTTTTGTTTTTGCGCTGCTGTGCGCCTTATTGGCGCTGTTAGGTTCCCTTGCCTTCCATATGGCGCAGCGGTCATCGTGGGATTTCGTTGTGGCGCTGGGGTTGCTGGCTGTAATCAATATGATTTTCGTTCCTCAGATGAAAGCCCTTACCAAAAAAGGCCGCGAGCTGATGGATTATCTGGCCGGCTATCGCCAGTACCTGGTCGCGGTGGAAAGCGACGTCATGAGCCGCATGAATGCGGCAGGCAAGCCACCTGACTTGCTGAACGAGCATCTGCCGTACGCTATCGCCCTCGATGTAAAAGTAAACTGGGGCGACCACTTCAGCAGCACCTTCTTCTTCACAGCAGCGGCTTCCAATGATGCATAAGGATTCCGAAAGAGAACCAAACTATGTTCTATCTTCTTAAGACTGAGCCCTCCGAATATTCTTTCTCTCGCCTGCTGCGCGACGGCACAACTGTCTGGGATGGCGTTACCAATCCCGTGGCGCTAAAGAACCTGCGCGCCATGCAGCCGGGCACGCAATTGGTCATCTATCACACCGGAGACGAGAAGCGCGTTGTAGGCACGGCCTCGGTGGTTTCCGTAGATAGCAACGATCCTAAGAATCCCAAGGTAAAAATCAAGGCTGGCAGCGCTCTCACCCGGCAGCCATCGCTGGCAGAAATCAAGGCAAACAAGCTGTTCCAGGATTCTCCATTGGTCAGGCAGGGCCGGCTTTCGGTGGTGCCTTTGAGTGAGGAGCAACACCGTTTCCTGATTAAGGAAAGTTAGGGGACGCAGCACGCCACGTCTCTGTGAGAATTCAAGAGCGGGAACGCTGTCTCTCCCTGCGCTCATACAGCTTGAATATGATCAGCATGGCCAAAAGCCAGAGCACAAATCCGGCGGCCATGTAGAGCAGCATCCATCCCAGCATGGCGATGGCGCTTCTGGGGTGCCGAAACAACGCTGCGATCAGCGGCAGGAACATTACCAGCAGAATAAAAAGCCACTCCGGGTACTGATATCCCAAAAAGCTTCCCCGCGTGCGTGTCTGTTCGCCAGACGGATCTGGCATTGGAGCCTGGTCTGACGATGGCATTTCGTCGGGCATGCGCCTAACCATAACATAGACCAAAGCAGATACACTTTGGAGATATGCGACTGCCCGCTGCGCTTGAAAAAAGCATCGAGGATCAACTTTCCGCATTCGACCGCAGAGGGCTGGCGCGCGCGGTGGAGGAGCTCTCACGAAGCTATCGGAATACAACAGCAAGCGCGAATATTTCGACGGGTTTTGTTGCCAGCGACGTACAGCGCGCAGCCTATCTGCTTACACGCCTGCCCGCAACCTACGCGGCCATTCATGCTGTACTGCGGGAAGTAAAGGAACGCATGCCTGGCCTTGAAATTCGCAGCCTGCTTGATCTGGGAGCGGGCCCAGGAACGGCGATGTGGGCAACGGCAGAAATCTTCAGCGAATTGGAGCGCGTCACGCTGGTCGAACAATCCAGTGGCTTCATCCGCCAGGGACAAAAATTCGCCGCCTGTGCGACCTCAGCCGCCCTTCAAACCGCCCGCTGGGTAGAAGCTGATTTGAAGCATGAAGCCGGACTTCCCGAGCACGATCTGGTGATCATCTCGTATGCGCTGGGTGAGCTGCCCTCCACCAGCCGTGGCCAAGTTCTGTTGAGCGCGTGCAGGGCTGCAACCAAGGCGATTGCAATCATTGAACCGGGAACCCCGCGCGGCTTCGAAGTCATATTGCATGCGCGGAATGAGTTGCTGCAGCAGAAAGCGCATCTGCTTGCGCCCTGTCCGCATGAGAAGCAATGCCCTATGGACTTGTGTGGCGCAGCCGTCCCCGGCTGTATTTCGCCGGCCTCGAAGAGAAAACAGGATTGGTGCCATTTCGCGCAGCGGCTGGAGCGCACTTCGCTGCACAGAAAATTGAAAGCTGGTGAGCTGGGGTATGAAGACGAAAAGTTTTCTTACATTGCCGCCAGCCGGCAAGCTGCTCCATTGGCCGAGGCTCGCATAGTCCGGCATCCCATCCAGCTCAAAGGACATATCAAGCTGGAGCTATGCACGCCAGAAGGCTTAAAGCAGGAGACCGTAACCCGCAGTCAGGGCGGCGCATTCAAGATTGCTCGCAAAGCGAAATGGGGAGACGCATGGGAACCCGACCGCAATTGCCCTGCAAATACTTCGGAATTCTGATCTGTTGCCGACCGGCTCCAGAACATGCGCTTCCCAAGTGCCATGCTGTAAAATAATGGTTTGCTTACTGTCATTCACTCAAGCTAGAGGAGCACCATGCCCACAGATGTAATCATGCCCCAGATGGGGGAATCGATTTTTGAAGGCACGCTTACCAAATGGCTTAAGAAGCCCGGCGATAAGGTCCAGCGCGATGAGCCCCTGTTTGAAATCTCGACCGATAAAGTTGATGCCGAAATTCCCGCTCCTGCCAGTGGTGTCTTGAAAGAAGTCAAAGTTCCCGAAGGCACCACCGTACAGGTGAACACGATCGTGGGCGTGATTGATGCAGAAGGCAGCGCTGTGGCTGCTGCTCCTAAAGCGGCGCCCGCTGCGGCCCCGGCCCCGCCCCAAAGCTCTAAGACTCCTGAACCCGCCAGGCCGCCGGCCCCGACGCCTGCCGCTCCCGCGGCGACGCAAGCCCCGGCAGCGGCCTCCGGCCCGGGAACCAATGTGGTTATGCCGCAAATGGGCGAAAGCATTGTCGAAGGCACGCTGACCAAGTGGCTCAAAAAAATTGGAGAAAAAGTGCAGCGCGATGAGCCTTTGTTTGAGATTTCAACCGACAAAGTGGATGCCGAAATTCCCGCGCCCGTGGGTGGAATTCTGACAGAAATCAAGGTTCAACCCGGAACGACCGTGCAGGTGAACACAGTTGTGGGCGTGATCGGCGGGTCTTCATCCGCGGCTGCAGCCGCTCCCGCCGGCGACGGGCGCAAAGGTGAAGCAGCCCGTGCCGGTGGCGACGTAACCAGACAACGCGCGGGCGAAGAAGAGTCAGAAGTTTCTACCACAATGCGCCAACGCGCTGCCGTTGAACCATCGGCGAGACCACAGGAGCGTAAGGCGGTGGCCCAGCAGCCGAATCAGGTGATCTCGTTCCCGGCAGTGGACCGCGATCAACAAGGCCAGCGCATCCGCTCCAGCCCGCTGGTGCGCCGCATAGCGCGCGAGAACAATATCCCCTTGGGTAATATTCCCGGCTCCGGCCTGGGCGGGCGCATTACCAAGAACGACATTCTGGGCTTCGTCGAAAAATATGGCCAGGGCGGCGCTCCT
>DASREY010000080.1:0-9216 GCA_035651775.1 Terriglobales bacterium
CCTTTGAAGCCGCGGTGAAAGAGGCGCACGTGGGCGCCATCATGGATTCCTACAATCTTGTCAACGGCACTCACATGACCCAGCAGGATTATTTCAACAATCAGATTGCAAAAAAGGAGTGGGGCTTTGACGGCATCGTGATGTCCGACTGGGATTCCACTTATGACGGTGTCGCCGCCGCTGCCACCGGGCTTGATTTGGAGATGCCCTCCGCCAAATTCATGAATCGCAAGAACCTGCTTCCCGCAATCCAGGCAGGGAAGCTGTCGGTGGCCACGCTGGACGATAAAGTCAGGAGAATATTGCGCAAAGCCATCCAGTTTGGCTTCCTGGATCGTGAGCAGACCGATCTGAGCATACCTCGTTACAACCAGCAGGCACGCCAGCTTGCGCTCGAAGCGGCCCAAGACAGCATGGTCCTGCTCAAGAATGAAGGCGATCTTCTGCCCCTCGACAAGACCAAGATCAAATCAATCGCGGTCATTGGACCGGATGCATACCCGGCGGTTCCCGGCGGCGGGGGCAGTTCGCGCGTGATACCGTTTAAAGCCGTCAGTTACCTGGAAGGGCTCAGCGATTACCAGCAGGCAAGCATAAAGGTCTATTACAGCCGCGGTGTTCCCAAATTAGATGACCTCTTCGACGGCACTGATTTCATGACTGCGGCCGGAAGCAGTGGTCAGAGCGGGCTTCGCGCTGAATATTTCGACAATATCAATCTGCAAGGCAAACCGGTCACAACGCGAACCGACCGGCGCGTCAACTTTCACGGTAGCCTCGGAGGCGGCGCTCCCGCCGCCAACTTCTCCGCGCGGTGGATTGGCTATTACACCCCGCAAAGCCCAGGTGCATACTACTTTTATGTGTCCGCTAAGGGCGGCTACAAGTTGTATATAAATGATCGATCGGTTCTTGACCACTGGCAGCAGCAGGAAGGCGAAACAGTTTATAGCTGTCACGAAATGTTAAACGCAGGCCGGTCGTACAAAATCACTCTGGAATATTTCGAGAAAGGCAGTGACGGCACTATCGGCTTAGGGGTTGTCAGCTCTGAAAATCTGATCGATCCGGCGGCCAAAGCCCTGGCGGCGCAGGCCGATGTTGCCGTTGTTTTCGTCGGGTTCGATCCCTCCAATGAAAAAGAAGGATCCGACCGCACCTTCCAATTGCCTGCCGGTCAGGATGAGCTCATCAATCAAGTTCTCAGCGCGAACAAGAACACCATTGTGGTTGTAACGGCCGGCGGCAATGTTGACATGACACAATGGGTTGACCGCACTCCTGCCTTGATTCACGCCTGGTATCCAGGACAAGAAGGCGGCACCGCCTTGGCCCAGCTCCTCTTCGGCGATTTCAATCCGTCCGGAAAGCTACCTGTGAGCTTTGAGCGCCGCTGGGAAGATAGTGCGGTCTTCGACAGCTATTATCCGCAGGGCGATACCAAGAGAGTGGCCTACAAAGAAGGTGTCTTTCTAGGCTACCGTCACTTCGATAAGTCTTCGACGAAGCCGCTCTTTCCTTTTGGTTACGGATTGTCATATACAAAGTTCAAATACAGCAATCTGGTGGTCTCGCCTGGCATCGTGAAGGAAGGCGACACCGTCACAGTTTCTTTTGATGTGACTAATACGGGAGAGCGTGAGGGCTCTGAAGTGGCCGAAGTCTATATTGGCGACGATCATGCCAGCGTTCCGCGTCCGGTCAAGGAGCTGAAAGGATTTACCAAGATCCACCTCATGCCCGGCGAAACCCGCAGGGGCAGCGTGACTCTCGATCGCAGGGCCCTGTCGTTCTACGACGTGAGCGGCAAGCAGTGGAAGGCGGAGCCGGGCGATTTTGAAGTCTACGTAGCGAGTTCGGCGGAGCAAATCAATCTTCAGGGAAAACTAACCCTGCAAACAGGAACCGCGGCATCACCAGTCGCAGTTCGTGTAGCACAGCCGTCCCCGGCTGTGCCGTAGCGCCGGCATCATTTCGGCTATCGCCGTGGGTCAAAGTGTCGTCACTCGATTGATGATTCGCAGCTCAGCACAAAAAAATTATCCATTCTCGATTCCTTCGAAGGGGTGCTCATGAGGTCGTTTCGTAAGCTTTTGTTTCACATTATGGCAACTATGCTGGCCGCAGGTAGTGCGGCAGTTTGGGCGCAAGATCCGGAGGCGCGTGCGCGCGACCTCGTCAAACAGATGACGTTAGACGAAAAGATTCAGCAATTGCATGGCATTCGAGAGCCCAATCATTATCGTTATGTGCCGCCGGTTCCGCGTTTGGGAATTCCAGCCTTCCAGATCACGAACGGCCCGGCGGGGGCCGGGCCTGGCGGTACGCGTCCTCAGGCCAAAGCCACAGCGCTTCCTGCTCCTATCTCGCTCGCTGCAACCTGGGACACAGAATCGGCCAACGTCAATGGTGTGATCATCGGCGCCGAGTCCAGAGATCTGGGCAGTGCCCTGGTCGAGGCGCCAACCATTAACATCGCGCGCGTTCCGCAGAATGGGCGCACCTTCGAGGGCTACGGAGAAGATCCATATCTCGCTGGTCAGATTTCAGTCAGCAACATCATAGGAATGCAGAGCCAGGGCGTGATCGCCAACGTCAAGCACTATGCCGCCAACAACCAGGAGACAAATCGATTTCACGTAAATGAAGAGGTTGACGAGCGCACCCTGCGTGAAATTTACCTGCCTGCCTTCGAGGCTTCGGTGAAACAAGGGCATGTCGTCTCGCTGATGTGCGCCTACCCTCGCGTCAACGGGACGTACTGTTGCGAAAACGACCTGCTGCTGAACCAGATTCTCAGGAAGGAATGGGGGTTTGAAGGGTTTGTTACCTCAGATTTCGGAGCTGTCCACAGCACCGTTGCCTCGGCTATGGCCGGACTCGATCTGGAGATGCCGACCGGAAAATACTTCGGGGATGACCTGAAGGCAGCGGTAGAGTCAGGGCAGGTGCCGGTTTCAGTCGTTGACGAGAAGTTAATCCGCCGCTTCCGGAATATGATGCGCGTCGGCGTCTTCGATCATCCGCCCACGGTGAAAGATCTTCCGCCGCAGCCTAACGGCGCTTCGGCAAGGCGTCTGGCAGAGCAGGGCATGGTGTTGCTGAAAAATGAAGGAGGAGTGCTTCCTCTCAACGCCTCGCGCATCAAGTCAATCGCCGTGATCGGTCCTATGGCAGTGAAAGCGGTAACCGGCGGCGGAGGCAGCTCACACGTTGTCCCGCTCTATACTGTCGATCCCGTGGATGGCATCAAGAACCGGGTCGGCGAAAAAGTTGCGGTCAACTTTATTGATGGCAGTGATATCTCCCAGGCGCTCTTCGTCGCCGGCGCTGCGGATGCGGTTGTAGTGATGGTAGGCGACGTGAACACTGAAGGATTTGACCACCCGCTCTCGTTGACAGGAAATCAGGACCAGTTGGTGCAGGCAATAGCCAGCGCGAATCCCCATACCATCGTAGTCGTCAAGAGTGGATCGGCTATTCTGATGCCTTGGGTGGACCAGGTGGCCGCCATCCTCGAAGCATGGTATCCCGGCGAAGAAGACGGGAACGCCGTGGCCGATGTGCTTTTCGACGACTACAATCCTTCAGGCAAGCTCCCCATCACTTTTCCCAAGAACCTGGAAGATGTTCCCGCCAGCACGCCGGCACAATATCCGGGATCAGGCCCGGTTGCCCCCTATATAGAAGGATACGAATATGACATGCAGAAGAAAGCGGCTCCTGGCATCGGCGGCGTAGCCCACTACTCTGAAGGGGTCTTTGTTGGTTATCGCCATTATGACGCCAAAGGAATTACGCCTCTTTTCCCGTTCGGCCATGGTCTTTCTTACACCACCTTCTCTTATAAAGATCTGAAGGTTTCGCCGAATGAAGTCTTACTCGGCAGCAAGCACGAGCCAACCGTGAGTGTGGACCTCAACCTGACAAATACAGGAAGTGTCGAAGGCGGGGAAGTAGTGCAGCTTTATTTGGGCATACCTTCCATCAGCACGGTTCCGCAGCCGCCTAAACAGTTGAAAGGCTTTCAAAAGGTAATGTTGAAGCCCGGCAAGCAAGCCCACGTGCATTTAGTGCTCGATGCCCGCGCCTTGTCGTACTGGGATGTGAAGAGCCATCGCTGGGTCGTAGCCCCCGGCGCTTACCAGGTTATGGTAGGCTCCTCTTCGCGCGATATACGGCTGCAAAGTGAGTTGAAGGTCAAGTAAAGAGATCGACAAAGAATCGTGATAAAAATGTTTGCATCACAAGGGCCAACACGCAGCGAAGCGAAGTGTTCTGTGTGCTGACGAGCGCTACTATGAATGCAGACATCAATAAAGTTTTCAACGGAGACTCCCTACATGCAATTGACCAGCATTGACTGGGTCATCATGGCAGTATATTTCGTTTTCGTGCTGGGCATCGGGGTGGTGCTCAAGCGATACACTCGCACCAGCACAGATTTTTTCCTGGCTGGCCGTTCAATTCCCGCATGGGTTTGTGGTCTGGCTTTTCTGTCGGCCAATCTGGGCGCGCAGGAAGTGATTGGCATGGCGGCTTCCGGCGCCAAGTACGGCATCGCCACCAGCCATTTCTATTGGATCGGCGCCATTCCCGCCATGGTGTTCGTTGGCATCTTCATGATGCCTTTCTACTACGGCTCGCGGGCCCGTTCCGTGCCTGAGTACCTGCGGCTGCGCTTCGACGAGAAGACACGGGCGCTCAATGCCATCTCCTTCGCCACCATGACGATTTTTTCCTCGGGCATTTCCATGTACGCCATGGCCAAGCTCATCCAAACCCTGCACATTCTCGACGATCCCTTTCGTCGTTTGGGGCTCGATCCATCGTGGATATTCCATGTCGGCATCGTCGCCTCGGCTGCGGTGGTACTGGCTTACATCCTGCTGGGTGGCTTGATCAGCGCCATCTACAACGAGGTGCTGCAGTTTTTCCTGATCATCGCCGGATTATTCCCCCTGGTGCTGCTGGGATTGAAGAATGTAGGAGGCTGGCACGGCCTGACCCGGACATTATCCCCGGGCTACGTGCATTCCTGGGCCGGAATGGGAAGCGCACACACCAATCGCCTGGGCGTAGAGTGGTTCGGCTTGGCCATGGGGCTGGGCTTTGTGCTCTCGTTCGGTTATTGGTGCACGGATTTTCTGGTGGTCCAGCGCGCCATGGCCGCAGACTCAATGAACTCTGCCCGGCGTACCCCGCTGATTGCCGCCGTCCCCAAAATGTTATTTCCCTTTATCGTGATCTTGCCTGGCTTGATTGCGATTGCCTTGCCAACACCTGCGGCTCAGAGCACGATACAGGTTGCTAGTAGCCAGGGCATAGTGCCGGCCGCCAGTGTAGGCATGGGTTTGATTCCTCCCAAACTGGAGCCGGGAACCAACCGCCCACTCCTGGATAAGAATGGCAATCCGCAATTGGATTACGACCTCGCCATTCCCCAGATGCTGCTGCATTATTTCCCCACCGGCATGCTGGGACTGGGATTGACCGCGTTGCTGGCCAGCTTCATGTCGGGAATGGCAGGGAATGTGACCGCGTTCAACACGGTGTGGACCTACGATATTTACCAGTCCTATCTGCGCCGCGGGGCCAGCGATCAGCATTATTTGTGGATGGGACGCATGTCCACAGTCTTCGGTATCGGCTTATCCATTCTGGCGGCCTACATGGCGAGCCGCTTTAATAACATCATGGACATGCTGCAATTGGTCTTCGCCTTCGTGAATGCGCCGCTGTTTGCCACGTTCTTGCTGGGCATGTTCTGGAAGCGAACCACCGGGCACGGCGCCTTTTTCGGTCTGTTATCGGGGACCGTGGCTGCCGCCATGCACCACGCCTTCACTCTACCGGAAGGCGCCATTCCCGGAGTGAAGGGAGGCTGGCTGGGCAACATACATACTTATCCCAGCGAGATGGCGCAGAATTTCTGGACGGCGATTTTTGCCTGGACCGCCTGCTTTGTTATTACCGTCATTATCAGTATGGCTACCAGACCTCGCGATCAGGAAGAGCTGAAGGGGTTGGTGTACTCGCTGACGCCGCGTCCGGCACAGGAGAATATGAAGTGGTATCTGAAACCGGGCTGGCTCGCGGTTTTCGTGCTGGTCGCAACAGTAGTGCTTAATTTTATTTTCTGGTGAGGAGTTCTGGGTTCATCGTGGGTAGCCTGGGGGGTAGCCTGGGGTGCCCACACCCCGTCAAGCGCGTGTGGGAGAATTGGCGCCGCGAGCTGAGAGCTTGGAGCTAAATTGAGGGGGGGTGGGGGGTTACTAAGTAACGTTTCTGCCGGTGCCTGAGTGGCCAAGAACCGCGTCATGACTGGCGAAAAAAGAGATCGGGCGGGGCATTTACCTGGACGCGCGCGAGTAGCCCATCGGTGGCTTTTGTGAGACTCGGGAAGAGCCGCTGTGAGTTTTCAAAGACCATAGGACAAGAGCCAAGATAAATAATGCCAGCAATTTTGCAAAAGGCAATGATTTGATACCACTCTTTGCAGATCAGCGCTTTTTCTTTAGCGGCAATAGCTTGCTTTAATAAAAGTACGAAGAAAGGTTCCCCACATGGGACTCGACATTCGTTTGCCAATAGGCGTTCTATTCACTTTATTTGGAATTGTTCTGAGCGTGTTTGGCGCCCTCAGTAATCGTGCCCTGTATGAGCGTTCCCTGGGTATCAACGTCAACCTGATGTGGGGAATTGTGCTGCTGCTCTTCGGGCTGGGGATGCTTGTGCTTGGGCGGAAACGTGCCTTGCCCAAGGACCTGGAGGAAACGGCGAATTTGCCTCCCCAGCCCCGGGAAAAACAAAACGCGGCAAACAACTGAGCCGACGGCGATGCACCGCCGCCCGCGCGCCCTCTCAGGCCGCTTTTTTTGCTGCATTCTCAAGTGATTGCCACTCTGCCTCATTCAAGCTCAACTCCTGCCGCCGCGACGTTCTGTTCCAGATGCTTGACCCGCGATGTGCCCGGAATCGGCAGCATCGCCGGGGAGCGGCGGAGCAGCCATGAAATCGCAACTTGCGAGGTGGTGGCATTGTGGGCTTTGGCCAGCTTATCGAGAACCCCGCCCGGCTTGGTCAACTCTCCGGCCGCGAGCGGAAACCACGGAATGAATGCGAGCTTGTTCTTGGTGCAATACTCAACCACGTCTTCGTAAGCCCGATCAGTGATGTTGTACTTATTCTGCACGCTTACCACGCTGACGATCTGCTGCGCCCGTTGAATGTCGGCCACGGTAGTTTCTGAAACTCCGATGTGGCGAATCTTGCCTTCTTCCTGCATCTTTTTAAGCTCGCCCAGCGATTCTTCGACCGGCACCCTGGGATCGAAGCGGTGAAGCTGGTAGAGATCGATGCGCTCCACCTTCAGGCGTCGCAAGCTCATCTCAACGCACTGCCGCAGGTACTCCCAACGTCCCAGCGGGGCCCATTTGTCCCGACCCTGGCGCGTCAATCCGCCCTTGGTGGCGATGACCAGGTTTTCAGGATAAGGGTGCAGCGCCTCAGCAATCAGGCTTTCGCTGACCTCGGGACCATAGGAATCCGCTGTATCGATGAAATTCACATTCAAATCGAGCAGGCGCTTCAGCACACGCTTGCACTCTGCCGGGTCCTTGGGATCGGCCCAAATTCCTTCGCCGGTCAGGCGCATAGCGCCAAATCCCAAACGGTTTACGCTGAGTTCTCCTATCGAAACTGTACCTGCGGCAGCTGCATTCGGTGTGTTCATCTGACGTTGGATTCGGCCGACAGCCTTAAGGATTCCAATAAAGCAAATTCACTCTCGATATTCGGCCGTGCTGCATATTTTGTATCGGCAGACGACTTTTAGTTAAGCCTGGGCTGCAGTGTTACTGACAAGCTAACAAGTCAAACCTGTGATGCCCCTTGCGTTCATGATTCATCTCTGGTCGGATGTCATTGAACCAAAATGGCTTAACAAAAACAGGACCTTGCGCGCAGGGGGGTGGGGGAACAGGTCAACTCCCAACCCTTCACAGATAACTATAAAGCTAACAGCCGCAGCAAAATTCAATGGACTTGAAGGATTTATGAAATGCGCTCTCGTCTTGTTAGCATAGGGACGACGTTTTGCGGACCACAGGAGAAACACGGGGAATGTCGCATCGCAAATTAACGGTTGCATACTTGGTCATTACTTCATTTTTGCCGATCGTCGCGATCGGATGCGGCGGAGGCCACACTCCTGCTCCCACGCCCCCGCCTCCGGGGCCGGTGCAAACCCTGACTGCAGCCGATGTACAAAATGTCGTGCAGAGCGCGGCCGTGTCGGTGAATGCCGCCTTTGTAATCGCGGTGACTGATCGCGGCGGAAATATCCTGGCTGTCTATCAGAAGTCCGGCGCTCCGGCGACTGCCACCGGGAACTTTGGCGCCAGCGTGCCCGCGACCGAACTCGCGGTCGCGCTTGCCCGCACCGCTTCTTTCTTCAGCAACGATCAGGCGCCGCTCTCTTCCCGAACCGTCCGCTACATCAGCGGAATACACTTCCCGCCTGGAATTACGAATGCGCCCAACGCGGCCCTCTATGGCATCGAGAACACCAATCGCGGATGTTCCCTGAACGCGACTTTCCTTCCCGGGCAGGCGATTACGCCCGCACGTTCTATCGGTGGTGGCGCGCTCGGCCTCGGAGTGGCCACTGGAAAGGTGGATACTTCAGATTCCGATCCGAACGCCGTCAATCCCGGCGGCGTGCCTTTATTCAAAAACGGACGTCTGGTCGGTGGCGTTGGCGTGGCAGGCGCCTCTCCCGATGTAGCCGAATTCGCTGCATTTTCCGGCGCAGTGGGCGCGGGCTTTGGGGCGAGCCCCGCGCCGCCCGGGGTCGTCGTGATTGATGGCATCTCGCTGCCGTTTGTCAATCAAACCACGCGTCCCGCCGGCACGACAGCGGGCGTGTTCAGCGGAGGTTTTACCGTTGGACCTGTCGCTAGCCCCGGTCAGGTGCCCGAGGGAGATTTAGTGCAGGTAAAAGCTGGAATCATTGGCGGGCTCACGCAGGCAGATGTGCAGGGTATCGTGAACCAGGCGATTGCCACCGCGAACCAGACGCGCGCCGTCATACGTCTGCCGGATGGTCAAAGAGCGAAGTTTGCTATCGCGGTCGTTGATCTGGATGGCAGCCTTCTGGCGCTGAACCGCATGTCTGATTCCACTGTCTTCAGTGTGGATGTTGCCGTCGCCAAG
>DASREY010000081.1:0-7754 GCA_035651775.1 Terriglobales bacterium
GTTTCATCTCGACCACGGTGCGCATGTCAGCTTGCTGCGCGACGGTGAGGGCAGTCTCGATCTGGTGGCCATCAGCGCCTCCCGGCGCAACAATGCCGCGTATATGTTTCGCCATCAGTTAGGCCAGTTTCGCCAGCCGCCGGCGGAATATTTTTTCAATGGCATTGTTAATCGCATGCGCGATGTCCGCGACTTCCGGAAATTGACCCAGGATGTGCTCTTACAACGCACCGAACTGCGCCCAGCCGGAGAAGAGATTCGTCCGGGCGTCTGGGCGGGGAACGGGACCCGCATCGAACGAGGAGCGCGTGTGGTCGCGCCTGCCTTCCTGGGGGCGCACGCAAAAATCCGCGCCGCCGCCGTTATCACCCGGGCCTCTTCCATTGGCCATCATGCGGAAATCGATTGCGGAACCATCGTCGAAGCTTCCAGCGTGCTTCCTTATAGCTATCTAGGAGCCGCCCTGGAACTGGCAAATTCGGTGGCTGGCTTCAGCCGCCTGGCTAATTTGGGGCGCAACGTTGAAGTGGAAATTACAGATCGCAAGCTGCTGAATATGAGATCTGCCAGTCCTTCGCGTCGCGCTCTCGAGACCGCCGCTCTTTTTGCCAAGTTTGTGCCTGTGGAGATGATTCGCGGCATTTTTGTTCCGCGCCCCCAGTCGCTGCCCGCGGATGCGCCTGCCGGAATCCGGACGCTGCCCTCGGCGCTGCAAGGCGCGGCCGAAGTGGAAAAAAAGCGCAAAGAGCGGGAGAGGGTGCAGGCGCCTTCCCCTGCTGCTTTCGAAAACCAATTGATCGTAATGAGGAGATATGGTGGAGACCAATAAAAACAAGAGCCGCCCCGTAGTGGTAAAACGCGTACCCGAACGGCTGAATCGTATTCAGGCGCGCAAACTGTTGAGCGAAGTGCGTCCTTTCCTGGAAAGCGACCGGCCCCAGGTGGTTTTTGATTTCTCGCACGTGCGGCAAATGGATACCGCGGGTGTGGAAATGCTGCTTTATTGCGTGAGCCAGGCGATGAAGCGGGATGGGGACGTGAAACTGGCCTCGGTTTCTCCCCAGGCTGCGGCCGTGCTGGAGCTTACCCGCACGGGGCGGCTGTTTGAGATGTATGAGAACTCAACTGATGCTATGCGCAGCTTCAGTTGTTTCTTACCCAACACTCTGCGCTTTCCCGCTCCGGCCGGGATCAACGACGGAAATCCCACGGAGAAAGCCGCATGATGGTTTCCACCCCGGAACCGCTGGCCGCCGCCCCGCCTCCTCTCTGGCGGAACTTGTGGCAACTGGCAGTTTCGGCGCTGCGCAGCGACCACGCCCATGTCAGGATTTTGAGCGGCAGCATGATCATGTTGCTGGGCTCGGTTGGTGTCAGTGGCGTCAACTTCGTCTACAACATGGTGACCGCGCGTCTGTTGGGGCCTACTGATTTCGGGCACATCACCGTTGCTGTCACGCTGCTGATGTTTGCCTCGGCCATTACGCTGGCGTTTCAACTGCTGTGCGCGAAGTTTGTGGCCCGCAACGAATCCCTGGCCAGCAAGAAAAAAGTTATCAGTGACCTTCACAAGAAATCATGGTTGGTTTCAACTCTGGTGGCATTGGGGCTGGTGCTTTCGAGCAGCGCTTTAACTCGGTATTTGCACTTGCCCTACCGCTCCATCGTTCTTTTTCTGGCGCTGGGGGTCTGGTTTTACATTCCACTTGGGGTGCGGCGCGGGGCCATTCAGGGAATGTGCGCCTTTCCCCGTCTGGCTTCCAATTTCATGCTGGAAGTTGGCGTGAAATTTGTCGGCGCAGTTGTATTCATCGAGTTGCTGCTGCACACAGGATTGGGACCGGCGGTCATGGGGGCGATTGCCGCCATTACATTGTCGGTCATAGCCGCTTACTTTCTGCCTCCTTTGACGCCCCACTTGCGCGGGCGCGAGCCCCGTAACCTGGCCCAGGTCTGCACTCCCGCCTCGGCGCAGGAAGGCATACAGGCCATTGTTTTCTTTATCGGGCAGGTGCTCATCACTAATACCGACATGATCATGGTGAAACACTTTTTTGCTCCTCGCGAGGCCGGCCTTTATGCCGCGGTGGCGCTTGTGGGCCGGGTGCTCTATTTCGTCTCCTGGTCGCTGGTGAGCGCCATGTTTCCGGTCACCGCGAACGCACACAAACAGGACGCTAATTTTTCTGTCCTGGCGATTCCACTGGGGTTGGTGCTGTTGATCTCGGGGAGCTTTGTCGCAATCACTTTCTTTATTCCGCATCTCATCATGCGCCTGGTCTTTGGCGCTGCCTTTCACATGCCCAGCGAAGGCCTGCTGAGTCTCTACGCCGCGGCTACGGGAGTGTATGCGTTGAGTGTGGTGCTGATTGCCTTCGAGATGTCGCGCAAGATTGCCAATACCGCGTGGTTACAACTGCTTTTCAGCGGCCTGATCGTGGCCGGAATTTATTTCTTCCATTCTGACCTTCAGGAAGTTGTCATGGTGCAAATGGTCTTGATGTCGCTGATGTTAGTGATCGTCTCATTGCCATTTGTACGCGTGCATCTCCGGCAAGTTACCAGATTTGTGGATGAGAGGAGGGCGGCATGAAAAAACTGCAGCGTATGGTCGAAGCTGGGGTCATTGCCGAATTTCTCAGGAATGAGTTTTATCATCCTGACTTCCACTATGATCGCGAGAAATTTGAACGCGTGGTCTTAAAGCCCGATCTGACCGACGAACTGGAGAATGCCCTGCGCCGCGCCCTGTTGTTCCGCCGCCGCGGTCACATGTGGAGAGAGCTGCCCGCAGATACCGAATGGTGGTTGGTACAAATAGAGGCCCAGGACCTGGAGAAAATCCGCGTTTTTCCGCGCGCGCATTGGCGAAAAATTGCTGATGGCAGTTTTTATCTGCATGACATTGTGCGGCGCATCCGCAGCAATCATTTCAGCCCCAGCGTGAAGGGATTTATCGCCAAGATCCAATCGCTCAGCTACCGGCTGCGCCAGGAAGCCGATACCAGTTCAGTACTGTTGATCGGTGTTGATGAAAACCACGCCGTGACTATTCTGGAAGGCAACCACCGTCTCACGGCGGCCATGCTGGCTTCTCCAAAGCTGTTGCAGCGGCAGTTCCGCGTGCTGTGCGGCTTTTCTCCGCACATGGAGCAATGCTGCTGGTACCAGACTAATTTCACCACATTGTGGCGCTATTTTAAGAATCGGCTCAGCCATTTGCAGAATAAGGACGCAGACGTCGCCCACCTGCTCCAGTTGCAAAACTGGAGAATGACAGCCCCTGTAAGGGCAGAGAAAATTTCGAACGAAGAGATTTCCCCGGACGCCATTCTGGATTCTAAGTAGAAGCAGGAAAGGAAAAATTCGGAGGTTCCCCATGAGTATCAGACAATTGCTTGCAGCCACACTGGTTTTTGCACTATGCGGCGCACCCGAGCTGGTTCAAGCACAACAGGCACAATCTTCCAACCCAAATTCAGATTCGCCGGCAAGCGCGCAGGCACAGCAGACGCAGCCCGCCAGCGCCTCTACACAACCCTCGCAACCGAGCCCAGCCCGGCAGACAAATGGGACCTCGCAAATCAACGGGGTAAACGTGGACCCCTCGCAAGGGCCGCTGCAGCCAGTTTCGCCGGAGAATCAAAATCAGCCGCCGGCCCCGGCAGCAAATGGAGAAGCTGCTCCGGCAACGACCCCGATGGATTCCAGCTCTCAGGCACAGCAGCAGCAGAACAATCAGACGGAAACGCAAAGCCTGCCCCAGAATCCTGAGCCGCAAAAACCTTCTGAGCCAGTCGGCGCGGCAGCGGCGCAGCAAGGGCGCACTGCCGGCGGCGCTGCTTCCAAGCCCGCCGGAACCGCCATCGCCCCAGCCAAGCAGGGCCAGATGCGCTCCTGGCTGATCCGTATAGGCGCAATCGCCGCAGCAGGCGCAGCCGTGGGGACAGTCTATGCGCTTTCGCGCAAGAGTCCCAGCACTCCCCCAGGTGCTCCGACTGGAAGTTTCGCGATTCACTGAAGAGCTGTGTAGAGACGTAGCTTGCTACGTCTCTACAACAAATCAATTGTGAGGACTGCAATTTGAATCCAAAGACGACCAGCAGACGCGGACTGCTTGTGAGTTTTTCCGGCCTCGATGGGGCCGGTAAGAGCACGCAGATCGAACATTTGCGAAGATCCCTTTCCGCCCAAGGCTACAGCCTGAAGATGCTGACTTTTTGGGATGACGTTGTGGTTTTCTCCAGCCATCGCGAAAGTTTTGTTCACAAAGTGTACAAAAGCGAGCGCGGTGTCGGTGCGCCGGGCAAGCCTGTGGAGCGGCGCGATAAGAACGTGCGCCACTGGTATTTAAGTCTTTTCCGCCATGGCTTGTATTTCGCCGATGCGCTGAACCTGGCCTGGGTCGTTGCCCGGGCGCGGCACTCGGCCGATGTCCTGATTATCGACCGCTACATCTACGATGAATGGGCCAACCTGCCCTTGCTGAATCGGCTGACGCGCTGGTATGTGCGCCTGCTGGAAATGATTGTGCCCCGTCCGGATGTGGCCTTTCTGCTCGATGCCGAGCCGGCCGCTGCCCGCGCGCGCAAACCGGAGTATCCCATTGAGTTTATGCAGCAGTGCCGCAACTCTTACAAAAACCTGGCGCTGCTGCTGGGAACCACGATTACCATGATTCCTCCCTTGCCGTTGAATGAAGCCAAGCAATGCGTGGAAACCCTGTTCTGGATCATGACCGGACGCACTCCCCCGCCAGCGAAGCCGGAATTACAGAAGCCGGAACTGCAGGAAATGGACCAAACCACCGCAGCCTGACAATGGGCTTGCTGGATTAATGCCGTAACCCTCAAGAGCTTCAATCCGGCTGAGATTTCTTTTCCGACTTCGAAAACTGCAAAGATTACATCTTCGCAACAGGGTGTCCCTGAATGCCCTTATTCCAGGCAAGCTGATTCTTCGGCTCTACATATTTGATCTCATCTTTGCCGACGTAACGCGGCGATGCAGATCGGGCAGCTTCATTCGCCGGCAGTGTTCCTCGAAATCAGGGCGCGGCCCTTTCCAGCGGAGATCGTCGACCGCGTCAAAAACCGGAACATCGAGCCGCAGAGTTGCGAGGGTGCGAAACAGAAGAGCATCATTCCAGGCATTGAATAGCGATTCTGACAGCAAGCGGGCTTTCTTGATGGAGGGATGCCACTCTCGCCATTCTTTCGGAATGTTTTCAAGGTGAGGATACCGAGACAGGGTAAGAGCCGCGGTCTTCAGACCCCACCCCGGGACACCTGGAAAGCCATCTGCACTGTCACCGACCACGGCCAGGTAGTCCGGAATGGATTGGGGCTTCACCCCAAATTTGGCAACAACGCCGGCTTCGTCGCGCAAGAGATCGCGCCTGCGGTCCAATTGAACCACTCGTGTGCCTACAACACACTGGCTGAGATCTTTGTCGGGGGTGCAAATGAGCACCTGCCGCACACGATCATCCTTGGCTGCTTGAGCGGCAGCCGAAGCCAACGCATCATCGGCCTCGTAGTAGACCATGGGCCACACCACCACTCCCATTGCTTGCAGGGCTTCTTCCAGAATGGGGAACTGCGAGAGCAACTCCGGAGGCACGCCTTCGCTGGTTTTGTATCCCGGATACAGCTCATTGCGAAATGATTCCACGACATGATCGGTCGCAACCCCGATGTGGGTTGCCCCGCGCTCAATCATCGACCAAACTGAGCCCAGGACGCCACGCACTGCGCCGACTTCCTGGCCGTTCGCATCTGCCATGGAGGGTACAGCAAAAAAATACCGGAACAATTCATAGGTTCCGTCAATCAAGTGCGCATCCATACGGCTCCAATCACGTGTCTGCAAGCGATGTTATACGATCCAGCGGTAAGAAATAATCTCATTCGCCCTCGCGCGCAAATGCTGGGCAAGAGCCGAATCACATATAAGAACGGTTTGGCTTCCGGATCGTGGATCAAGTATTGTGAAAATTATTTGTTTATTTGTCACGGATGAGTACCGGCTTGCTTAACTTTGTAGTCGTTGCATTGTGCTCATCATTAATTCTGGTGGATACCTGCTTCTGGACAGGACGATGCCAAAATCTGGTCCGCGAGGTTTATGATGTGAGCTCTGGTGTTGGCAGGAATCGTAATGTTCAAAAAGCGCATTCTCCGCGTGCTTGTATTCCTGGTATTGCTGTACCTGCTGGGCGCAATCGCCTTGGCGGAAGTTTCGTTGCATCCGTTTCGAGTTCGCCACGATGTCCGCTCCCGGCATACAAAATTGGCGGAACAGAACGCGCAGGTTGCAGGCGGCGAATTGCAGAATGTTTCCATCCCGGCGCAGGATGGGACGCAGCTGCAAGGCTGGTTTGTTCAACCCTCACATTCCAATGGAAATGTAGTGATCCTGCTACACGGTGTGGGCGACAGCCGCACAGGCATGGAGCCTTACATGGCCATGTTCCTCCAGCAGGGATACTCGCTGCTCATGCCCGATTCACGCGGTCACGGCGCCAGCAGCGGAATTGCCACCTATGGACTCTATGAAGCCGGCGATGTTCATGGCTGGGTAGATTGGCTGCTGGCGAACAAGAAGCCAGCGTGCATTTTTGCCCTGGGCGAATCGATGGGAGCGGCCATCGTGCTGCAATCGCTCCGGGTTGAACATCGCTTCTGCGCGGTAGTGGCAGAGTCCCCCTTTGCTGATTTCCGCGAGGCTGCGTATGACCGCGTGAGCCACCAGTTTTCTACCGGATCATGGCTGGGGAAAACATTATTGCGTCCTGCCATCGAAGGCGCTTTTCTTGAGGGCCGCATCGTGCATGGGCTTGACCTGCAGAGCATAAGCCCGGAGGCGGCAATCACTGGCGTCAGCACACCTATCCTGCTCATTCATGGTGCGGCTGACACTCACATTGGAGTGCGACATTCGCAGCTTCTGCACCAGATTAATCCCAGGACGGAATTATGGATCGTGCCCGGCGTGGAGCATACCCTGGTGTTCCGTACGTATCCGCAGGAGTTCATGAACAAGGTCCTCGCATTTTTTTCTGCCCATTCCAACGCATTCGCCGCAGCCGTGCCATAATCGCCTGAACTTTTCAGCTCTGGCCTGCGTATGATGAACTAGCCTTATGCGCCGGTGGTTTTCCAAAAAACGCCTGCTGCGATTTTCGCTGTCATTGTTCGTGCTCTACCTCGCGTTTTGCGCCTATGCCGCAAAATTCCTGGTGGATATGACATTGCAGCAGCCGCACTCCGGTTCCATGGCGCTTGCTCCTCCATCGTGGCTTACACAGCCGGTCTTGGGAGGCGAGCCGCAAGAGGTCTCAGTTGAAGCCCAGGACGGAACCACGCTGCGCGCCTGGTATTTCATGCACTCGGCCATTACCAGGAATGCAGTAATTCTCCTGCACGGATTAGGAGACACGCGCAAAGGCATGTCCGGACAAGCCGAGATGTTCCTGCGCCACGGCTATAACGTCCTGATGCCAGATTCGCGCGCTCATGGCGCGAGCGGCGGTGAGCTCGCTACTTTCGGAATACTCGAAGCCGACGACGTGCATCGCTGGGTGAGTTGGCTGCAGCAGCGTTTGCCCCAGGGCGGCTGCGTCTTCGGCTCCGGTGTTTCCATGGGCGCAGGAATCGTGCTGCAAGCCGCCGGCCGCGAGCCGCGATTTTGTGGCGTGATTGCCGAAGCCCCTTACGCCAGCTTCCGCGAGATTGCCTATGACCGCATTGGCC
>DASREY010000082.1:0-2130 GCA_035651775.1 Terriglobales bacterium
AGTTGCTGCGCGGAGCGGAAAAACCATCTCTGCTTTCGCAGAATGAATTGATCAGCATGTTGGCGGGGCCCAAGCCGGAGAGTGCAGAAGAGGATGGGGTGCGCCAGCAACTGGCGGCGCGCATGCGCTCGGTGATGGAAGCGCAGCGGCTCGTATCGCTCGACACCATTCTGACCCTGGGCAGCGGCTTGAATGAAATGGCTGCCGGCAAGAAGATGGCCGATGCCTTGATGCCGCTGGCAGAGCAGTTGCGCGAATTCGAGTTGCCTCGGCCTCTTTTTACCTCCAGCGAGCGGCTGATGTGGGCAGCCGGAATGCATAGCCGCCGCCACGCCGAGGAGCAGATTCATACGGACCTGACCAAGGTGCTGCGCTCAGGATCGCGCAAAGATCTGACGGAAGCGCGGGGCAAGCTGGCTCCGTTTCTGCGCGATACGCTGGTGGGATTGAATTACGCTTACTACGAGCCTCCCGGCGCGAACGTGCTTCATCACAATGCATTGTTTGTGCGCTCCCACGACTTCTCCGGCGACACAACGCTTGACCGGGAACAGTCGTGGCGCACGCCCCAGATTTTCGGCGCCGGCATGTCGGCTGGAGGCGGCGCGCACCTGGTGGGATCGCTCGCCGATTTGCCGTATGTGCTGGCTTCGGCCGAGCAGGACTTCCTGGTTCCGGAGAACAAGCAGGCTTTGATCTGGCAGGAACTGGTTCCCACGCTGATGACCGACGCGGTCCTGCCGCGCTGGTGGGGGGTAACACGCAATCAACTGCAGGCAGTCACTTTGTACCAGCAGATGGGAGAAGAGCTGCTGAAGGCGGCGGCGAGCGACCCGAAGCTGCGGCCGCAGGTAACGGGAATCCTGGTTGACGGCATGATTCCGCGCAGGGAGGTCGAAGTCGAAGCCGCGCTGGAGCGCGGAGATTCCGCCACCGTGCTCAGCCAAATGATGCCTTCGGAGATGTTCTATCTGGCCGCGGAATTTCGGTCTCGTTTCCCGCAAGAGACCGCCCAGCTCGACGGGGCCGCGCGCGAACTGGACCAGCTCACGCGCGAGCATCCCCAGGAACTCAGCATGAGCACGCTTTCCGAGCGCTTCGGCGTGCCTCACCCCATTCTCACGCAGAGTTATGGGCAAGAGCTCCTGAACTTGAAGCCATTGCCGGCATTCATGGGCTATTCCAGCCGGCTGCTGGCAGAGACATGGGATTCTAACAATCTATATTGGGCAAGGCTGGCGTATGAGAAGAACTATCCGCCGGCGCTGCTGAACACCCTAATTCCACAACTGACGCATCGCATGGTGGAGAAGATCTTCGCCACGGATTTTGAAGACTGGCCAGCCCTGTTGCGTGCATTGCGTGAAGCCGGAGATGAGTTCCGGCGCGGGCAGGTAGCGCAGGCACCTGCAGGTGTAACAACGGCTCAGCAATGAGTATGAAAAGTTGGCGCAGAGGCGTGCGCCACGGATCAAGTGCAATATTGGTATCCAGCCTTCCGCCCGGCTGGCAAGGATAAAGAGCTATGGTGAGGCAATCTTTTCGGTTGTTACTGGCCCTGGTTATTCTCGGGACCCTTCCTGCAGGCACCAAGGCGCAAAACGTAGGTGATGAAGGCAATTTCCGGGTCGTGGTAGACCTGGTGCAGTTGAATGTGGCCGTGACCGACCGCGACGGCAACTACGTAACCGGGCTTACTCCCAAAGACTTCAAAATCACCGAGGACGGCATTCCGCAAAAGATCGCAACCTTTGCAGAAGGGAATCAGCCGGCGCGATCTCTCGGCGCGCTTGCGGGGCCCGAAACCTATTCCTCGAATGTGAACAGCGCCGGCGTCTCGTCCGAAGACACGCTGGGATCGCTAATCGCCGGAGCCAACGTTTACATCCTGTTCGATACCAGCAACTACATGTACCGCGGGTTTGTGTACGCACAGGATGCAATCGCCGATTTTGTGCGTTCTCTGGACCGCCCCGACCAGGTTGCGTTCTACTCCTACAGCCGGGATCTGGCACGGCAGACGCCGCTCACTTCGGAACGGCTGCCGGTACTGCGCGGCGTTCGTTCCACGGTGGCCGGAGATGACGCTGCGCTCTATGACGCCCTGCTGATCACCATCAATGATGCCTC
>DASREY010000083.1:0-11308 GCA_035651775.1 Terriglobales bacterium
GAGTGGCATTCAATAGAGTCGGGCTTTAGGGTTGAGAGATAATGATCCAGCACCGTAGCTGCGACACATCTTGTCTTTTCATGAAAGAGGACCTGCGATGATTCGAGTATATTTCGTGTTTGAAGACCCAAACGATGAAGCCGAGGTAAATCTTTCCTTCATTGATGTGCCCACACAAGATCCCGGCAAAGCATTTGAACGCGTCGAGAACGCGGCTGAATCCGGAGAGCTTTGGAAAAACGTGTTTCCAGATGAACGAGAACATCCCTACGCGCTCATCAAAGACAAGATGAGGTACTTGGATATTTCCACCTTGCCGCATGAGCATAGCGCAGATACGGTTCTAGCATCTGGTGGTGTCCTAATTTTACCCTAAGACATAAGCCATCAAGATCATGGCCATCATTGAAAAAATAACGATGTTGTCTTCTTGTCGGAGTTAAACCGTAAGTCAAATTAGGACAGTACCGGCAATCTGAAGCACTCGGTGATACGGTCCCGCTTTTGTTAGACTTATCCTTCGCACAGCTCGCCTAACCCAACTATGTCCGCCTCCAACTCCCTCTTCGTACGCGCCTGCAAGCAGCTTCCTGTGGAGACAACGCCTATCTGGCTGATGCGCCAGGCGGGACGCTACATGGCCGAGTACCGCGCTGTGCGCAGGCACCATTCATTGCTTGAGATCTGCAAGAATCCGGCGCTGGCGGCTGAGGTTACCATCACCGCCGCGGAAAAGTTGGGGGTTGACGCCGCCATCATTTTTGCCGATCTGCTGCTGCCGCTTGAGGTGATGGGGCTCGATTTTCAATTTACTGCCGGCGAGGGCCCGGTGATCGAACAGCCTTTGCGCAGCGCCGAGGCCATCGCCCGGTTACGCAGCGACCGGGCATCTGACCTCTTCTATGTTGCCGAAGCTGTGCGCATGGTCGCCATGCACTTTGGACGGCACGTTCCCGTCATCGGATTCTGTGGCGCCCCCTTCACCCTGGCCAGCTACATGATCGAGGGCGGCGGCTCGCGGCATTACATCCATACCAAGAAGATGATGTATTCTTCCCCTGCCGCCTGGGACGAGCTGATGCGCAAGCTGGTAACGGTGCTGAGCGAATATGCGGCCGAGCAGGTGAAGGCCGGCGCGGCTGCGCTCCAGGTCTTCGACAGTTGGGTGGGCTGCCTTTCGCCGCAGGATTATCGCCAGTTTGTTCTGCCCGAGACCAAAGCCCTGATCCAGAAGCTGCGCCGCACCGGTGTGCCGGTGATTTATTTTGGGACCGACACCGCGACCCTGCTCGAAGCCATGCAGGAGACTGAGGCTGACGTCATCGGGCTCGACTGGCGCATCCCATTGGACGAGGGCTGGCAAAAGCTGGGTCATGGCTGCGCAGTGCAGGGCAATTTAGATCCGGTGACGTTGTTTGCCGATTGGAAGACGGTGCGCGCCGCCGCTGAAGACGTTTTGCGCCGCGCTGCCGGTCGGCCGGGACACATCTTTAACCTCGGCCACGGCATTCTGCCTGAGACTCCGGTAGAAAACGTAAAGGCGCTGGTGGATTTTGTGCATGAATATACAAAAGCAAAAGCCGCCGCAGATTCGCGCAGATGAACGCAGATCAATATTAATATTCACCACGGAGGCACGGAGACACTGAGAAAAAACGAACTACAAAAGGCCAGAGGTGAAATTAGTTGCAGGTCAACTCAGGCTAGCTTTGTCTATCGGCGCAAATCTATAGTTGTTTCTTGTTTTTCTCCGTGTCTCCGTGCCTCCGTGGTGAATAAATAAGGAACCACGTAATGCTGGAAAAAGAAGCTGTCCTGCTGCTCGCCCACGGCAGCCCTGAGAAACCTGAGGATGTGCCTGTCTTCCTGCGCAACATCACCAGCGGGCGTCCTATTTCGCCCGAGACCATGAAGGAAGTTGAGCACCGTTACGGGCTGATCGGCAGCTCGCCGCTGCTGAAGCACAGCCGCGCCCAGGCTGAGGGTCTCCAGCGCGAGATTGGATTGCCCGTCTATATCGGCATGCGCAACTGGCATCCTTATATTCCTGCGACTGTCGAGCAAATGCTCGCCGATGGCGTCACTCGCGCCGCCGCCATCTGTCTCGCGCCCCACAACTCCCGCACCAGCGTCGGGCTCTACAAACGCAGCGCCGTCGCCGAGGCCGGGGACAAGATCAAGCTGGAATTTGTGGAGTCGTGGCACGAACATCCCCTGCTCATCCAAGCCTTTGCTGAAAAACTTGCGCCTGCGTGGAAGCAAATGTGCGAGCGCACCCAGTCCAAAGTTCCTGTGATCTTTACCGCGCACAGCGTCCCGCGGCGCACTATCGAGGCCGGCGATCCTTATGAGGCCCAGGCCAAAGAGACTGCGGCTCTGGTCGCTGCGCGCCTGCCGGAGTTGAAAGAATGGAAGTTTGCCTTCCAGAGCCAGGGCATGTCTGGCGGCGAGTGGATTGGCCCTACCGTGGAAGAAACCATTCTGCAATTAAAGGCTGCCGGCCATCGCGCCGTGCTCATGCAGCCTATCGGCTTTGTCTGCGACCACGTGGAAGTGCTCTATGACATTGATATCGGCTTCAAACAATTTGCCCGCGAGCAGGGGATGGAACTCGAGCGCACCGAATCCCTGAATGCTTCGCCTACTTTTGCCGCCGCCCTTGCCGACTTGGCGCGCAAGGCCCTGGCGCAAACGGAATTGAGCCACGGATGAACACGGATCTTAAAGCAGCCGCCAGTTGCCGGTTGCCAGTTGCCAGTAGAGAGCACGAGCTTATTTCCCTTGCGAAAAACAAAAGCAGCCAGCGGAATGATTTTTTTCGATGGATCATGTTTCTTAATTCTTTTCGCGAAAAATTATCTGGCCGGCAACCGGCAACCGGCAACTGGCAACTGCTTTCATGAAGAAGATTGGCATCGTTGGCGGCGGCATCTCCGGCTTAAGTGCGGCCTATTATCTGGAAAAGGCCCGCCGCAACGGAGCCCAGCTCGAATGGCAGCTCTTTGAGCAAAGCGCGCGCCTGGGCGGCATCGTGGGCAGCGAATATCTTAATGGCTGCGTTGTCGAAACCGGCGCCGATTCATTTCTCTCGGAAAAGCCCTGGGCCTTTGAGCTCTGCCGCGAACTCGGACTCGAAGACCAACTCATTGGCTCGAACGATGCCGTACGCAAGACTTTTGTTCTGCTCCACGGCAAGCTCGTGCCTCTGCCCGAAGGCCTGCAATTCATCGTTCCCACATCGCTTGAGCACGTCATGCGCTCCGAGCTGTTTTCCGAAGAAACCAAGCGCCTTATCGCGGCCGAAGTGAATCTGCCGCCACGCAAGAATGACGGCGATGAAAGCATAGCGGCATTTGTGACGCGCCATTTTGGGAGCGAAGTCGTCGAGCGCCTGGCCGATCCCATGCTGGCCGGGGTCTACGGAGGCCGAGCCGCGAGCCTCAGCATGCGCACCATCATGCCGCGCTTTCTTCAGATGGAACAAGAGCATGGCAGCCTGATTCGCGCCTTGCAGGCCTCGGCCGGCAAGAAAAGCGCACGCTCGATTTTTACCAGCCTGAAAAACGGCATGCAGCAGTTGCTCGATGCAATTGCCGCTCAGCTTAACCCCTCTGCGATCCGTGCCCGGCACGCTGTCACGCATGCGGCTAAGACCCAAAGCGGGAACGCCGATCAATGGGAGGTGCGAGGCACTGGATTCGCCGAAGATTTCCACGGTCTCATTCTGGCTACGCCCGCGCACAGCGCCGCCGGCCTGCTGCAAAGCTGCTGCCCGGAGCTGGCGCAGGAGTTGGCAAATATTTCTTATAGCTCTTCGATGATCGTTACTCTGGCTTTCCCAAAAGAGGAGTTAAAGAAACAAGGAATTTCTCCTGAAGGTTTCGGGTTTCTCGTTCCCGCTTCAGAAAAAAGCTGCCTGCTGGCCTGTACGTTTGTGGGGAATAAATTCCAGTACCGGCAGGCAGACGATCTTGTGCTGCTGCGTGGATTCATGGGCGGCGCGCGGGACGCGGCCGCACTCGCTCTCTCCGATGCCGATGCCATCGCGTTGGTACAGCGCGAGTTTGCCGAAATATTGGGGATTCACAGCCAGCCCGTGTTTACCCGCGTCTTCCACTGGCCGCGATCCATGCCGCAGTATGAGGTTGGGCACCTGGAGCGTGTTGCGCGTATCGAGCATCTGCGCAAGAGTACTCCTGGACTCTACCTGATCGGCAACGCCTATCGCGGTGTGGGCGTGCCAGATTGCATCCGCGAAGGACGTGACGCCGCAGAAAAAGTCTTAGCCAGGGATTTACACGGATGAACACTGCCAACTTCTAGCGCGTAACCACTAGCTTCTGTCCTGCCAGGATTCCCACCAGCCGGTCGACCCAGTCCTGGTCGATATCGCTGAAGTATTCGGCGCTGAGGATGTCGGCGATCTCTCCCGTGGAGCGCTTGCCATCCATCAGGTTGATGGTCTCAAAGGCCAGCAACTCGAAAGTTGGCCTGGTAGGGATGTCGTCTGAGTCATTGGGGAAGCGCGCCTGCTGCTCTTGCACCCACTTCTTATCGTCGCCTTCCAGGCTGCTGAAGATGGAGCTGTCGAGCGGCAGCAGCGTCAGCCGGTGCGGGCCTGTTCCGCCACGCGCGGGCTTACGTTTGGCGGTTGAAGTGTGGGTGAATGCACCCAAGTCGCGGTAGAAGTTGAGCTTTTGCACCGTGCTGTCGCCCTCGACCTGGAACCAGCTATCGAGCAGGCGGGCGGATTTTTCTTCTCCGCCATCGCCAATCCACCAGGCTGCGGCTGCGGCCAGCGTGCCTACGCGGCGCAACTCGCTGGCGTCGGTCTTGTCAATGGTGTCTTCGCTGGTGTGGTGGGTCCAATCGGGGTCGTGCCCCAACATGGTTGAAGGAATACCCAGGCCGAGGAAGACATCATGATCGCTGCCCTGGGCGTAGTTGATCATCTCAGGCAGCCAGTAATGGCGCGTGCCCGTAGGCGCATAGAGATTGGCCTCGCGAGTCTGCTGCAGCACGTCACTCATCAATGCATTCATGAATGAGGAGACCGAATCAGGCGTGCGGGTGATGTAAAAGCGCGAGTTGGTTTTGACTGTGTCTTCGCCAACCATATCCATATTGATGTTGGCGATGACGCAGGGGCCCTTGGAGGCATCCGTCCTGCCTTTGGCGCGCGGATCGTCCCAGGGGCCGCAGCGCCGGGCTTCAGGATGATTCGTCACATAGGCAAGAGTGCCGTACCACTCGGGCACCCACATGAAATGAATGGTGTAGGTAGGCGCGGGAATCTTCCCGCCGGCCACCAGGCTGTTGAGGGTGCGGGCCATCTCCATCATGGCGCCATCGCCGGAGGCGTTGTCGTTGGCGCTCCACTTAGGATGGTCAAGGTGTGCGGTAATCAGTACCTCGCGGTCGTGCTGGCTTCCACGAATGTAGGCATGCACCACGGTGAGCTTGCCCGAAGCCAGTGTGGAATCAATCTTCCCGTGCACGGTTACCGGGCCATCCTGCATCAGTTGCTTGAGCATGTCGTATTGGTTGCGCGAAATCTGGAAGCTGCCACGGGTGCGGTCGAGCTCATCGGCCTGGGTCCAGAGGCCGTTATAGCGCACCATGTCAGGATGGTCAGGGCGGTCATCAGCCGCGGGATAAATCACCGCGCCCACCGCGCCATGCTTGAGCACTGCCTGGCGGACAACAGCAGCTGCGTACCCATAAGCCAGCGCCACTTTGCCTTTTACATCTTTGCCGGAATAGTCGGAGTCTTTGGCGCCGGCGCCTACATCCACCAGCTCGCCCTTCCAATCCCCGCCCTTGGAGTAGGTGGAAACGCACATAGGCACATCGCTGAAGCGGCACAGGCGAATGGGCACAAAGTTCTTCGCGCCGCCGGCGCTCTCAACCCACAGCTCGCCAGAGCGGATATCCCAACCCATGGGCGAGGTAAAGGTGCCGTACCTGGTCTTGCCGTCGGAGGGGAACTGCTCGATCGTCGCCTCCAGGCCCGCAGCCTTCAGGCGGGGGAGCACAACGTCTTTGGCCACGCTCTCCATCATGGGGCTGGCCTGGATGCGGTGATACTGAATAACGTTGCGCACATTCTCTTGCGCCGCCTCGCCGGAATACTCGTTGGCGATGGCGTTGAAGACATCCTGTTTGACCAGGTGCTGCCCCCACGCCGAAACGGAAAGGCAGAAAAACCAGAACAATTTGTGGATTCGCATGCGAGACAGGTTACCTAAAAATGGTCCGTACCGCTAGTAACCACAGTTACACGAGCTTCAAGCTCTCAGCTCCAAGCTCCAAGGGATTATGACTGTAACCAAGCTAAGTCGCGTCTGGCCAGGCCCAAGGCGGGTTTGAAGGCGGCGACGTCTTGCGGCGCTCGGTCTTCAGGCGTTCTGCAGAAGGATATTTCTTCAAAGTTTGCAGCACTTTTTCGGCAGTTACACCGCGCTGGGTCAATAGCTCAGCCGCAAAGGATTTTTGCGAAAGCAATCCCAAGAGCAGATGTTGGGTGCCGATATGTGGATCGGAAAGTTGGTCGGCTTGCTTAGCGGCGTTGTTGAGCACCTGTTTGCATTCGGGAGTTAAGGGCAGATCTCCGCTGGTATTTTTTTTCTCCTCGTAGATTGATTCGATTGCCGATCGGATGATTTCTCCATCTTCAGGTGACATCAGCCCATACATGAGCGCATGGTCTTCACGCAGCAGTGCAAGCAGCAGATGCTCACTTCCGATCTGTGGCAATCCGAATCTGCTTGCCTCGTATCGCGCGAAGAAGATGACGCGCCGCGCTTTCTCGGTATAACGCTGGAACATAAGAGTTGGTCCTTGTTTATGTTTTGAACTTAGGTCGCTCCCGGCCAATTCCAAGGTGGTGGCTTTCTCGAAATTCGTGGCTTTATACGGCTGTTCGGAGGTGGTTTCTTGCAAACCTTGTATCTGTTCGGCAGTTATGCCGTATTGTGTAAGCAACTGAGCCGCCAAGCAAGATTGTTGTGACAATAAGCCCAACAGTAAATGACAGGTGCCGATATACGAGTTAGAGTGATGGTCGGCCTGTTCGGCTGCATTGCTGAGGACCTGTTTGCATTCAGAGCTTAGCGGTAAATCTACACTGGTAGAAATTTTTTTCTGATTCTTGCCGGCTGATTCAATTTTCAAACGAATGTTCCGCGCGCCCTCCGGTGTGAGCCAGACGTTTCCAAGAGTCTTGTTTTCACGCATGAGCGCAAGCAACAGATGTTCGGTTTCGATATGCGACGATCCGAACTGGCTGGCTTCATAACGCGCAAAAAAGATAGCGCGGCGGGCGCCTTCGCTATAACGCTCGAACATAACTAAAGATTCTAGTCTTGTTTTGGAGCTGGTCGACAACTTTCGCGTCCAAATTTAGTCCCCTTGGCTATTTGTTCATTCCACTGCGTTTGGGGCGCTGCCGCACAGCCGGGGACGGCTGTGCCACACAAACTTTTGCTTCTTTTAAAACTGCGAGCAAACTCCAGGGAAAATCTTTGTCTCACTGATTTGTGTACAATCCGGCAAGATGGCAACTACGCCGGCCTCATCCTCACCCAGGTCTTCATTCGGTATGCTGCGCTGGCTGCGACCTTCGCATGAGCATACAGCATTCTCGGCCACGCTGCTGCTGATGGCGGCGGTGATGCTTTCACGGATCGCCGGCTTCCTGCGTGAGACTTACATTGCTCATACCTTTGGCGCGAATCCACTCACCGACGCCTTTTACGCGGCCTTCACGATTCCTGATTTTCTTAATTACCTGGTAGCTGGTGGCACGGTCTCGATCACTTTTATCTCCATCTTTACGCGCTATGTTTCGGAAAAGCGCGAAGCCGAGGCACAAAAGGCGTTCTCCGTGGTTATTACCGTGATGATCGCGGTGCTGGGCGTGGGTATTGTTCTGACGGAGATTTTTACGCCGCAAATCCTGCGCCACTATCTCCACGGCTTCAAACCCGAGCAGCTTGCTTTGTGCAGTTATCTGACGCGAATTTTGTTGCCGGCCCAGGTGTTCTTCTATGTGGGCGGGGTGGTTTCGGCGGTCCTGCTCTCGCGTCGCTTATTCCTGCTGCCCGCTCTGGGAGGAATTTTTTATAACGTCTTCATTATTCTGGGCGGCGTGCTGTTCCATCGCCAATTGGGAATCGCTTCGCTGGCTTACGGAGCTCTGATTGGCGCGGTTGTGGGTCCTTTCTTAATCAACGCTGTGGGGGCACAGCGCGCCGGCATGCGGTATTGGCCGTCATTTGAAATCAACAGTCCCGGATTTAAGGAGTGGGTCAGGCTCTCTATTCCGCTCATGCTGGGGGTCTCGCTGGTTGCCGCCGATGAGTGGATTATGCGTTACTTCGCCTCGGGCCTGGCAGGGGATATCAGCCGGTTGAATTATGCCAAGCGCCTCTTTTCTGTTCCGATTGCAGTGTTGGGGCAAGCCGCAGGGCAAGCTTCCATGCCCTTTTTCGCGCGCCTGTTTGGAGAGAAGAGGATGAGTGAGTTCGCCGCCAGCGTGAATAACTCGGTGTACCGCGTGGCGGCGGCATCGCTGCTGGCCAGTTCGTGGATGATGGCCGCTGCCTTGCCTTTTGTTGACATCGTTTATCGCCGCGGCAAATTCACCTGGGATGATTCACAGCAGACGGCACTGTTTTTCTTCTGGTTTGCGCTTTCGCTGGTGTTCTGGTCGGCGCAGGCGCTGTACGCCCGGGCCTTTTACGCCGCCGGCAATACACTTACCCCCATGCTTGCCGGAACCGTTATAACCGCCGCTTCGCTACCTATGTATGCGGCCCTGTTTCATTCGTACCTGGCAACCGGGTTGACCATCGCCTCCGATCTCGGCATCTTCGCTCATACCGTGACCCTGGCAGTGTTGCTGCACCGCAAGCGCCTGGTCAGTTTGGACGACATGAATTGGCGTGAGTTGGGCAAGGCTTTGCTGGTTTCAGCGATGGCCGGAGCAGCCAGCTATTTTGTAGGCAGGGCGGTGAACTTGAATGGCAGCCGCATGGCCGATATCAAAGCTCTGGCCTTGGTTTCCCTTACCTGGGCTGGGGCTGCTGCTGCCGGATTATGGATTACGCGGTCGCAGTTGCTCGATCAATTGCGCCGAAGAAGGAAGTTGGAAGCCGGAAGTTAGAAGGTTAGAATGCGCCAACTTATCCATTTCTTGCGGAAAGTGCGGCAATCCTAGGAAGCCAAATTCCCATGTTGAACAGTTCCATTTTGGAACTAGGTGCTGCTTTCAGGCACGTTTTCCATAGCGGGAAGCATCCTAAAAACAGCCTGACCGGCATACACCTTAGAGCCGAAATGTGCAAAACTTCAACTGTTTTCAGAGCTTTGCAGGCTTCTTTTTGCACAGATGAAAGCAATTGGGGTTGTGCTTTTAAGTCATTAAGCCAGAATTGCTTACGGGGTGCTGCAATGTTGATGCAAAACAGGTAAGTTCCTGAATTAACACTGCTTTAATTTTTGCGGGCAGCAGAATTCCACAGGCTTTTCCACAGAGCTTGGGAAAATATGGGTGCGGAATTGGCCCCCGACCTGCCGGGCCATCGAGGCGGGTCAGGGCGAGAGCGTAGAACCCGAACCAAGCCTCGTTATTAGGGCTACAGGCTTATCTCCCAAGAAAAAATTGACTGTAATCTGGGTCTCGACCTCAATGGGCTCGCCGTTGAGCATATAAGGACGAAAACGCCACTGGCGGACAGCATCAATGGCCGCCCGGGCGAGCATGGGATGGCCGGAAAGCACCTGTAACTGTTCAATAGTCCCGGCGCGGCTGATAAGAGCATGCAGAATCACTGATCCTTGTATGCGTGCAGTCCGGGCAAGTGGAGGATAGGTAGGTAGCACGCGCCAGATGATTTGTCCTTCATCCAGATGGGAAATAGTCAGTGGCTTTGAAGACTTGGCAATGGCAACTACCGGTGGCGGGGTAGGACCGAATGAGCCTAAGACGCCCTGGAGATTCCCGCATCCAGAGGTGCAGAGCGGCAAGACTGGATCAATGGGACGTCCAGACGAATCGGCAGTGCGGTCAATGATGCGCGGAATTACGCTGGGCTGAGTCACCTGGACTACGGTCGATGCTATTCGGCCAGAGTCGGCTGCACCCGCAGGAGGATGGCTTCCGGTTGTGACGGGCTCGTTGATATGAGGCAGAATTGCGCTGAGTTTTACCTGCTGCGGCGAAAGCACATTCGTGCGCAACAAGGGAAAAATAACCAAGAGCATCAGCACGAACATCTGCATGCTGGTGGAAAGCAGGGTGGTTAATCCGCGCCGCTTGGCGATGTGACGGGTTGATTCGATGAGACTGTCTTCAAACATGGGCTTCTCTCCTGTATGGAATTGACACCGGAGAACAGCCGGCCAGGCTGGGACAAAACATCGCCGAAAAAAATAAATGCGGAACAAAAATAAGTTTGCTGGTGTCGCTTACGGAGCGGTACAAGAGCACAGCGGGCGACAGCTTGCGGCTCGCGCCGGTGCGGGCCGAGCCATATCGTTTCGCACAAAAAAACTCAGGCCGCCAAGTGGCGGCCTGAAGCTTGCGAAACTGAAGAATATTTTAGTGAGCGGTGGCAGGTGGTTTGGTTGCCGAGGGAGCAGTGGCCGAAGCCGGTTTCGGGGCCGCTCCAGCGGGCGGAGCAGGAACGCCGGAGACGACATTGTATGCATCCACAACCGCCTTGGTGATGTTGGTGGATTGCGCTGCCCACAATACCGGGCTCTGCGGATTCGATACATCCACAATTACCGAGAAGCCATTATCCTTGGCGTATTTGTCGAGGGTGGAATAGACCTTGTTCCCAAGGTTCTTGAGAATCTCGTTCTTCTGGGCCTCGAAGTCGTTCTGCGCGTCTTCATAGGTGCGCTGCAACGTCTTCTTTTTCGACTCCAACTGCTTCACCATGTTGGCGCGGGCGTCTTCATTGAGCTTATCGCCCTGGGTATCGAGCTGCTTCTGCAAATCATCCACATCTTTGCTCATGGTCTGCAACTCGGTCTGCTTGGGTTGAAATTTGGTGGTAAGGGTATTGAAATCGCGCTGGCCTTCATTGGTCGCCAGGATGGCGGTTTGAATATCGATCACGCCAATCTTGGTGGTAGTGGCCGCGGCCGTGCCCGCTTGCGCGAAAAGGGTTGCTGATGCCGTCAGGGCCAGCATGAGGAATGCTGCTTGATACGTGCGTTTCATTCTGTGTTTACTACTCCTTAAGGATTTCTGATCTTGAGTTACTCGCCGGAAAGCGATCCTGGTGGGTCGCAACCT
>DASREY010000084.1:0-26705 GCA_035651775.1 Terriglobales bacterium
CTTGGCCTTGGTGAGGATTTTGAACAGCGACGTTTTGCCTACCTGCGGCAGGCCGATAATGCCAGTTTTCATTTTGTAATTGGGTGATCGGGTAATTGTGTAATTTCGTGATCGGGTTCTTGCCCTTACAGATAATAAAGAGCCTTGCAGTAATGAGCAAACACGGTTCTATTAGAGCAGTCTTTGGCGGTGCATAATAGTGAGAGTGGCCTACACCATCCAGGCAATCATCGCTCAGACAGCTGTGCTTCGTTCCGGACCGACGACCCGCTTGTTTCATGATGAGTTCGAGGCGCTGGGCCTTGGCAGACACCGGAATGCCAGGGATTGGTGTTAGCCTATCTTCGTGACTGGAGTCGCGCTTCGCGCTTGGAGATTAAACAGATAAATTAATGAGCTGGCAAGACGAACATACGCGCCGAGTCGCTGGGTTTCCGGAAGACGTTCGGGATGCTCATAGACATTCTTCTAATCATAAGGCTGAGGTTGCTGCCAGCGCTTTCTGTGGATGCTTCTATTGCTGCGCGATCTTTCCTCCCGAACAGATTAAAGAATGGGTAGATGACGTGGATCGTGAGAGCCAGACTGCCCTCTGTCCGAAGTGCGGTGTCGATGCGGTTATTGGCGACCGCGCCGGCTTCGAGATCTCGCGAGAATTCCTAGAGAGGATGAAGTCCCACTGGTTTTGAAGTTTGTGCCCTCAGCATCGTTAGCTGGGTCCGAGTGCAGCCTGTCGCCGATATGCTACGTCGCATCACATGCCTGAAGATACAAAAGCGCGAGTCCCAGCAGCAGCACGGCGCCTTCCAGCCCGACTGACCCGTTGTGCAAACGCTGGAACTGCATCTGCGCTGAAGGATCAGTGTGTGCCGCACGCAATTGGGCAATTGCGGGCAGGATAAAGCGCTGCGAGACCTCGGTGCAGGCGATCATAGCTATTACTGTGAGGTGAGGAAGAGTGAGCAGCCTGGTCTCACGCGTGGCGGCGTAAGAGCGCAGCAGCGAGGCCAGCAGGAACACCAGCCCGCAGACAATCCCCATCCAGTGCAATTTTTCCAAAGATTGATTGATGATAGCTCCGCCCAGTGCCCGGTCAGGCACGTGGTTCAAGATGGCTGGAGCTTCCACGGCGGTGAAGAAAATGATTCCACCCAGCCAGAGGGAGAGGGTGAGAAGCATTAGAAATTTGAGAAAGGTCATGATCCTATGACATCTTTTACGATTCTCAACGCTCCGGAGTCAACTGAGTGGCGGGTCCGATCTAAGCCGTGGGTGGTTCCAGTCTCCATCGGAGATCCTTCTTCCGCTTCGCGGCTTCAGGATGACACTTTCGAGAACCAACTGAGAACTGAGAACCGACAACAGAGAACTGTATTTCTACACCGGCACCGCGACTTTTTCCACGATTTCGCGCAGAATTTCTTCCGCCTGCTGCGATTTTTTGAGCATGGACGAGTAGCGGGCGTTAACCACTACGCGATGCGAGAAGCAGAGCACGGCCAGGCGCTTAAAATCTTCCGGGGTGGTGAAGTTGCGGCCTTCCATGAAGGCCATGGCCTGGGCGGCGCGGTAGAGCATCTGCGAGCCGCGCGGGGAGACCCCCAGCGCCAGGTGCTCGGAGTTGCGTGTTTTGCGGACGATCGCCAGGGCATATTCGGCCAGGGCATCATCCACGCGCACGCGCATGACCTCGTTTTGCATGGCTACTACGTCGGCCGCGTTAAGCACGGGGCGAGTATCTTCCAGGCGCGCGGCCCCGACTTCAGAGCGGATAATGGAGCGCTCGCTTCCCGCTTCGGGATATCCCATGGCGACCCGCAGCAGGAAGCGATCCATCTGCGACTCCGGCAGCGGATACGTCCCATGATGCTCCACCGGGTTTTGCGTGGCGATGACCAGGAAGGGCTCCGGCAGAGGATACGAAACCCGGTCTACGGTGACCTGGCGTTCGTTCATGGCCTCCAGCAGGGCCGATTGGGTCTTGGGGGTGGTGCGATTGATCTCATCGGCCAGGAGCACATTGGCGAAGACCGGTCCGGGTTTGAATTCGAACTTCTGCTCGATGGCTGAGTAGATGGAAATTCCCAGCACATCGCTGGGCAGCAGGTCGCTGGTGAACTGGATGCGCTGAAAGTTGCAATCTAGGCTGCGCGCCAACCCGTGGGCGAGCGTGGTCTTGCCTACCCCGGGAACGCCTTCAATGAGCAGATGTCCGCGGGCGAAGACGGCAACCAGAGCCATGCGCACCACTTCATCATTGCCGCGGATTACGTTGCGCAGCGCAGCTTCCAGCCGGGCTGCGTTTTGTGAGTGGGTTGCGGCAGCCGTTGTGATTTCCAGAGACATGAAATATGGATTTTAACCTACAAGTATATAGCCGTTTAGATTCTAAGAACGATAATTTGGGAACTAAAGATTTATGAGATTTATGATTTTCGATTAACGATTTGAGAAGTATGAAGTTGGAAGTGCGAAGGAAGAGTATGAATTACGAATTACGATTGGAAGGTTACCTCTACTTCATACTTCTTCCTTCGTACTTCTTACTTCCCAAAAGTAATTCGTAAATCGAAAATCATGAATTTCTACTCCTCCTTGGAAAAATCAACCAACGGCCAGACATGAGAGTGGCGCACGGTAAACACCGCGCCGCCCACCCGGTTGTAAAAGTTAGGATCGGGTTCGCGCAGGCGAACCACCCCGTCTTCATAGAACGGAGGGTTGTCCTCGAGGAGCTTGCCGTTATTGGCTTCGGAACATTGTAGAATTTTTTTAGCCTCTTCTTCATCGCCCACCTTGAAGCCGTTGCACAGGCGAGATTCGGCGGCCACGGCCAGGGCCGCGCGCAGAGTATCGGCGTCCACTGCAGGAAACGTGCGCTCGATATGCCAGGCACCATTGTGGATAGTCCCCTGATAACGGTGCGTACCAATCGGCCGCTCGGTTTTCGGAGGACCTTGGTGTCCCAGGTCTGACGTCACCATTTCAAGCGTGGCCCCTTCGGGCAGCATCTTGAGCCGGTCAAGCGAAGCCGTTAGAGCTTGCAGCGCATGTAATCTTCCACTGCCAGGCGCCACGAGAAAACGCAGTGTCCCTTCGACTTCGAGGGCAACTAACCCCTCTGGCCACTCTCCCTCCAGGGGAAAGTGCGCTCCTGAGGGCAGCGCGACCCGAATCTCGGGTAACAAATTGAAGGAACAAAATGTTGCCAGGCGATAAACATCATCCAAATGGTCAAGGGGTACAGCTACCTCGCCGCCGGCAATGGGCATGGTATTGAAGCCTTCGACCAGGGGAAATATCTCCCGCGGCCAGACCCACTTGCCTTCCACTCGCTGGGCGTGGCTGATTACGTCTTTGGCCACCAGCCCTAATGGACAGCGCTCCGGCTTGCGCGCGCCCTCACCCATGGAAAACCATCCGCCTTCGGTTTTGGCCGTTGGGTTTATCACGGAGGGCTCGACAGGTTCAAGATGTAACAGGAAGGCGATGAACTCTGGCATGGTTGCTCTGTCTGGCAGGGGCGTATTCAGCCACTCCTGTTCATGGCCAAGATCGGAATTTGCATGGGCCACACATTGATAGACCAGCCATTCGGGGAAGCGCTCCTGCGGACGAGTGCGGCGAAACCACTGGCCCGTGGGTTCAGCTTGACCGTATCCCCCGGCCAGATAGTCGAGGCAGGCACTGCCGTTCACGCCACTCAAATAGGAATAGAGAGTTGCGCGATAGTGGCCGGGCGGCAGTTCGACAATGCGGAGAAAGTTGTCGTCCTCTAGGTCTGCAGCTTTGACACCCTCGTACAGCCATTCGGCGCCGGCTGAGATGCACAGTTTTCCATTGGCAAGGTTCAGATGCCATTCCAGGCGGCCGACCCACTCTTCCTGTTCCTGCGCATTTAATGCGTCGCCTGCCACCACGCGGATGGCAAATGAATTGTCCTGAAAGAGGCTGACCGGAATCAGCAGGCCGTCTTGGATAGCTTTGTTCCACTTGCGGCTATCATCCTCCATGCTTTTGCCTGCCAACTTGAGCGAGGCAAGGGTAAAGCCCGTGGCTTCGTTGTAGACGTGGATATCCTGGCGCAGGGGCAGCGCAGGCTTGGACTTCGGCTTGGGACGCTCGAGTTTGAGCGAGGCGGCCAGCGCCTTGGCCGGATCATCAGCCGGAAGAAATCCTTCGGCTGACTTTTTCCGCAGCAGGCGCTCGAGTTCGCGCGATGCCGCCGCAGCATCGGCAAACATGCAATAACCGGCCAGCCGGTGTTCACCTTGGCTCCACTCGCGCACAGAAAGGGCATACCCATATTGGTGGATTTCATACAGGAACTTCCCCTTGGCGCGTTCGAATCTTGGCATCGCATCTCTCCTGGAGCGGACATGGAATTACGAAGTGCGATTTACGATTGAAGTACGATTTAAGAAGGATGATGCAGGAAGCACGGAAAAATTTATTGAGCTAACCGCCCTGGATCCATTTTCCCAAATCGTAATTTTTAATCCGCACTTCGTAGATCTTAAATCGTAAATTCCTAGTAGTACATGGGCCGGCCGGTCAGTTTCTCAATTCGCTTGGGAATGGGTGGATGAGTGGAGAACAGGTTGGCGAACAGGTCTCCAACGTATGGCTTCACGATGAAAAGATGGGCTGTCGAGGGTGAGGCGGCCAGGGGCACACGCTTGGAATAAGCGTCCAATTTTTGCAGGGCCCGCGCCAGGGCATAAGGATTGCCGGTGAACTTGGCGCCGGTTTCATCGGCGGCATACTCACGCGAACGCGAAACCGCAAGCTGGATCAGCATTGCCGCAATCGGAGCCAGGATCAACATCAATAGCATGACAATCGGGTTGCTGCCACGGTCGCGGTCGTCACGGCTGCCGCCGTATCCACCGAACAGGGAAGCCCAATAAGCGGAGCGGGCAAGCAGGGTAACGGCTCCCGCCAGTGTCGCCGCGATGCTGGAAATCAGAATGTCACGGTTGCGTACATGCCCTAACTCATGCGCCAGCACGCCTTCTAATTCTTCATCATCAAGCAATTCCAGGATTCCCTGGGTTACGGCTACCGACGCATGCGATGGGTTGCGGCCGGTCGCAAAAGCATTGGGCGAGGGACTGGGGATCAGATAAATTTTCGGCATGGGCAGGCCGATGCGCTGGGTCATGCGCTCCACAACGTTATAGACGCGCGGAAGCTGCTCGCGGGTGACCGGCTGGGCGCGGTACATGGCCAGCGCGATCTTGTCGGAAAAGAAGTACGAGACAAAGTTCATGACCGCCGCGATGGCCAGCGCCCATATCATGCCGTTTTGCCCGCCGAGAATCCGGCCCACAAACATGAGGAACAAAGTCATGAAGGTGAGCAGAAAAGCCGTTTTCAATGTGTTGCCCATACTCTATTAGACGGCAAATCGAGGATAAAGATTCCAGATCGTCTGATTCTTAGGAGAATTTGGGTAGTTCTGGTCCTAACTAATGATCCGATGACTCAATAGACCAAATGATTTATTCCGAGTTGCGGCCTCGGCGGTAGACCACGCGCAGCTTGTCGCCTTGCAGGATTTTCTGGATTTGATTGCGGGCATGAATGGCCCATGGACCGATGCTATCGAGCTTTACATATGCGCGCCAATGACGCAGCGCGCTGCGCGATTGCTTTAGTTTTTCGTAGGCCAACGCAAGATTGTAATGCGCATCAGCGTAGGTGGGCGCCAAGGTGATGGCCGAGCAATAGGACTTTACTGCTTCGGGCAAGCGTCCGGTTTCGTCGAGGACGTTGCCCAGATCGAAATAAGCCAAGGCGTAGCGCGGGTCAACCTCGATGGCTTTACGATAATGGCGCTCGGCGCCGGCATAATCGCGGCGGTTGTAATACAGCGTTCCCAGGTTGATGTGGGCGGCGGCGTGCTCGGGGTCAAGCTCCAGGGTCTTCTTATAAGCGGCAACGGCTTGTTCCTGCGAGGCCGGGTCTTCCTCAAGGCTTATGCCTTTGGCAAACAGCTCAGCCGCGCTTTCTTCTGACCGGATGGCGCGCACCTTCACCGGTTGCACCACACGCGACGGATCAAAATCCATGACAAACTGGCCGGCGATGGGTTCAACGGATTTGCCCTGGTGGCGAAAGACCACGCGCGAGCCGCTGGAATATGCACTCGCCTCCAGTAGGGGATTTCCCATGCCTGCTACCTGCTTTTGCATGGCTTCGAGCGATTGGCGGATCACGGCGGGACGCACACGCTTGGCGCGCAGGTCGCGGACTTTTTTCAGTTGCAGGAGATCAAAAAAAGAATATTCAGGGACTTCAGTCACCAACCCGGCCCGTTGCCACCCTGCCAGTTGGCGCCCTGAGATGCGAAGAATACGCAGAACGTCAGAACGATGATAGTTCACGATGCTGTGTATCTCTAATCCTCTGTGCGTATTATGGGGAATCCTCAAGGTAAATAGCAAGCGAAATTAGGCCATGTAACTGAAATATCTGAGGAAAACTCGGACTAAATTCCTGTTATGCGGATGCAGCTAGCGTAATTAGGCAGGAATTCCCGCGCAAAGGTCGTCTTCCCCACACCATTCGGCCCCGCAATGATGTATGCGTTAGGCACGAACGGCCAATCCAAGGGATGGTGTCAGAACTCTTTGATAGCTCATGCCTGTGCGTTGATTATAATAACGCGCAGCTTTCTACTGGAAATCTTATGCCCCAGGCTGCGCGTCTTTTGCGTTGGAAGGATATTTACAGCGAAGCCGAACTCTACAAGGCCGCAGTCCGCGTCTATACCAAGCCAGTGTTCCAGTGGCGCAAGGCATTGTGTGCCTCCACCGATGGGAAGACACTATATGACTTTGCCGCGCATGGGTTGCGTCATTTGGATGCCATCCATCGTTCACTGCAGCGGGAGGGCTTTGAATTTCGTCCTGCGGTGGCGTTGCGCTACAACTTCAACGGAAAACATCGCACCCTTTACATTGCACCCTGGGAAGAGCGCATCGTTGATCTTCTGCTCTACCGCGTTCTCAATCGCAGGCTTCATGCCTGGTTCTCATCAAATTCTTACGCTTATCGCGATCGCAGCTATGGCCTGGATACCTGCCAAACCCGAATTGCAACCGTACTTCGTTCGGCAACAGGCTCGCTCTACGTGGTCAAACGTGACATTACCGACTACTTTGCTACCGTCAATCATGGGCTATTGCTCGAGAAATTGGCTGAACTCGTAGATCCTGCTGACTATCTTTTCCAGCTTCTGATGCAGCGTGTCCGCTTTCTTTACCAAGAGTCCGGATGCACGCAAAGGGCGACGGTTGGTATCCCCTTCGGCACGGCAACTGCCTGCCTGCTGGCCAACCTCTACCTTACAGATTTAGATCGCCGCATCGAAAGCATTCCGCAGGTTGATTATTTTCGCTACGCGGATGACATCCTGCTGCTTTCGCCATGCCGCGAGACGGCAACGCGAGCAGCGCAACACCTGGAACTGACGCTGGCTGAGCTGAAATTAAAAATGAAGGCCAGTCACAGCGCCGATCTATTGTTGACCGGCACACCCACGCCTGACACGCACTTTGCCGCAGCGCGCGATTTCCGGCACTTAGGTCTGTTGTTCCGCGCTGGCGGAGGAGTAGCGCTTTCACGCGACAAGCTGCGAAAAATCAGAAATCTGTTTCGTTTCGCTTTTCGGAGAGGCTGGCGGCGCTGGAAGAGGATCGCCGATCCCGGTGCGAGAGCACAGGCCCTGGTGACTCTGGCGGCCCAGACCATCGAAAAGGGCGTTCGTAATGTCGCTATTCTCGACTACTACCTCAAGCATGTGGATGATGAACAGCAACTGCGCATTCTGGACCGGTGGCTGGCGGAAGAGATATTGAGCCTGGTTTTCGGAGGGCATAAGAAAGGCCACTTCCGGCGGATCACCTTTGAGCAGCTTCGCGCCATGGGGTTGCCTTCGCTGTTGCACCGGCGCCGGTTGATTTGCCGGGGGTGCATTGAGAGTCCATTTTTTATCTGGCAGAAAGAAAAGGCCATCAGAGTATTCAGGGGGACGGTTGCCAGGCTGCACAGCCCAAAAAGCGGTGCAGCTTTCTCTTCTGTCCCAGAAGCAGCAGCCGGCAAGTGCCCGTAAGAGAGGGTGGCTGCCTGTAGATGGGGGTTATGGAATAGCTTGGCCGCTGAAGCGGAAGCTCGTTTTATCAACCGTCCCCCTGAATGCTCTGGCATGTATCATAAGGAGGTTGAATATGGGATTTCTGGATTTTCTGTTCGGCAAGAGCAAAAACATCTGCCCGGCCTGTGGAACTAAGGGAGCGCGCGCCTCAGACCTTCCGGTACGCTGCCCCAATCCTTCATGCCAGTATTTCGATGCGACCCTGGGGCAGGGTTGGGCCGCCAGCTTCCGTAAGAGGTCCTCTGATTATTCGCCAACAAGGCCGCTTGCCATTCGCTACAACAATTTTCAGGGCCAGCAAAAGATTTTTACTGCCGATGCCGGCTCTCTTCAACGCAAGAAAAACCACATTGTCGCGCGCGTAGCTCCAACCGGACTGAAAATCGTGCTCGCGCGCGACCGTATCCAGAACCTTCGCGAAGTGGAGCAAGCGTTACCTCAGCAGGCTGAAACGGCCACAACCGGGCCGACGACACGCGAGCGCCAGGTGCTGGGATATCACAAGAAGCACAAGACGACGTCTCCCCTTTATGAGCAGCTTCGCGCAAAGTATCCTAACTGGTAATTGGGATTAGATAGGCTGAGCTGAAGCATGTCGGCATTTTCCTATTTCCGCGCACCTTTTCCTTCAGCCCAAGGGTTTTCTCCATATCGTTTCCCGGGCGTGATGGCGCACCTCCCGCTGTTTTTGGCCAGCATCTTTACCGGCTTTTTGCTTTGCTGGCCTCATCCTATGCTGCGGCCCTTGCTGGTGGTGTGGGTCCTGGCGGGTTTATACCTGGGCCGTGATTTCGCAATCTTTTGTCATTACGCGCCATTTCTGGTGCTGGTGGTGTGGGCTGCCGCTGCCACACTGGCTGCCAAAGCTCCTGCAATCTCGAAGTTCGGAGCCTCACACGTGGTGTTGCCGGCTGCGATTACTCTTGGGGTTGCTGTAGTGTTCATTGCGCGTGTCTATTACTCCAACAAAGAATAGAAGACACAAGCATGCGAGCATGCGCAGAGAGCATACGTCTCTGTAACACCCAAATAGATTCTAGTGATGATGCCCTTCGATGTGCATCAGGTCCCAGACGCGCCAGAACTCGTCCATCTGCGGGGGTGTTCCCAGTGAGATACGAACGTAGGTATTCATGGGAGGAAAAGGACCGCCCACGAGGATGTTGTTTTTCTTGAAGTGCTCGATGATTTCTTCCGCCGGATGATCGGTATTCATCATCATGAAATTCGTGTGAGACGGTATGGGGTTGAAGTTGCGAGTTTGGGCGCGATTGATAAAATCCTGGCGATCATCGGTATTGCGTTGGGCGGCGGCTTGCACGCCATCGCTGTCAGTGAGCGCGGCAATTCCGGCGCGTGCGGCAATGGTATTGATGTTGAGCTGCAACTGGTAGGGCTTCATTCGCCCAATGGTCTGGGCGGCCGCAATGCCATATCCCAAACGCATGCCCGCCATTCCGTAGATTTTGGAAAAAGTACGGGTCACGATAACACGAGGATCATCCAAAGGATGATCGATGAAAGAAGAGTAAGCCGGAGGAGCGCCGGCATAATGATGGTATGCCTCATCCATCAGCACATAGACATTTGCCGGGAGTTTGCTGACGAAGGTTTCCAGTTCCTTGCGCCCGGTTAATGTGCCCGTGGGATTGTTTGGATTGCAGATGTAAACCAATCCCGGCGAGCTGGCGCGGGCCAGCATGGCATCGAGGTCATAGCTGTACACCCGGTTCAGCGGTACGCGAATAACTTCGGCTCCGCTTAACTCCGCATAGTGGGCGATGGCTTCAAAAGTTGGCGCGGCCATCACCAGTTTCTTCCCAGGTCCCAGAAAAGCGCCGGCTGCCATACGAATGACCTCGCTTGATCCGCATCCCAGCAGCACCTGGTCGCGCCGAACGCGATGCAGGCTCGCGATCTGCTCCGCCAGATTCTCGTATTCGTCATGGGCATAGCGATTGGCGGCGGGAAGGGCGCTTTGCAGGGCAGCAATGACTCTTTCTGAAGGGCCGTAGGCATTTTCATTGCTATTCAGGAGAATCGGACCGGCAGGCTGGGCCCCGCCCAGAGGTCCACCCGAGGGTGTAGAGGCTGACGTGGAACTTGCTGCGAAGGACCATCGTGGGGCTACGCTCGCGGCCAGTCCCAGACCGAGCGTCTGCATGAGATTTCGGCGCGACAGAGTCATATCGATCAATTACTCCCCGACCATAGATTCGCCTAAGAGCTCAGTTAACATTCAACGTCACGTTGGTCGTTTGTTGAGCCTGGCCTGCGGTGCCGGTGACCACGACTGTGTATGTTCCTGGCGGAGTTCCAGGATGCGAACTAGAACTCGTAGTCTTTGTTGATCCGGCCGACATGCCTCGACAGCCGAAGATAAATGTCAGGAGGGCGAGCATCAGCATAAGCAGGCCCCAGCGCACCAGTTTGCCGCGCTGCGATGTTCTGCGGAATCCAACCAATCCCAATATGCCAAACGACGCCGTCCAGAAAGCGTAGAGAGGACGATATGTGCTGCGCGAGCCGGCGGCGCCTTTGGGCACAGATAGAGTAGCCGACGATATGGTGGTCGCGGTCGTGGCAATCGATAAAGCTGTCGTGCCCGAGCCCTTGCCAATCGTCAAGGTTGTGGGTGAGAACGAGCAGGTCGCCAGCGCGGGCAGACCTGAGCATGAGAATAAAATGGATGCCGGATTCGATCCCGATGCATTTACAGTCGCCGTCACAGTTACGTTTGCGGATTGGCCGGCAGTCACCCGAACGGCCCCCGGGGTCGCGCTCAGGCTGTAACTGGTAACTGGATTGATTACCGTATAAAGCACATCTGCGCTGCTGCTGAGAAAACTATCTCTGCTGTCGGTGCCGGTGATGGTCAACTTGTGGTCGCCAACATCGTTCATCGTGGTTGTCACCGCAAGATTTGCGTTCACAGCAGATGCACCCACTGTGACGCTGGCTGGAGTAATAGTGCATTGCGGTATTGAGCAGGTCAGGTTCACTGTCCCGGTGTATCCAGCCTGGGGAGTGACGATAACAGTGCCTTTGAAGGTGTCGCTGGCCTTCACACCGTTGTTAGTTTCCGAACCGGATTGAGGCACAAAAGTGAGAGTAAATCCGAAATTAGGCGATACGTGTATGGTTCGAGTTGGGGGATTGGGATCGTTTACGCCGAGATCGTCCACAGCCGTCAGCGTAACTACCGAATCGCCCGCGGTGTTGAAGGTGACAGGGCCGGGGTTCAAGACATTGCTGTCGTTCGGCTTGGCCCCCGGGAAAATCCACTGAGTGCTGACAACCGTGCCATCCGGATCGCTGGCAGTGCCGGAAAAAGTTACGGTGTCTCCCAACCGAATCGTGATATCAGAAGCTGGATTCGTGATCACTGCCTTGGGAGGCTGGTCGGTAGGATTGGATGAAAGCTGCACAAATCGCGCTATCGAAGGCGTGCCCGCCTGGTTCAACAGAAACAGCATGTAATAACCCGGAGGAGCAAGATTGCTGTTCGAGGGCGCAGTGATCGTGAGTGTTCCAGCCGTGTTGATGAAAGTGAGCCCGATCATTCTCTGATCGAAATCGAAGGCGTGGGTATCGGACCCTGCGCGCACCAGAGCGACGGACTGGATGTCGGTAGCGTCTGTCTGTACAGTGAACGGGCTACCGTAGCCTATTTTATCTGGAGCGCTCGTGATCTTCGGGCGGACCGCCGGTCCGCCCGTAGAGTCAAACAAGTAAGTGGGAGAGTAAACCTCTACATGGGGCTCGAATCCCCCTGGAAAGTGATTGCCTGGAGGATTGCTGCCCGCCACCCAAACTGTCGCATCCGGTAAGAGCAAAGCTACGGAATGATAGAGGCGCGGGAAAACTGCGGTGCCTGCGGGCGAAAATGTATCGGTTGCCGGATCATATAAATCAGTCTTCAGGCTGGCCGTAGTTCCGTCTTCGTCAGTGGATGAGCCTCCCAGCGCCAGAATCTTCCCATTGGGTAGTATGACCGCGTTCATCTCGATGCGGGCCAATGACATCGGTGCTTTGGAAACCCAGCTTGCACCGGGGAGAGAGAGGTCGATAATTTCGGTGCTTGCCGTAGTTGTGGTTGCCCGGTCGCCGCCTCCCAGAATCATGATTCGGGGCGTGTAGTTGTTGGCCGGGGTCAAGGGAAGCAGCACGGAGCTGCCGTAAATCCGGATGTTGCCATAATTGGTATGGGCTACATTCAGCGTCCATTGTTGCGAGGAGGGATCAAAGATGTTCGAATCAGGCGCCGGACCAGAATCGAAAATGGCGCCATTGGGCAGTTGGTGCATGCGCGGATAAAGCGGCGAGGTAAACGGTGCTGTAAATTCCTGGCTCCAGCCAGAGCCGATGGTATAGAACTCAATCGTGTTGTTGGAAGTGTCGGTCTCACTGGTGCCGCCAAAAACCAGGACTCGCCCATCGTTGAGAGTGATCGTGGTGGGATACCAGCGCCCATGGTGCATCGGTTGAACGTCGGCAAATTGTCCTGAAACAGGATCGAAAATCGCGCTGTGCTTTTCCCCCAGGAATGGCGAGTAAGCCAGAGTGCCGCCTGCGACAAAAACCCGCCCATCGGGTAAAACCGTCATGCCCTCGCAGAACATGTCCCAGCCTTGTTGTTGAACGCTGATGGCGCCGCTCTGCGGGTCCAAAACCGCCGATTTCAAAATTCCCGATCCCAGGTTGTTGGCATTGTTTCCTGAACCTGCGACAAGCAGGATCTTGCCATTGTGCATAAGAGCTACATGGATCGGATTAATTGGAAGTTGATATCCTTGCGTTTGCCACTGGCCTTGCGTCTGTACCTGCCCCAGAAGACATGGAACGAAGCTTCCCGTTAAAAAAAGACTTACTAAAACCCGAAGGATAACGGCGACGTGCGATGCAATCTTATGTATCCGCATGAGAGCTCTCTATAAAATTCTTACCTGAGCCTGTTAGCCAGCAGAAGCGCTGGCCAGCAGCTCTGATAACAAAAATCTGAGATGCAGCTAAATGTTCCGGGGTGGGCAGGGTTGAATGATGCGTCGAGCGAAAGTCATTCCGGGCGGACCTTAGATGGTTGCTGCCCTGGAAATAGCCGTACTAACCTGGGGGCGATTGAGAGAACCTCTGGGGCTTGTGATTGCGGGAAATAAAGCCGACTAGCCTGACAAATAGATTTTGAAAGATCTACAGCGTTCCTGAAGACTGCTCGCGGAGCCCTCCGGCGCTATCGCCCGACCCTGGCGAGATGGGTGCCATGCCCCTGTACAATCAGGTGCGCCTTAACAAACTATTGCAGTCCGCATAATTCGGGCAGGAACTCTCGCGCGAAAGTCGTTTTGTTACACGTTCAGTCCAGTAATGACGTGAACATTTGGATTCATACGAGAGCGCTGATCGTGATAATCGTGACAATGAAGATGGGCCAGGTTCAACCGGATTGTAATGCTGGCCTGTGATGGCGGAATCTGGAGCCGACGATCGGACTTGAACCGATGACCTGTCGATTACGAATCGACTGCTCTACCAACTGAGCTACGTCGGCTTTTTACAAAGATTTGAAAAGAGGCGATTGCCCGAAAAAAAATCTAAATTGATTCTAATACAGCAGCCAATCGCGTACCAAACATCGCTCGCTGATAACTGTCACAAATCAGTGGTGAGTCTGTCTGCTTACCCCTTCACTGGCTGAGCGCAGATTTCTTCTTACAATTTCTGCGCTCAAATGCAAAGGCCGCCTGCATTCAGGCGGCCTTTTATTCAAGGGAGAATAGTTCCAACGGAAGCGAAGCCGTCAAAACTTTTCTGCAAAAATCTTATGAGCCTAGAGGAAGGGGTGTCAAGCGATTTTTTCGACATAAATGTCTTTATTTTCAATAATTTACGAAAATTCCCAAAAAAATCCTAAAATGACACAATTTGTCACTCCGCCCTGTGTAAATAGTTTAAGAGGATAAAATTCAACAACTTGCCCAGAAATTGAGTCAATCCCTCAAATTTAGCTTGATTATCTCGATGTCCTGTGCGTGCTTGAATTCACGGTTGGGGAAGAGCCGGCGCAGCAGGAAGGGGGCGCCGCCGACGAACAAACCCATGACCAGGAATACGGCAATGAGCAAGGCAATAAGAATAAAACAGCCCACAATCAGTTTGGTGAGGCCGCTGATTGTGACTGGTGTGGGCTGAAGCATGCGCACATCGGCATCATAGTTCACCGATTGCACCAGGGAGATAGCCTCGCTTTTGGAAATGGAGCCCGAGACCAGAATGACCAGCGGGCCGCTGCGGCGAAGCGTGACCTCAGACCCAGTGTTCAGCGGAAGGGTGAGCGTTCCCTGAAACGACGGCTTGCGCGCTTCCTCAATGCGAGCGTTATCGTGCTGTTGAGAAGTTGCAGGGTCCTTGGTAGGCGAGAGCCAATCCAGCAAAGCGCGGAAGTGCTGCATGGCAATTTGCGGCGTGGGATACGACAGAATGATCAGGCGAGCCATGCCACTGCCTGTGCGATAGTCTCCGCTGGCGACCTCGGCGCTCTTATCGAATCCAACGAGATCAGCGGGTAAGATGGGGTCCATTCTGGAGAATGTCGCCGGTCCCACCGCATAGTGGCTGGAGCCGGGAACATACGATTGCGAAGGCAGATATTTCACCGGCTCGGGAAGGGAAGCTGCGCCTCCGGAAACGGTTTGCAGGTTGTCACTGAGCGCGCGCAGCTCCGCTGCTGACATGATCGTCGGCTTTTCAAAAGCGGCATCCACCAAGACATCGGCTTTGTAAAACAAGATATGACCGTTGCTGACCAGTGCGCCGTCGCCTATCTGCTCGGCAATCATGTCGGGTTGAGTGAAAAGAGTGAAGGCCCCATAGGAGCCGGTGGCATTCGTGAAGCGCGCGGCTTTGATGTGCAACTTGCGTCCGGAGCGCTCATAGGTCGCCAGTTCATAATCGGTGAAGCCGAATTCGCTGAGGGCGGCGGCGTTGACCGCGTCCACCTGCGCGGGCGTCGTGCCAGTGTGGTGCTCGGTGCGCTGCCATCCGGAAAAGCTGGATGGCAGCAGAGGCGGCGGGCCGGCGCCGGCAGGCAAAGCCATAAGTAAAAGCCAAAGCGGAAAAAGCTGGAGGAAACGCTGCATTCAGAACCTTCTTTTAATTCTATTAGACAACAAACGAGACAGGAAAGTTCTAAGCAGAAACCGGCCAGTGTGGAATACTGCCCGTGCCTTCCGTGCCAGATCGGCTCTCAGGTTACTTTTGGACCTGTCCTTACTCTAATAACCGACCGGGGGTTAAGTACAAGGGGTCAATGACCAGTTACCATAGTACTCAAATCAATAAAATCACTGATTGCCGTTGGGTCGGTTTCCGCTCTACAATGCACCTACCCCTCTCTCTGTTGGGAGCCCATGGCCGACATCGCCAAATATATTGAAAAGGCCGACAAATATCTTCAGCGTGGAAAAGCTGAAGACGCCTTGGCGGAACTGAAGAACGCGCTCGATGAGGAGCCGGAGAATACCCTCGTCCGCGAGCGCGCCTGCGATATCTGCATCTCGCTCAACCGTCAGCGCGAGGCCACCAGCTACCTGAGCAGTCTTCTGGACCGCTACTTCGCCGATAACGATCAGACCCGGGCTATTGTCACCTATAAAAAACTGACACGCATTTCCAGCGCTACCGTTGCGCAGACTTTTCGCTACGCCCAACTGATCGAGAAGACCAACCGCAGAGAAGCGCTTGAGCTGCTGCAAAAAGCGGCCAGCGGTTTTGAAGCCGGAGGCAAGATTCCCGAAGCGATGCAGGTGCTGAGGCACATTGTGACGCTGGAGCCGACACTGGAGAACTTCAAGCGCCAGGGCGAACTGGCAACCGCGGCAGGTGACGGCAAGACGGCCGCAATGGCTTTTTACCAGGTCGGAATGCTGGAGGAAAATGAGAAGCGCGATGGGACTGCGTGGTATGAACGCGCCTATACCATGGATACCTCCAATGCCGATATTGCGCACGCCTTTGGGCGCTGTTTGCTGCTGCATGGGGACGCGCCTAACGCGTTGAAGGTGATCGAGGCATTTGCCAAGCTGCCCAACAGCAGCGAAGCCTTGCGTGAAACCTACGCGCGCGCATTGCTGCGGCTCAAGCGGCCCAAGGAAGCCGAGCCGATTATCCTTTCGATTTACGAGAAGGACCCCAAGCAGATCAACGAGGTCGCGTTGCTGATTGGAACCCTGCTCGAGATTGAGCATGACGGAACCGCGCTCACCATCGCCAAGCGTACCGTTGAACTGGAAGACAAAGCCGGGCGCCATCGTGAATTCGTGGGCCAACTGAAAGAGATTGTCGATAAGCACCGCGCCAGTCCGGAATTTCTGGAATACATGGTGATGCTGTTCAACAGCACCAACCGCGAGCAGGACTACTGCTCGACCCTGCTCAAACTTTTTGAGCTTTACTACGCCGCGGGAAACTATCTCAAGGCCGCCGATTCGCTCGATGCCGCCGCCGAAGTTGATCCCTATGAGTCGGGCCACCAGAAGCGCCTGGAAATGCTGAAGGGCAAGATTGACGCCAACCGGCATCGCGCCATCGCCAACCGCTTTACTGCCGCAGTCAAGGTCAGCGCGTCGGCCCAGCGCGAAGCGGATGAAGAAGCCGCCCGCACACCCAGCGAGAATGAGCCCACGGTGCTGGAAGACTTCATGCTGCAGGCTGAGATCTTCCTGCAGTACAGCATGCGGTCCAAGGCCGTGGAGCGGCTGCAAAGGATCCAGAAACTGTTTCCGCGGGAAGAAGAGAGAAACGAAAAGCTGCGGACTCTCTACATGAACGCAGGCATGATGCCGAAATATGACACGCCTGCTCCGCCGCCGGCCAAGGCCGCTGCTGCTCCACCGCCGCCTGCGGCTGAAACGCAAAGAATGGTTCCACCCACGGTGGCCCTGACCAATCCGTCGGGAGCGCCGCAGATGACATCGTCAGCGGCTGCCAACGAGAATTCAGTCGATAATATCGCCCGCGTCACCGAGATTACCCGCAACATATACCGTCAGGCCAACGTGAAGGCGGTGCTGTTTGCTGCGGTCAACGATGTTGGCCGCCACTGGGGCGCCAGCCGCTGCGTGGCAGGGTTGTGCACTCCGGGCAAGCCTCCGTCGGCGGCGCTGGAATATTGCGCGCCGGGGGTGAAGCAATCAGACGTGATGGCCATTGTGAAGCTGATCGGGACGCTGCAGGGGCTGGCTTCCGGCCAGGGGTCGATCGCTATCCAGAACGTCAAGAACGCTCCTGAACTGGCTTCGATCAAGCAATGGGTGGATGCCCTGGGCATCGACTCGGTTCTCGCGGTTCCACTGCTCGACGGCGAAGAGCACGTCGGCATCCTGATTCTGGAGCAGTGCGGCACCTCGCGCCCATGGCGGCAGACCGATGTGCTGGTGCTCAAGACCATCGCCGACCAGATGGTGCTGGCGGTCAACAACGCCAAGCTGCGCAACCTGATGAAGACGCTGGCAGTCACCGACGAAAAATCAGGGCTGCTGAAGCGCGCCTCGTATCTCGATGTTCTGCTGGCCGAAATTCGCCGAGGATTGCAGCAGAACTCCCCGGCCAGCGTTATGCTGCTTCACTTCGGCCGGGCTTCAAACCTGATCAAAGAAATTGGCGAGCTCGCGGTGGAATCGATGATGCAGCAACTTGGACAGATTTGCTGCTCGCATATCCGGCAAAATGATGTCGCCGTGCGCTATGACACAACCAGCATCGCCCTGGTCCTGGCCGACACCAATGAAAAGAACGCCTTCTTCGTGGTCGACAAGTTGCGCAAAGTGCTGAACACAGTAAAGGTGCCGGGCACAGACCGCTCGGTCGCCTGCTCGGTCGGCATCGCTGAAGCAGTGATGCAAGCCCGCTTCGACCCCGTGGACATTGTTACAGAAGCCATCAACCGCGTAGAGCGCGCCCTCGATGTGGCCAAACACGAAGGCGGCAACAAGGCTAAGTCGCTTGCCCCGCAATTGGAAGCGGCGGCGGTGGCTTAAGTTATTTAAAGCAATTCCTTAAACTTGGTGTGCCCTCGCCCCTCCGGGGCTGAAGCCCCATTTGTTTTTGCATCTCACTGCCAGCCTAAAGGCCGGCTCTTCCACAGTAGAGGACACAATAACTGTGGAATCGCTGTAGCCGACTACTTTTCTCCTCCTGCGCCCACGGGCATCTGATCTTTGAGAAGGAACTGGCGAATGAACACGATGGTGGCGTAGAACTGGAATTCCTGGTTCTTTTTCTTGGCATAGCCGTGGCCTTCGTCGTTGGCCATGAGGAACCATGTGGTTACGCCGTTGTTCTTCAGTTTGTCGAGCATCTGGCGCGACTCGGTCCAGGGAACGCGTGGATCGTTCTTGCCCACTACAGCGAACACCGGCTTATGTATTTTTTCGGAGTTGTTCAGCGGAGCAATGCGCTCCAGGTACTCGCGCATTTTGGGGTCGCGTTCGTCGCCATATTCGGCCCGGCGAAGGTCACGGCGGTAGGCTTCGGTATGTTCCAGCTCCGTCACCAGGTTCGACATGCCTACGATGGGCAGCGAGCAGCAAATTTTGTCGTCATAGAAAGCTGCTGTGGCCCAGGTCATATGGCCGCCGTAGCTGCCTCCGGTGATCATGATTTTGCTGCCATCGAGAGAAGGGTTATGCCCAATCCAGTCGAGCAGTGCGCCAATATCTTTGTAGGTGTCGTCGCGATGCATGCCATTGTCGAGTTTGAGGAAGGTCTTGCCGTAGCCGGTTGAGCCACGCACGTTGGGATAGACGATCGCGATCCCCATTTCGTTGATGTAGTAGTTGTTTCTTCCCTGATAGCCGGGACGCGATTGCCCTTCGGGGCCGCCGTGGATATTCACGATCACAGGACGCTTGCCGGGGAACTTCTGCGGATCAGGCTTGTAGAGAAAGCCGGAGAGGGTTTTGCCGTCGAACGTCTGCCATTTCACCAGTTCGGGTTCGACAAAATTTGCCGGATTCAGCCCGCCCGTTTCGCTGGTTGTCCAGCGCTCGACTTTGCCCGTGTTGATATCGACGGAAAACACATCGGCGGGCGATTTGGCCGAGGCCACCACAATGCCAAGATCGCGGCTGTTCTTGTGGAATTGGATTTCGTCGATCACGCCCGTGGGGACACCCGTCACGGGGCGGTGCTTTCGGCTGGCCGTGTCGAGCAGATAGAGTTTGCCGATGCCGTCTTCGTCGGTCATGAAGGCAACAGTTTTTCCGTCTTCCGCCAGATCGGCGCTTTCGACATCCCACTTGATGTCTGAAGTCAAATAGGTGGGTTGCATGCCGGCCAAATCAAAATAAGCCAGCCGCAAAAACTCCGAGTCGCGGTCGGTGATAACGTAAATACCCTTGCCGTCTTTACTGAAGCGCGGGCGCTGATAGGCGACCGCTTCCGGGCCGCCCCTGGGTGTCAGCAATTGTTTTTCACCTGTGCCGGCGTCCACCATCCACAGATAACTTTCATTGGCCGAGACTTCTTCCCGTAGCAGGATTTTCTTGTTGTCCACGGACCAATCTTCCGGAGACCATCCGCCGCCTTCAAGCTGGAGCAGCATGTGGTCTGATTTTGCATCGGTGGCATCCATGATCCAAAGGTCTGTATCTTTCCCGGTGCGGCGCGTGGAGGTGTAGACAAAGCGGTTGTCATGGTGGGCGAAAACTGCATTCAGATTGCGCGATTTTCCGTCGGTCAGCAGAGTAATGTCGCCGCTGGCAAGATCATAGCGGTAGTACTGGTACCATTCGCCTCCGCCCACGTCTTTATGCAGAAGAAAATAATCGCCACTGGGAGCGTAAATTGCCCGCCGTACACTATCGGGGAAAAATGTGAGCTGGGTGCGCGCTCCGCCCGGCATCTTGACCAGGTGTACCTGGGTAACGTCTGCAAAACGAGTCCCAATCAGCATTTCGCGGCGGCTAGGATGCCAACTGTATAAGGCCGCCAAGCGGGACTCCGCATATTGGTTCGCCTTCTCCGCAATAGAAGCCGGAATCGGCGGAATGTTCTCGATAACCAGGTTGCCGGCAGGGGCAAGGACCTGTTCCTGGCTGGCCTTGCGGTCCTGGGCGGTTAATAGAAGGCTTACAAACAGAAGGAAGGAGACAAGCAAACGCTGTCGCATGCGGAACCTCCGGGGTTGCAAGCCTAATCGGAAAGATGGCAGGGGTCAAGAAGCAGAAGCGTGAAACAAGCTGGGGCTGGAGCAACGAAATACAACAGGTGCTAAAAGAGTATAGGTTGATGTAGAGCAACTGAAAACATTAAAACAAACCTTTTTTCGACAGTAGCGTCCAACCAAGGAACTTTGTCGCGCAATTCCCCGTTCCTTTCAATACAATTCCAAGATTATGAGGTCAAGCATGCATCGTTTCTACTCTTTGTCTTGCATCGTTCTTTCCTGGGCAATTCTTTCTGCTGTGGTCTTTGCCCAAAGCTCAGCCCCGCAAACATCGCCAGAGCTGCCTAAGATCGATCATTTCGATCCGCAAATGGCGGATTCCTCTCTCGATCCCTGCGCGGATTTTTACCAATACGCCTGCAGCAAGTGGATGAAGGCCAACCCCATTCCCGCGGACCAGGTTTCCTGGTCTACCGCAAGCCCGCTGCAGCTATGGAACGAGACCGTGCTGCGCGAGACCCTGGAGAAGAATTCATCCGACGACCCTAAGCGCAGCCCGGTGGAGCAGAAGATCGGCGATTACTGGTATGCCTGCATGGATGAGAAGGGGATCGAAGCCACCGGCGTCAAGGCCATTCAGCCCGAACTGGACCGCATTGCCGCACTGAAGAACAAATCGCAGCTTGCAGAAGCAATCGCGCACCTGCACATGACGATTCCCGGGGCCGAGTTTCCTGATGACAACCAGACCAGCGCAGCCGTCCTGGGTTTTTCCGGACAGCCGGACTATGACGATGCCACGCGCTCGGTCGCGACCTTTGACCAGGGCGGCATGGGATTGCCCAGCCGGCAGTTTTATCTGGAGGACGATGCCAAGTCCCAGGATATCCGCAAGAAGTATTTGAAGCATGTAAGCAACATGCTGGTCCTGGCGGGAGAGAAGCCGGAGCAGGCAAGCAAAGACGCCGCCACGGTGCTCGACATGGAAACGGCAATGGCCAAATCGGCCATGGATGCGGTGAAGCGCCGCGATCCGAAGAACGTAGACAACAAAATGCCGCTGAAGCAGGTTGAGGCGCTGGCGCCTTCCTTCGATTGGAAAAAATATCTGGCAGCGGTAGGCGCGCCCTCTTCGCAGCAGTACATTGTGACCTCGCCCGAGTTCTTCCGCGGCCTCGAGAAGCTGATTCAACAGCGCCCGCTGGAAGATTGGAAAACCTACCTGCGCTGGCAAATGCTGCATGGCTCCGCCCGTTTTCTGAACAAGGCATTTGTGGATGAAAATTTTGATTTTTTTGCCAAGACGCTTTACGGCGCGCAGGAGCAACAGCCGCGCTGGCGGCGCTGCGTGCGCGCCGCTGACCGCGACTTAGGCGAGGCCCTGGGGCAGGCTTACGTGGACCGCGCCTTTGGAGCGGAGAGCAAACAACGCGTCCTGCAACTGGTGAACGACATCAAAGCCGCATTGCGGCAGGACTTGCTGGCGCAAGACTGGATGACGGCTGCCACCAAACAGCAAGCCGTAAACAAGCTACAGGCCCAACTGGAAAAAATTGGCTATCCCGATCACTGGCGTGACTACTCCAGCGTGCAGATTGGCCGCACCAGCTACCTGCATAACGTGCAGCAGGCCTCTGATTTTGAGTTCCGCCGCTGGGTCAACAAAATCGGCAAGCCGGTGGACCGCACCGAGTGGGGGATGACTCCGCCGACCATCAACGCGTATGAAGACCCGCAGACCAACACCATTAACTTTCCTGCGGGAATCCTGCAGCCGCCGTTCTTTGATAAAGACCAGGATGACGCTGTGAACTACGGCGCCATCGGCACCATCATCGGACACGAGAGCATCCATGGCTTCGATGACCAGGGCCGCAAGTTCGACGCGCAGGGTAACCTGCACGACTGGTGGACCGCGCAGGATGCCAAGGAATACGAGGCGCGCGGCAAGTGCATCGCCGACGAATATACCCAGATGGTTCCCGAAGCGGGCGTGAAGCAGAACGGCCTCATGACCCAGGGCGAAGATACCGCCGACAATGGCGGCATCCATCTCGCATTCATGGCGCTGCAGTCGGCGCTGGCGCGAGAAGGCAAAGACGTCGACGCCAAAACCAGCAATGGCCTGACACCGCGGCAAGAGTTCTTTTTAGCCGACGCCAATTCCTGGTGCGCCAATGAACGCCCTGAACTGATACGAACCCAGGTATTGACCAATCCGCACTCCATCGCCAAGTACCGCATCAATAACGTGGTAGGCAATATGCCGGAATTCCAAAAAGCGTTTGGCTGCAAGAAAGGCCAGCCTATGGTGCATGAGAATGCCTGCAGGGTGTGGTAATTGTGTCATTGGATCATTGAAAATTGGGTAATCGGGTAATTGTGTAATGGAGTGACTAAGGCTGCTGGTATTTTCCGGCAGCTTTTTTATTCATGTAAAATCTCGAATTGCCCACCCTCGCGATGGCGGGTGATTCAACAGGAGCACGGAAGCAATATGGACCGTTTTTTCAATGTCGGCGATCTTTCCGTTGAACGTCTGTTGACTGATTGGCGATGGCTTTGTCCTGAACCAGTAACTCTTGTTGCCCGTAACGCCTTCGGAGATTTGTTTCTGAGAGTAGAGTCGGGCAAAGTCTTCAAACTCGACATTTCAACAGGCCAGCGGATGGAACTAGCGGAATCAGAAGAAAAATTTCGTGTCCTGGCCGCCACGGAAGAAAAACGCCAGCAATGGTTTGCAGAACAGGATGAACTCGCCGCCGCAAAACAAGGTTTGAGACCGAATGCCTATCAGTGTATTGGGTTTAAGACCCCGCTTGTGTTCGCTGAAAGTGGAACCCCGGGCAACGCTTATGTGGCCGACCTGTACGAACATGTTTCATTCCTGGGAGACCTTCACCGGCAAATTTCAAAGCTCCCTGAAGGAGCAAAGGTCAAATTGGCAGTCAAGAAATAGTGAAGTTATATTTGGGTTGGGGTTTTCTCCGTGTCTCTGTGTCTCCGTGGTTGAATTGATTTTTAAATGTGAATTGATTTTTGAATCTGCATATATCGGAGAGTCGAAATGGAAATTAAGAAAGTTGGCGTGTTGGGCTGCGGCCTGATGGGTTCCGGCATCGCCCAGGTCAGCGCGACGGCGGGCTTGGAGACTACAGTCCTCGAAGCCGACCAGGAATTCATTGACAAAGGCTTTGCCCGCATCGAGAAATCGCTGGCCAAGCTGGCGGAAAAAGGAACCATCAAGGAAGCTCCCGCTGCCATCCGCGCCCGTCTGAAGGGCACGACTCGCAAAGAAGATCTGGCCGATTGCGATCTCATTATCGAAGCCATCATCGAGAACCTGGAAGAGAAACGCAAAATGTTCGGCGCCTTGGATGGCATCGTAAAGCGCGAAGCCATCTTCGCGTCCAATACTTCTTCACTTTCCATCACTGAACTGATGACCAGCACCAAACGTCCGCAGCGTTTTGTCGGATTGCACTTTTTTAACCCGGTGCCCTTGATGCAGTTGGTAGAAGTTGTTCGCACCATCGCTACCGCAGACGATGTCTACGAGAGCGCCGTGGCCTTTGGCAGGAAGGCCGGCAAGGTGCCGGTGCGGACCTCCGATAAGCCCGGCTTTATCGTCAACCGCCTGTTGGTGCCCTATTTGCTCGACGCCATCCGCGCCTATGAAGAAGGTGTGGGCTCGATTCCCGATATTGACCAGGCCATGAAGCTGGGCTGTGGTCACCCCATGGGGCCGTTTACGCTGCTCGATTTCGTTGGCCTCGATACCACCTACTACATCACCCATGTCATGTATGAAGAGTTCAAAGAGCGCCGCTTCGCCGCGCCTCCGCTGCTCAAAAGATTAGTGCTGGCCGGCTGGTATGGACAGAAGACGGGTAAAGGGTTCTATGATTATGCGGACCCGAAGAACCCGGTGCCGGGGGAATTTGTTTAAATGCCTCACTTCGCGGATAGCACGGATGAACGCGGATTTCTAAGCAGGAAGGATTGCAGTTATGAGTGAAAACGCCAAAGCCGCAGAGAACAGGGCCGGCCATGGTCGCGTAAAGTTGCTGGTTGCCGTCCAAATATTGACGGGGTTGTTTTACCTTGGCTGCGTGCCGTTTCTCTTGTATCTCACCACAACGCCGCAGATTCACCGCGGATATGATGCAGCCAGTGCCATTTATGGGTTGCGCATAGGCGCCCTTGTCTGCGGCCTGCTTGCGGTCGTCACTCTGACTGCAGCTTTGGGATTAAAAAAGAACAAGCTTTGGGCCTATAAATTGGGCGCCGGCATTGCGTGGTTTATGACCGCTATTCTTGGTTTGGGCTTGTTCGATGAAAGATCAGTGGATTGGGAGGTGCTCTGGATCATGCTTCCATACCTGGCATTGGCAGTTTTCTTTTTATTACCGAATACGCGCCTACAAATCCGGGCCTCTGGGCGGTAGTGTGCAGAGCTCTTGCCCTGGAATGATCTAAATCCGCGTTCCATATTTAAACCGCAGAGGACGCGGAGAAGCACGAAGTCAGAAGTATGAAGTCGGAAGTTCAAAAAGCATTTATGGATAACCTGATCTATTAGTGCCCTGACCAATCGGACTTCTTAAATCGAACTCCGTACTTTTTATGCTTTCGCGATGAAGAGAGACGAGCAAGAATTCATGACTGAATTACAAAATCTGAAATTCGAGAAAAAAGAGCAGATTGCCTACGTTACCATCAACCGTCCGGAGAAGCTTAATGCCCTGAACCAGGCGGTCATGGCAGAGCTGCGCGAAGTGTTCACTCAGATTAAGGACGATCCCGAAGTGCGCGTTGCCCTTCTGACCGGCGCGGGAGAAAAAGCTTTTGTTGCCGGGGCCGACATTGGCGAGCTGAACAAAAACAATCCGGTCGAAGCCAAGGCCTACACGCATAAAGGCCAGGCGGTCCTCGACCTGATTGAGAATCTTGGCAAACCGGTGATTGCCTGCCTGAACGGCTACACCCTGGGCGGCGGATGCGAACTCGCCCTGGCCTGCACCTTTCGCCTGGCCAGCGAGAATGCCAAGCTGGGTCAACCCGAGGTCAAGCTGGGCATCATTGCCGGATACGGCGGCAGCCAGCGGTTACCCCGGCTGGTTGGCAAAGGGCCGGCATTGCAGATATTGCTTACCGGCGAGCAGATCAGCGCGCAGGAGGCGCACCGCATCGGCCTGGTCAATGAAGTTGTGCCCCTGACCGATCTGATTCCCCGCGCCGAGGCCATTGCCAAAAAGATCATCGCCAACGCCCCACTGGCGATCCAGTACACGCTGGAGGCGGTGCACAAAGGCATGGAGATGCCGCTGGCCGAAGGCTTGTTTCTCGAAGCAACGCTGTTCAGCGTGGCCTGCGCCACCGAGGACAAGAAAGAAGGAACTTCGGCGTTTTTGGAGAAACGAGCGGCGGTCTTTAAGGGGAAATAGTCTTACCATCGAACACGGGAATTTACGATTTTCGATTTAGATGTACGATTTAAGAAGTACGAAGTACGATTGATTTTGGCGTGATGAAAACCTACAATCATCGGGCTTTCAAAAAATCCAAAAAATCAAGAATCGGAAATCGTAAATCGCAAATCGTAAATTAAAAATCGAGCATCCAGCAGCATCTTCCCTGAAAGCAACGGAAGGCGGCTTGAATGCCAGCGGCCATTCGTTCGGCATTGTAGTGAGCCGGTTCAATGCTTTTATCACCGAAAGGCTTCTTGCTTCCGCGGTTGACGCGCTGCGGCGTACCGGGGCAAAGGAGAAAGACATCCACATTGTTCGCGTGCCTGGGGCTTTTGAGATTCCTTCGGCGGCACAGGCGCTGGCGCAGACCGGCAAAGTGGATGCCATTGTTTGCCTGGGCTGCCTGCTGCGCGGCGAGACCTCCAACTACGAGCACATTTGCGAAGAGGTTACCCGTGGGGTGGGCCAATCTGCCCAGGCGACCGGCGTGCCCCACTCCTGGGGAGTGCTGACCTGCGACAACCTGGAGCAGGCCATCGACCGCGCCGGACTCAAGAGTGGTAATAAGGGGTTTGAGGCCGCGTTGGCGGCGGTAGAGATGGCGTCGGTGAAGAAAGCACTCAGCGCTCAGCATTCAGCACTCAGCCCATCGAGCAAAGTTGCCAGCCACGGGTCGCCAGTTGCCGGTAAAGGCAAAAAAGTTGCCAGTGGTCAGTTGCCAGTTACCAGTAAAGGCAAGGTTCTTAAATCCCGGACAAAACAGAAACGTAGGAAGTAAGAGTACGAAGTGAGAAGTACGAAGTGAGAAGTACGATTGCAAATCGTCCGTCGTACTTTGCAACTAACTACACAATTTTTGAAAAACTAAGCTAACCTAATTGACTGAGTACTGAGTACTGAGTACTGA
>DASREY010000085.1:0-17556 GCA_035651775.1 Terriglobales bacterium
GTTGCCGTGTCGGCGGCCGGCGGCAATGAGCCGGATGCAATCAAGGCCGATCTTTTGCATGCCATCGCACCTTATGCGGGAAATGTGGAACTGGTCCGCTATGAAGCGGTGAAGGATCGCGGTAAGGTTTCACTCTATCGAGTTTGGATCCTCAGGCGGTGATTTATCCCATGAAATATTCAATTGGCCTCCTGGCTGTGCTGGTTGTGGCGGTGTGCGCTTCCCCGGCGAGCGCGCCGAAAGCTCGTGCTCAGGAGCAGGCCCAGAAATCCACCGGCAAGAACAAGAAATCCAATTCCAACAAGGGCCAACCCAATCCGGCTGCGGCTCCGGCCCCCCCGCCTACCCCATGCCCTACCCCAACAGAAGCCACCGGAGGGCCAGGATTGGAATCTGTGCTTTCGCAGATGGATGCCGCCTCAAAGGGTTTTCATACGGCGGAAGCAAATGTGACCCAGGAGGACTATCAGAAGGTTGTGGAGGACCTGACCATCGAGGAAGGCAGAATTTATTTCCGCCGGACGAGCAAGGGCCTGCAAATGGCGATGGATTTTACAGACAGCCCTGAATCTAAATATGTCTTGCTCAATGACAACAGAATCCGTCTTTATCAGCCTAAAATTGATCAGATTACAGAACATTCACTCGAGAAAAACAGTTCTGAGACAGAAAGCATGTTTGCCCTGGGCTTTGGCGGTCAGGGCCATGATCTGCTGAAGTCATTTGATGTAAAGCTGGCCGGTTCCGAGATGATTGATGGCGTCAAGACCAGCAAATTGGAGCTCACGCCGAAAACAGAGGGGCTCAAGAAATATTTTTCCCGTATTGAGTTATGGATTGAACTGCCGCGGGATATCTCCCTCCGGCAGCAGTTTTGGCAGCCCAGCAGCGACTATCACCTGGCCTGCTACAGCAATATCAAGATAAACCAAAATCTGCCGAACGATGTTTTTACGCTCAAAACCACAGGCCATACTAAAACGGTCAAACCGTAAGACCGTTAACCAGAGCCGTTTTGAAAAGCACAAGCAGAAGCAGGTTCTACCCTGAACTTATTTATACTTGAGTTAACATGTTGGATGGAGTTTTCCCATGGGTAAAGTTCTTACGATTCCTGTTGTTCCCGATCCCAAGCGGCGCAAAAAACCACGGGCCGGCGACCCGCGTTACATCGAAGGTCAGCGCTTATTGGTGGAAGCCATGAAGTACCTGGCGCAAAGCGACCCCGCTAAGAACAAACAAGCCATCGAATTGCTTTCCGAGCACTTTCGCACGCAGTTCCGCATGTCAGATTCGCCGCTCAGTTAGATGGTGTTTTTGGGTGATTTGCGAACGAAAGCCGCACCGGCGAAGGCCAGCACCACCGGATAACACTCCAGGGCGTAACGTGGCTCGGGATTTTCAATTGTTGTCAAAAACAACGAACGCATCAGAACAAATCCAGTCAAGAGGGCAAATGTCAGGGTCGCTTCGTTGAGCGACCAGGGTCGGGGCCAGGTCCGGAACATGCCGACGATGGCCATCACAAGCAGGATCAGGTTCCATGTCCCCAGAGCGATAGCAATCCATGAATCCATTCCGTCCTCGTCAATTTTCCACCAATCCAGGTCGAGCGGCAGTATCTCAACCCGGGGACGCAGCCACATATCCATAACTCGCAAGGCCGGAAGCATCAGGTAATAACGCAATGGATGTTGATGGATGCGCTGCTCTGCAAGCTGGTTAAACCGCGCGTCGAGTTCGGGTGAGATGTCGAGCTCCTGGTTGTAGTCGTCAAGAAGGGATTCGGTTTGATCGCACTCCTGCTGGCTGTCACATGCGCGGGAAGGGAGGTCATCCATGTCAATCTTCTCGCCGGGCACATGCCACTCCACGTTGGTCACCGAAATGAAGTCAACTACCCAGGTCTTGAGCCAGCGATAGAAGCCGACGGCAACAAAGTCCTCCGGATCGTTGGCATAACGAGGAGCCAGGGGTTCGAAGCGGTGCATGGTGCGCAGATTGCGGACGGTCCAGGGCGTCAGCAGCACCACCACTGTCATGAGGGTGATCATTCCAGCAACAAATGTGCGCTTGGGAAATTTAAACAGAAGCGGGAACAGAATAGCCCCGGCCATGGCCAGCAGGATGCCGGCATCAGGACGAAAGTAGATATTCACTCCCAGGGCAATTCCACAGCCTAACCACCACTTCCAGCAACCGGCAGAATCGTGGAGCAAAGCGCGCAAGCCTTTGACGGCCAGGTATAAAGTCAGGGCGGTCAGAAAAATGGACCAGATTTCGGTAAGTGGCGCCCCAACGTAGACAATGAAAAATGGGCAAAATGCTGTCAGAAAAAAAGCAATGAGAGCCGGACGTTCTATCCGCGAGGGGTCTTTGTCTTCGTTATGGGTCGCAGAATTCCGGGTGCGAGCTATCTCCAGCGCTAGGGCACTGACCACAAAGCATGTGCTCAGGTCAATCAATACCTGGACAAACGTGGCTGCGCCATAATGCTCCATGCCGAATATCTTGAAAAGTATGGCCAGAAATGCAGGGTAGCCAGGCAGTCGCATGTAGGTGGGTTGCAACCCGTCGGCGGTGCTGATGGCATAGGCGCCGTGTTGCAGCCAGTTTTTGGCAATATCGCCGTAAACGAGCGAATCGCCTGCAATCAGCCTGAATTTGACGGCAAACAGCAGGCGCAGGCCGATTGCCGGCAGGCTGCAGATTAGAAAGAATTTAAGGTGACGGTGCAGCAATTCGCGCACGCAAGCAATATCGCGCTTCGCGGCCTTTGCGTCAATAGCTTAATTTTAACTGCCAAACAATGAGAAAATAATAAGGGTACACTCATAAAGAATGGCGAAACCTGTATTTTTAGATCCCCAGCGCAAGCGGTGGAGGCGGCTGCGCCTTATCACGGATCCACTTGGGGTGGCACTGACCCTGGTGGTGGTGTTTTTTGCGTATTCGTTATTCCGCGACGAGCATCTGACCAACTTATTGCTTCCGGAGATGAGGCGTCCGTTGAAGGCGCTCAAAGAGCCTGGACGCCGGGTGCGCCATCATCCCGTAACCACTCGAAGAAACCGCCCGCCATCCTCCCAGACTGTGCTGAACTCAGATTCCGATGAAGGCGTGCGCGCCGCATTTTACGTGCCCTGGGACGAAGCCAGTTATGCTTCCCTGAAGGAATACTCGGCACAAATCGATCTCCTGTTTCCAGAATGGCTCCACGTCATCACACCTGATGGACACATTCAGGCCGTAACCGAAAGCAACACCATGTATGACGTGATCCAGGGAAACGTGGTGCATTCGGTGGACCCGCGTCACAAAGTGATGCAGTTTCTGCGGGAAGAAAAAGCCCAGACGGAAGTATTTCCACTGGTCAACAACTACGATTCGGTTTCCAACCAGTGGCTCACAAGCATTGGCGGGGTGTTGAATGATCCGGCGGCGCGAAAGCGCTTCCGCGCCGAATTGATCCAATTCCTGGCTACGGACCAATATCACGGGGTCTCCATCGATTTTGAAGAGATTCCGCTCAGTGCCCAGCCCGGTTATAACGCCCTGGTTCAGGAGCTTTCCCAGGAACTGCACAGCCATGGAATGAAGCTCTATCTCAACCTTCCGCCCCACGACACCGACTTTGATTATCAGTTCCTGGCTGCCCAGGCAGACGGGCTGGTCCTCATGGATTATGACCAGCATTCTCCCGGCATGAAAGACGGCCCGATCGCAGCGCAGGATTGGTATCTGGATAACCTGCGGATAGCTTTGAAAAATGTTCCTTTGCAGAAGGTGATTGCCGGAATCGGCAACTATGGTTACGACTGGGTGGTGCGCAAAGGCGCGAAAGCGCCCTCGCTGGCTGATGTAAGCAAAGTCTCGGTAGAAGAGGCCTGGCTGCATGCCCAGGAATCGGATGACACCATCGCTTTCGATTCCGACACAATGAATCCGCACTATGGATATATGGACGAAGCCAATCTCCATCACGAGGTTTGGTTTCTGGATGCCGTTACCGCGCTCAACCAGATGCGGGCAGCGCGCAAATTGGGCATCAGCACTTTTGCCCTGTGGCGACTGGGCTCGGAAGATGGTTCCCTATGGGCGGTGTGGGACCGGCCCGGCGAATCCGATGCGGCGCAAAAATTGCGCAGCATTCCCCCGGGACAGGATGTTGACCTGGAGGGGAAAGGTGAAGTTTTACGAATCGAACAAACGCCAGACTGGGGCTGGCGTGACGTAGCTGTTGACCCTGACTCAGAGCTCGTGAATAGCGAGTCGGTCACCAAATTTCCGACACCTTTTGTGGTTAACCAGTACGGCGCCTCGAAAAACCAGGTGGCGCTCAGCTTTGACGATGGTCCCGATCCAAAATATACGCCGCGAATTCTCGACATTCTGAAACAGGAGAATGCCAAAGCAATATTTTTTGTCATTGGCGGGCAGGCGGAGAAATTCCCGGATATTACACAGCGCATTTACAACGAAGGACATGAGATCGGGAACCATACGTTTACCCATCCCGATATCAGCAATATCTCGAATTTCCTGATGCGCCTGGAACTCAATTCCACCGAGCGTCTTTTTCAGGCCAAACTGGGCATCAAACCCCTGTTTTTCCGCCCTCCCTATTCGATTGACGCCGAACCCGATGTCGCCGAACAGGTCGAGCCTCTGCGCTTAAGCCAGGATATGGGTTACATCACGGTGGGAGCGAAACTCGATCCCAATGACTGGCGCACAACGCCCCGCCGTACGCCGGAAGAGCTGACGGCAGACGTCATGGGGCAGATTACCCAACCTCAGCTCTCATGCACGCAGGCACCCTGCGCCAATATCGTGCTGCTGCACGACGGCGGAGGCAATCGCGAGGCAACCGTGCGCGCCCTGCCGCTGATCATCCATGCGCTTCGCGCCCACGGTTTTGAAATTGTGCCGGTGGCGCAATTGATTGGCAAGACGCGCGCCGAGGTCATGCCTCCCCTGACCACAAACGAGATTTGGACCGCGCGCGTCGATAACTTCGGATTTACCCTCTACGCCTTGTTCTATCAGGCTATTGTCATCGTGTTCTTTCTGGGGAACATTCTGATGACCTCACGCCTGCTCATCGTGGGTGGGCTGGCAGTGTTCGATCGTTTTCGAAAGCCTAAAATAAGGCCGGAGGCTCACGATCCGGCAAGGTGGCCCTCGGTGGCTGTGCTGATTCCCGCCTATAACGAAGAGCGGGTGATTGTGAACACAGTGCGCTCTGTTCTGGGCTCCGATTATCCTGCGGAAAAACTGCGGATTATCGTGATTGACGACGGTTCCACCGATGCAACACTCCAGGTTGCGCAGCAGGCCTTCGCGCGTGAAATTGCCGCCGGACGCGTGGCAGTGCTGGGCAAGGCAAATGCCGGCAAGGCAGAAGCGCTGAACTTCGGTTTGGCTCAGGTGCGCGACGACGAGCCGATTTTTATCGGCATTGATGCCGATACTATGATCGCTTCCTCCGCCATTTCGCACCTGGTGCCGCATTTCGATGACCCCAAGGTGGCCGCCATTGCCGGCAACACAAAGGTGGGCAATCGCGTGAATCTGTGGACACGTTGGCAGGCGCTGGAGTACATCACCAGCCAGAATTTTGACCGTCGTGCACTGGATGCTTTAGGCGCTGTCACGGTGGTTCCCGGAGCGATCGGGGCATGGCGCACTGCGGCGGTGCGGGCCGCCGGCGGGTATCAACTGGGAACAGTTGCTGAAGATGCCGATCTCACCATGTCTCTACTGGAGCAGGGTTTCCGGGTGCAATATGAAGACCGGGCGCTGGCCTTTACCGAGGCCCCAATCAACGCCAATGGGCTTATGCGGCAACGATTCCGCTGGTCGTTCGGCATCCTGCAATCGGTGTGGAAGCACCGGGGCGCATTCCGGCGAAAAGGTGCGCTAGGCTGGTTCGCTCTGCCCAATATCGCAATTTTCCAGATTCTGCTGCCCATGGTCTCCCCCTTGATTGACCTGATGTTTGTATTTGGCGCATTCTCATATTCGGTAGACCATTACTTTCATCCTTACACCGCCAATCCTGCGAGTTTCGAGAAACTTGTGCTGTTCTTCGTCATTTTTCTGGTGACTGATTTCATCGCGTCTGCGATCGCCTTTTCGCTGGAACGCCACGATCCGGGCAGCAACGAAGATATCTGGCTCCTCAGCCAGGTGTGGCTGCAGCGATTTGCTTACCGGCAGTTGTTCTCGCTGGTGCTGATCAAGACCCTGAAGCGTGCCATCGATGGGCGGCCGTTCTCCTGGGATAAACTCGAGCGCACGGCCGCAGTTTCCACCGTGCGGGGAAACCTGGCCTCCAATGCATCGGGGTAGATCCTGCAACCGTATCATGGGCATTTTGAGAGGCGATTTCGCCTTTGTTTCGCAAAGGTTATCCTGCAGATTCTCATTTGCCATTGACATTTGGTTGGCTAAGGCTTAACAATAAGCCCAAATAGGGCTGCAGGGCCGTTAAGTGCAGCCGCAAACCTCCCAAGCACGCGCTTTCCGTTTGCGTGCACGGGTCTCCAAGGACCCTTATATATGGCCAAGATTTTGTGTGTTGATGACGAGCCGCACGTAGTCACCCTCAAGTGCGCCATTCTGGAAGCAGCCGGACATACCGTTACCGCCGCCACCTCAGCCCAGGATGCGATCGCTAAACTTCAGCACAATGCCTACGATGCTGTCGTAACCGATTGGCGATTGGGAGACGCCAATGGCCGCGCGGTAGTGCAAGCAGCCAAAGATCATTCTTCCATGCCGGTGGTCGTGGTTTCCGGTTATGTGGCTGAGGCTTTCCAGGCTGCCGAGCCCCTGGCTGACCTTTATCTGGAAAAGCCGGTCAATCCGGAAGAGTTGGTCACGATTGTGAACGAGCTTCTCAAGACCGCTGAAAGGCCGATGTAAGCTGGATCGGCTGCCGTTCCCACGGTGACCTGTTGAGCTCTCAGCAACATCCTCACGGCGGAGGATTGCCATCCGAAATTCTATTTAAAACATCCAATCTAAGAGAAAGTTCCTTTTATCGTGTATATGTTCGGGGAGGAAGGTTGTGTCTAAAGGCAGCCAGACATTCGGTTTTCTGCAAGCTGAGCTTAGGGTGTTGCTGGAGAGCATGCCGGAAGCCGTATTCATTTTTGATCAGAATGGAGTGGTTGCAGAGGTCAATGCGGCCGCCCAGAGAATGTTCGGATATGAGCGCGGCGATCTTCACGGTTTGAGTATCAGCGCTTTGATGCGCAATATGGGTGTACAACGCGACGGGCTTCCGCTGCAGGAAACCAATTTTGCCGTGAGCCGCGCGCTCAAAGGCGAAAGCATCCACCACGAACAGCGGGTTTACCTCCGTCCCGGAACGGAGCCGATGGATGCGCTCATCACGGCGCATCCCATGCAGGTCTCGGGTAAGGGCATCACCGGCGCTCTAGTAGTCATTCGCGATGTGACAGAACTGTATAGCCTGCAGCGCCGCCTGGAGGATACCGAACGCTACCTTGCCATCGGCCAGATGGCCGCCGATATTGCCCACGACCTCAACAACGTTCTAAGCACCATCGCGCAGGCAACGGAGGTGGTGGAGCAGCAGAAGAACGGCAATGAAAGCGATCGCCGTTTTTTCCTGGCTATGATTCACAATGCCGTGCGCCGGGGAACTGAAATTATCCAGCGGATGCGCGAGTATATCCGTGGCGGCAAGGGCGAACGGCTTCCCGTGAACGTGACTCAAATCCTGCGTGAAGCCCTGGAGTTGACTCGCCCCTTGCTTACAGCGAGAGGAAGCATCGAATTGCGAATGCAGATGCCGGCCAGCATTCCCGTAATGGCCAATGCCCCGGACCTGCGCCGCTCATTCTGCAATATTATTCTGAATGCGGTCGAGGCCATGCCGCAAGGCGGTGTCCTGAAGGTTGGGTGCAAACGGGAAGCGGGCAAGGCCGTGGTTGCCATTGAGGATACCGGCGTGGGAATTTCTCCGGAAGCCCGTAGCCGCATCTTTTCTCCTTATTACACCACCAAGGCCAAGGGCACCGGTCTCGGCCTCAGTGGCGCACGCAACATTGTGCAGGCCCACGGCGGCGAGATCCGCTTTGAAAGCGAGCCCAATCAAGGGACAAGATTTCTGGTTTATCTGCCGCTGATGAAGGACGAAAAGGGAGTTGCGGCGTGAAAGAGCAGCATTTGGCACTTAGCATTTAGCCCCTGGGACATTATGTGCAGTGACGGCGTGCGAAGGGACAGAGGAAATCCGCACGCACAGTTATTACAGGTTCATCCTGTTCCACGATGAAGGTTGGGTGTAGGTTTGTTAAGCGCGAAGATTTCTAAGGGCCAAATGCTAGCGGCTAAGTGCTAAATGCTTCTTTACCGCTAATTCGGAGTATTCGTCGGAGCAGTGGAAGCAGCGGCGGCTTCTGCCAGCATGCGATGGTGAATGGTAAATAGAGCCAGCTCGAGCCGGTCAGAGACGCCGATCTTGTCGTACACGTTGCGCAAATAATTTTTGATGACCTGCTCGGTGGTTCCAAGCTGCGTGGCAATTTCTTTATTCTTATATCCCTGCACGATTAACGAAACAATCTTTAATTCTTTAGGGGTGAGGCGGTCACGCACGCGGGCGCCTACTTTATCGTCCATCCCATTGTCGGAGCTTACCGCGACGGGAGCCTCGTTCTGCACCCAGCTCTGTCCTTTGGCGACTTTACGGATGCATTCCACCAGGGACGATCCCGTGACATTGCGGAAGACAACGCCATGAACGCCGCGAGTGACGTAGCGGGCCAGGTTTTCGCCATTCTCGGCCACCACAACCAGTTTGGTGTCATGCCGGTCAACGGCGGCGATTACATCCCGAAGCGCGGGGTGCAGCGCGCTGGCAAAGATAAGGATGGAGGCGCGGAATTTTTCCAGCGCCATGAGGGTTTGCTCATAATTCTGGGTTTGGGCAACAACGCGGATTTCATCTTCGACCGCCAGCACCTTGGCTGCACCGGCACGGAAGATGGCCTGATTGTCCGCAAGAATCAACTTCAGCATACGCTTCTGGCTCTGCGACTCTGAAGAGCTTGTCTTCCCAACTCGTGTCGTCAACTTTAAGTTTACCGCTCTTTCTTCTTTAACATATTTACTGGTCGACGTCTTGCCTGCTCGACGCGAGACCAGCTCGCTGTCAGGACGATCTTGAATCACTTGCGGACGAATTCGTAACTGTCAATCACGCAAGCCACTCCGCTCTTTTTCGCCGCCGCCTTCTCTTTGCGGTTGCCGCGCAAGGGATGATCACCGGCGCGAACCACACGGCCCTGGCAACGAATCTTGACATCTTTCTTGGCCCCGATAAATTCCGCCGGCAAGGTAATATCAAACTCAACCGGCGAGCCGACTTCGAATTTACCCTCGGCTTGAATGAACACCCCGGCAGCACTCAGATCAGCCGTCTTGCCTTCCAGTTTGGCGGTTGTCTTAACGCCTCGAATCGTCGCGTTCAATTCCAGCGGGAACCGTTTACCCGTCCGCCAGTCTGCCACGGAGCTCCTCCTGGCTGGATTCCCACAATGAAGCCAGCCCTCTGGCGGTTTTTATACCATCAAATGGCTCCGAAAGATAGAGAGGAAAGCAAGGTAGTGTCTCAGTTTGAACCGGGGCACTCACCGAGAACAAAGCTGTGGGAAAGTAGGGCGGGAAGCCCTTGCGGCAGCCCGGCAAGGTCGCCGGCGCTGCCGCCCCTGCAATTTTGAGCTTGTAGCTCAAGCCTGCTTTGCGCGCCTGTTTTGCCTAGACCAGCTCGCGAACCTTATCTGAGAGCACAGTCAATGCGATCTTGTCGCGATTGGGCTCGCCGCGCACCAGGGCTTCGGCGAACTTGTATGCCTGTTCGACCGTCGTCTTGGCCGGCATGGGTGGCTCGTACGGATCCACGACTGCCTGCAGGACCGCTGGTCCGGGTGCGGCCAGGAACTGATCGATCACATGACCACACTCGGTGGGTTCTTCCGAAGTAAAGCCTACGGCTCCACAAGCATGCGCAAATTCGGCAAAGTCAATGGGCTGCAAGTCGACCACGTATTCCGGATTACCAAGAAAGACCATCTGCTCCCACTTGATCTGGCCCAGTGTGTTGTTCTTAATGATGACGACTTTAATCGGCAGTTGATACTTTACCGCCGTGACGAAGTCTGCCATCAGCATAGAAAAGCCACCATCTCCCACAAAAGCCACTACCTGCCGGTCCGGATAGGCGATTTGCGCCCCAATTGCATAAGGCAAGCCACAGGCCATGGTAGCGAGAGTGCCGGAGAGCGAGTGCATCTGGCCGCGTTGCGCCGAAATATGCCGCGCCCACCAGGTGGTGATGGTCCCGCTGTCGCAAGCGATGATGGCGTTTTTCTTGAGACGCATTCCTAGCTCGTGCGCCACCACCTGCGGCTTCATGGGTTTTTCCATGCGGTGGGCCTGGCTCAGCATGACTTCTTTCCATTCCTTCATGGTTTTCTGCGCCTGTTGCAGAAATTTTTTATCGCTGCGTGGCTTCAGCAATGGCAGTAACTCACGGAGCGAGCGCTTGCTGTCGCCCACCAACCCGACTTCCACGGGAAAGCGCAGGCCGATGCGCTTGGGGTCGGAATCAATCTGGATTCCGCGCGCCTGGCCGGGTTTGGGAAGAAATTCCAGATAGGGGAACGAGCTGCCTACAATGAACAGCGTGTCGCAATTTTCCATGGCCTCTTGCGACGCTTTCGTCCCCAATAATCCAATCGTGCCGGTCGTATAGGGACTGTCATCTGGCACGCAAGCCTTGCCCAGCAGGGCTTTAATGATAGGCGCTCCCAGAGCATCGGCGGTTTGTTCCAATTCGTCAGTGGCGTGAAGGGCTCCGCGTCCAGCCAGGATGGCGACTTTCTTGCCTTCATTCAGAATGTCGGCCGCGCGCCGCAGGTCGTCGAGTTCGGGAAGGCGGGCGCTGCGGGCAAACACATCCGAGGAATGGTGAGGAATATTGCGCTTGGAGCGCTGCCGCCCGCTGACGGCCTGGTCCTGAACATCCGCGGGAAGACTGATGTGAGAGACGCCGTGATAAGCCAGAGCCGTTCGGCAGGCCAGGTCCGTTACGTTCTCCACGTGAGTCGGGCCCATCACACGGGTGTTGTAGACACAAACATCCTGGAAGAGTTTATCTAATTCCACATCTTGCTGGGTGAAGGTACAGATAAGGTCATGATAGGGCAATCCCGTGATGGCGAGTACGGGGGCGCCATCGAGCTTTGCATCGTAAAGTCCGTTAAGCAGATGGATGCCGCCTGGTCCTGAGGTGGCCAGGCACACTCCCAGTTTTCCAGTGAATTTTGCATAGCTGCACGCGGCAAACGCGGCCGACTCTTCATGGCGGAACTGCACGAAGCGAATCTTATCCTGACGCACGCGCAAAGCCTCTATCACGCCGTTAATGCCGTCGCCGGGTAAGCCAAAAACTACCTCGACACCCCAATCCATTAATGATTCGACCAAGACATCAGATGCGTTCATTGTTTTCTCCTTAGGGATTCTCTGCAATGAGATGCGAAGGCGCGGGCGCGTGTTCTCCGGGTCGCATTTTTTACCACCCAGAACCCAGAGACATGGAGAAAGCACAAGGAGAGCAGAATTGAAGAGCAGCACTCAGTTTGTAACTGTTGGGAACCCATGAATTCCGCCGCAGGTAGAGGCTGATGAACGCGGAGTTCTCAGGCTATCCCGAAACGCAGAGTTGTTGCGCACGGTTGGGATGATCGAATTGTTTGAACCGTTTTGAACCGGCAAGATTTTGAACACCGAAATAAACCAGAAGATTTCTTGTCGTGACAAATTCGCCGCACCTGCTATAATCACCAGTTTGCATAATAGTGGTAGTCGTATTCATCAGTCATAGCTCTTAAATATATATAGAAGCTGTAACCGCAGACCCGGACGCAAAGGGGCTGCAAGGAATAATTCGCCCGATGGCGCAGATCTTTCATCGCAGTGCCAATTCATTGGCGCGGATGTCAATTTTGGGTGGGCTGTTCATTCTGGTCACCGTAGGTGCGGTGCTGGCCGAATTGCAGCGCTCGCCTTACGTTACCCGTCAGCACGAAGCCCGCGTGCAAACACCTCCTTTTAGCCACCAGCACCACGTCGGCGGCATGGGACTCGATTGCCGTTACTGTCATACCTCGGTAGAAGATTCCAACTTTGCCGGTATTCCCCCTACCAAGACCTGTATGAACTGCCATGCTCAGATCTGGAGCACTCAGCCCATGCTGGAGCCGGTGCGGCAGAGCTATGCCACGGGCAAGTCGCTGGAATGGATCCGCGTGCACGATCTGCCTGACTTCGTGTATTTCGACCACAGTATTCATATCAGTAAGGGCGTCGGTTGCCAGAGCTGCCATGGCCAGGTGGACAAGATGCCCCTGATGTACATGGAGCACTCCCTGCAGATGGAGTGGTGTCTGAGCTGCCATCGTGAGCCGGAAAAATATATACGTCCCAAGACCATTGTGGTGAACGGAAAAGAGCAGGGCGATCAGGTCTTCAGCATGAAGTACGAACCGCCCAGCGCGCAAAATCCGGTGACCGTGAAACTTGCCGATGGAAGCACGCCAATCTTTACCGATCAGTTGGCGATGGGCACGGTTTTGCGCAAGGAATACAACTTACGCAAGGTGGCAGACCTTACAAGCTGCTCCACCTGCCATCGCTAGAGCACTCGATTTGAACAGGGATACGACGAGCTGAATGAGCAAAAACTGCAAAGACGAGAGACTGAAGCCGCCGGCGCCAAAGACCCAGCCCGGCAAGCTTGATCTGGCTGCAGTCCGCGAGAAGCTGAGTCAGGCGAAAGGCAAGCGCTATTGGCGCAGCCTGGAGGAATTAGCTGAGACCGAAGAGTTCAAGGAGATGCTGCATCGCGAGTTCCCGCGGCACGCCTCCGAGTGGACTGACGGCGTTTCGCGCCGCAACTTCCTGCAGCTGATGGGCGCATCCCTGGCGCTGGCCGGGCTGAGCGCCTGCACCAAGCAGCCGACGGAATACATCGTTCCTTACGTCCGCCAGCCGGAAGAGGTTATTCCCGGCAAGCCGCTTTATTTTGCCAGCGCAATGCCGCTGGGCGCTCTCACCCGGCCGGTGCTGGTGAAGAGCGACATGGGCCGTCCTATTAAAGTGGATGGAAACCCTGGGCATCCAGCCGGCAGCATGGGCAGCGACGTTTTTACGCAGGCTTCTGTGCTCGGTCTTTACGACCCTGACCGCTCACAGACCATTGTCGAGATGGGCGAAGTGCGAACCTGGGGAGGCTTTCTCGCTGCTTTGCAAGTGCCCCTGAATGCCCAGAAAGCCAAGCAGGGAGCGGGGCTCCGTTTCCTTACCGGCGACTTCACCTCGCCTACGCTGGCCAGCCAGATGAAAACTGTGCTCAAGGCCTTACCGCAAGCCAAGTGGCATGTCTGGGAGCCGGTGAATCATGACAATGGGCGCGCGGGAGCGCAAATGGCATTTGGCCAGCCGCTCAGGCCGCAATACAAGATTGAAAGCGCCGGTGTAATTCTTTCGCTCGACGCCGATTTTCTTTCACCCGTCAACAACGGTGGTTTCCTGCGTTATGCCGGCGCCTTCGGCAAGCGGCGCAAGGTGGAAGAGGGAAATCCTAACCGGCTGTATGCAATTGAGAGCATCCTGTCGGTTACTGGCGGAAAGGCGGACCATCGCCTGCCTGTCAAGGCGACGCAAATTGAAACTCTGGCGCGGGCGATTGCAGGCAAGCTGGGGGTAGGCAGCGGCGCTGCCGTGGAGGGCGACTCCGCCAAGTTTGTGGATGCAGTTGCGGCCGATCTGCAGAGTCATCGCGGCACGAGTCTGGTCATGGCTGGTGAGACGCAACCGCCGGCGGTGCACGCGCTAGTCCATGCCATCAACGACGCTCTGGGAAATACCAGCAAGACCGTAACCTATGTTGATTCGGTCGCGGTTCTTCCTGACGGTTTTACCAGCCATATCGAATCGCTGCACGATCTGGCGCGCGATATCGAGGCAAAAAAAGTTGATGTGCTGATCATTATTGACAGCAATCCGGTTTACACGGCCCCGGCGGATTTGAAGTTCGCGCATCTGCACGCCGAAAGTGGCGATGGGCATCCGGAGTGGAAGCAGGAGAGCATTCTGCTGAAGGTCCCCTATCGCGTGCATACTGGCCTTTATCAGGATGAGACCGCGCAGCTCTGTCAGTGGCACATCAATGCCGCGCATTACCTGGAATCATGGGGCGATGCCCGCACCTCAGAGGGAACATTCAGCATCATCCAGCCGCTGATTGATCCTTTATATGGCGGCAAGACTGCGCACGAGGTGTTAGGTGCGTTCACCGACCACCCCGACCTCAATAGCCGTGAGTGGGTAATGGAGTACTGGAAGTCGCAGCACAATGGCGCAGACTTCGATGCATGGTGGCGCAAGGCATTGCACGACGGCTTTATTCCTGGTGAGGCGCTGCCTGAGAAGAAGGTAAGTGCGCGCGCAGCCGCAATTCCCGCGGCGCAGGCCAAGCCGGCAGAAGGATTGGAGCTGGTGTTGCGCCCCAGTCCGGTTATTTATGACGGGCGCTTCGCCAACAATGGATGGTTACAGGAGCTTCCGCAGCCCATTACGCTGTTCACCTGGGACAACGCCGCTCTGTTCAGTTTTAATACCGCCAAGAAATTAGGCATTACCAGCGATCACATGGTCGAGCTGGAAGTGGACGGCCGCAAGCTGGAAACGGTGGCGTGGGTCATTCCGGGAATGCCTGACGACTGCATCAACCTGCATCTGGGCTACGGCCGCAGTTGGGCGGGCCGCACCGGCAATGGGCATGGTTACAACGCATACCTGGTCTCGGCCAGTGACAATCCTCAAGTGCTCAGCGGCGTGAATGTTCGCGTGACAGGGGAAGCGCACCAGGTTGCCGCGGTCCATATTCATCACACCGTCGAGTTCGAGCCGGGCGTAGAGGAGTGGAAAAATCGGGGAATTGTGCGAACGGCGACGCTGAAGGAATACCAGGAGCACCCCAACTTCGCCCAACAGGAATTTTCTGAGAAAGCATTCGAGCCGTACGAGTCGAAGTCGCCTGGCCTCACGATGTACAAACCCGATGAGCATTCATACGACTCCAAGACGACCCCGTACAAGTGGGGCATGGCGATTGATTTGAATTCCTGCATCGGGTGCAGCTCCTGCGTGGTTGCCTGCCAGTCGGAAAACAATATTCCCGTTGTGGGACAATTTGAGGTAACCCGCGGACGCGAGATGCACTGGATCCGCATCGATCATTATTTTCACGGCGACCTGGATAATCCCAAGACGCACTTCCAGCCGGTGCCGTGCATGCAATGCGAGAATGCGCCCTGCGAGGTGGTTTGCCCGGTAGGGGCGACCGTACACAGCACCGAAGGCCTGAACGATATGGTTTACAACCGCTGCGTGGGCACGCGGTACTGCTCCAATAACTGCCCATACAAGGTGCGGCGCTTTAACTTTATGCTGTACTCCGACTTTGAAACGCCGCAATTCAAGCTGCTCAACAATCCGGATGTCACCGTGCGCAGCCGCGGTGTCATGGAAAAGTGCACCTACTGCGTGCAGCGCATCAATCATGCGCGTATTGAGGCGGAAGAGGCCGGTCAGCAGATTGCGGATGGCAGAATCAAGACGGCGTGCCAGCAGGCGTGTCCGGCCGATGCGATTGTGTTTGGCAATCTCAATGATCCTCAGAGCCGGGTAACCAGGCTCAAGGCGCTCTCGCATAATTACGGGATGCTGGCCGAGGACCTGAATACGCGTCCGCGCACCACGTATCTAGCGGAGGTTACCAATCCCAATCCGGAATTGATGAGCGAATCTGAAAAACAGCAGGCGGAGCATTCATGAGTACGCATATCCAACGCCCAGGCGAAGACGCAACCCAGGTGGGAGTGTTCCCTGTAGTCGAACCGGGCCATACCTTTGCGACCATCACGGAAAAGATCAGCGCCATTATTGTTCGCAGGGGGACGCCGCTATGGTGGCTCGGGGCGTTTCTGGTCACCTTCAGCATCATGAACGTGATGCTGATGGCGATCGCCTGGCTTTTCTATAAAGGTGTTGGCATCTGGGGCGTCAATATCCCGGTAGGCTGGGGATTTGCCATTGTTAACTTTGTATGGTGGATCGGTATTGGTCACGCCGGCACGCTCATCTCCGCCATTCTGTTTTTGTTGAAACAATCGTGGCGCAACTCCATTAACCGTTTTGCTGAAGCCATGACGCTGTTCGCTGTGATGTGCGCCGGACTTTTCCCCTTGATTCACACCGGGCGTCCCTGGCTGGCGGCTTACTGGCTCTTTCCCGTGCCGCTGACAATGGGGGTGTGGCCGCAGTTCCGCAGTCCGCTGATCTGGGACGTATTTGCGGTCTCGACATACTTCAGTGTCTCGCTGCTGTTCTGGTTTGTGGGCCTGGTTCCCGATCTGGCTTCCCTGCGCGACCATGCTCCGCGCAAATGGCAGCGCATGATCTATGGCATGCTGGCCATGGGGTGGCGCGGCTCGGCGCGGCACTGGGTCCGTTATGAGGCTGCGTATCTCATTCTGGCTGGATTGGCTACTCCCCTGGTGCTTTCGGTGCACACGGTGGTGAGCTTCGACTTCGCTATTTCAGTCCTTCCGGGCTGGCATACGACCATCTTTCCGCCTTACTTTGTTGCCGGCGCTATTTATTCCGGATTTGCCATGGTCGTGATCCTGGCCATTCCTATTCGTTCCCTGTACGGCTTGAAAGACATGATCACCATGCGCCATCTGGAGAACTCCGCCAAGTTGATGCTGGCTACGGGTTTGATTGTGGCTTACGGTTACGCGGTAGAAGCCTTCATGGCCTGGTTCGGTAATAACAAGTTTGAGTGGTTCATGACCAACAATCGCCTGTTCGGGCCTTATCGTTACTGCTACTGGGCGCTGATTGCCTGCAATATCGTCATCCCGCAGGTTTTCTGGAGCAAGAAGTTCCGCACCAGCACGTTCTGGCTGTTTGTCATCTCCTGCGTGATTCTGGTGGGTATGTGGCTGGAGCGATTCATTATCGTTGTAGTCAGCCTGCACCGCGACTTTGTGCCCAGCTCCTGGGGGCATTACGTGCCCACCAAATATGACTGGGCCATTTTCATCGGGACCCTGGGAATGTTCACCACGTTTATGCTGCTGTTCCTGCGCACGCTGCCGGCAATTTCGATTTCAGAGATGAAGCTGCTTCTGCCTGAGGCAGAGGTGAAACATGCGGAGGCGAAGCACGCATGAAGCATCCCTCCGTTTTCGGCTATCTGGCGGAATTTGAAACTCCCACCGAGTTGGTGGAGGCCGCGGAAAAGGTGTATGCCGACGGTTATCGCAAGATTGATACCTATTCGCCCTTTCCGATTGAAGCCGCGGCCGAGGCCATTGGATTTCATAAGAGCCGCCTGCCGCTGATTGTCCTGATTGGCGGCCTCACCGGTCTGGCGACTGCCTT